>JAKMEQ010000032.1 GCA_022425805.1 Acidimicrobiales bacterium
TTTTGCATCAATTGAGCGAACTCATCATTAAGGGGTTGACGGCCACATTCAGCCTCATGCCATGGATTAAGTGAGACGCTGTCGGATTCGCCAAAAAAGATTATCTTTGAAAAAATGTCTGCTGGGACACCCATTTCGTCTGCCAATATTTGCGTTCTCCAGAGTGGGGAATACGACATAACCCCTCCGTAATCAAATATTGCTCCACGCAGATTTTGTACCATTTCAATTATTACCCTTCGCTTTTTTCTAGTCGTGGCATCAACTTGGAAACATCAGCAGATTTCTATTCAAACATTTGAACTACTTTATGTCTCCCAGTCAGATATAAAGACTTTTAATCAGTGACTAAACAAGATCAGCTTCCAGATTAATAGGTTTAAAAGAAAATTTGGCGCATGAAAGCACTTTGGCTGCCCTAGTCTTTATCAGATGACGCGCGAGAGCAATATTCCAGAATTCAGATACACGGCTGCTTTTGCAAATACCATCGAACTTAAATGGCAAAAATATTGGCGAGATAACGGAACCTATCATGCTCCTAATCCTTCCGGTGCACTCGCAGGAGACCCTAAGGTATCTGGACTTCCAAAACTATTCATCATGGATATGTTTCCGTATCCATCTGGAACAGGACTCCACGTTGGGCATCCTTTAGGATTCATCGGCACAGACGTATATGCCCGTTTCAAAAGAATGACCGGACACAATGTTCTCCACACTATGGGGTATGACGCATTTGGATTACCGGCAGAAGAACATGCGAGGCAAACTGGACAACACCCTAGAGAGAATACAAATGCCAATATTGCCAACATGCAGCGACAGTTGGACCGTCTAGGTCTCGGCCACGACGAAAGAAGATCTGTTGCTACTACAGATCTAGAATTCTATCGTTGGACGCAATGGATCTTCTTACAGCTTTTCAATGCCTGGTACGATGATGAACTTGAAAAAGCTCGGCCCATAGATGAGCTGATAGATGAACTTGACTCTAGGGCCAGGGAGTTACCTTCTGGAAAAATCTGGCACGAGATGGATGACATCTCTCGACAAGAAATCATTAATGATTACCGACTCGCATACCTAGCGGAGGCGCCGGTTAACTGGTGCCCAGCTTTAGGTACAGTACTCGCCAATGAAGAAGTGACCGCTGAAGGCCGGAGCGATAGAGGGAATCACCCAGTATTTAAGCGTCCTTTGAAACAATGGATGATGAAAATTACTTCTTATGCGGATCGCCTCCTGGATGATCTCACCGACCTTGACTGGACTGATGCGATCAAGACGATGCAACGAAATTGGATCGGAAGAAGTGAGGGAGCAGAAATATCGTTCACCGTTAATGAATCTCAAATTAAAGTCTTCACGACGAGGCCGGACACACTTTTCGGAGCCACATACATAGTCTTATCACCGGAGCACCCCATGGTTGAAGAATTAACATCTTCAGAATGGCCCCCCGATACGCCGGAATTATGGAAAAATGACTTCACTAACCCAGTAGATGCTGTCCATGCATACCGTAATGAATCTGCTCGGAAAAGTGACCTAGACCGGCAAGAGAACAAAGAGAAAACTGGAGTTTTTACCGGGTCCTATGCATGTTTACCAGTTAACAAAAACAGTATTCCGATATTTATCGCAGATTATGTTTTGATGGGATACGGCACTGGAGCGATTATGGCCGTCCCTGGACAAGATGAACGCGATTGGGAATTCGCAGAAGTTTTTGACCTAGATATCCTGCGAACAGTCCAACCACCTGAGAATTGGGAGGGGAAAGCGTATACCGGTGACGGCCCTGCTATTAATAGCGATTTTCTAAATGGACTTGATATCGAAGAGGCCAAGACAACAATGATTGACTGGCTTGAGAATAATAAATCTGGAAAGAAACAAGTAACTTACAAAATCCGAGATTGGCTATTTAGCCGCCAAAGGTACTGGGGTGAGCCTTTCCCAATCGTATACGGCGCTACAGGTCTCCCCACAGCTCTCACCGATGAACACTTACCTGTAGAACTACCCGAACTTATCGACTGGGCACCGCGCACTTTAACTGAGAACAGTGACCCCGAACCCCCATTGGGTCGAGCAGAAAATTGGGCACATATAGAGATCGACATCGGAGACGGCTTGCAACAGTATTCACGAGAACTCAACACGATGCCACAATGGGCTGGCTCTTGTTGGTATTATCTGCGTTATCTCGACCCAACAAATTCTGAGGAATTCGTTTCAGAAGATGTAGAACGTTATTGGATGTCCGGTGGAGTCGGCGGTGTCGACCTTTATGTAGGAGGAGTTGAACACGCTGTTTTGCATCTGCTTTACAGCCGTTTCTGGCACAAAGTTCTATTCGACCTCGGACACGTAAGCTGTCCTGAACCGTTCCAACGACTTTACAACCAAGGATACATACAAGCAGCCGCGTATCAAGATAGCCGAGGTCTATACGTTGATGCAGAGGAAGTCGTTGAAGACAATGGGGACTACTTCTTTGATGGAAATCTAGTTACTCGTTCATTTGGAAAAATGGGAAAATCATTAAAGAATTCAGTTACACCTGATGAAATGTACGACCAATTTGGTGCCGATACGTTGCGATTGTACGAAATGTTCATGGGCCCCCTAGATCAAGACCGACCATGGGAAACCAAATCCGTTGTGGGGTCACAGAGATTACTGCAACGAATTTGGCGAAACCTTGTTAACGAAGAGAATGGAGAATTAGAGATTAGTGAAGCCGCTGCCTCTCTTGCTCTTCGACGATTACTACACAAAACAATTCAAGCCGTTAGAGAAGACATGGATAACCTTCGCTTTAATACTGCGATTGCGAGAATCACCGAACTCAACAATGAAATTACCAAACTGGCTGAACCGACTCCAAGAGAAATCGCTGAACCTCTCGTTCACCTCTTATCACCGCTTGCCCCTCATATTGCAGAAGAACTTTGGGAAAAATTAGGACACACCGAGAGTATCGTTTATGCAAGATTCCCAGTAGCTGATCAAAGTATGCTTGCTGTTGAAGTGTTAGAAATTCCAATACAAATAAACGGTAAGGTCCGCAGTAAAATTTTAGTTCCATCAGATATCTCCGCTTCGGATCTGAAAGAAGCCGCTTTAAACGACCCGAAAATATCGTCCGAGGTCTCCGGCAAAGACATTCGTAAAGAAATAGTCATTAATGGAAAACTAGTAAATTTTGTAACATAGATTCGATTGTTAGAAGTATGCTTCGATATGGGCAGAGACGATAGATCAGGACTTTTTAGCGCTGATCCCACAATTGGAAACAAGTTTGGTGATCTGTACGGTACGTTCTGGTGCAATGGAAAACTTCCACACGAATTGAAAGAAGTGGTTCGCCTCCGAAATGCTCGCCTTACGGACTGCGGCTACTGAAAGAACGTTCGTTTCTCACTCGCTCGTGAAGCGGGACTTGATGAAAAAACAGCAACACTAATTGACAATAGTTGGGAAGCTAGAGAGCTAGAATCCAAGTGGAAAGCAGCACTGCTCTTTACAGATTTTTTTATTCTGACTCCAGGTGAACTTCCCGCTGACATTAAATCCGAACTTCTAAATTTTTTCAATCCTGAAGAAGCACTCGAACTATCACTAGGACTCGGCTTATTCCATGGGTTCTCAAAATTATTAATTGCACTTGGGAGAGAACCTGAAGAAATGGAAACTACCGTTATCCCAACTCCCACTGCCCCGAAGAAACAGGCCGACTTCGCTGTCGATAGTTCGCATGAACTCGCTGCCCTGCTCGCGCCGTCCCCTAATTTGCGAGATCGCTGGCTTTATTTAGAGCGATCATTATGGGAGATGGAAGCCTTCCCGACAGCTGCGCTCCGAGCTATCCAACTGCGAATAGCCAAGCTACTCGGAGTCCCAGGCGAATATTTACCATCCGTCCAAGTCACAGGAAAAACTGATTTGGAATTCGTACACCTTGCTGATTCGTTTCTTTTCGATGTTAGATCAATTACATCAGAAAAAACTGAAGAGATCCGAAACCAATACGGTGATGTCGGCTTACTTCATTTGATGATGTGCCTCGCAATTTATGATGGAATCTACCGAGTAGTCTCAACGCAAATACATGACGTCACTCGACCAAGGTGACACAAAATAATCCGCCAATTCCACTTCGATAATATGGAAGCAACGTATCTGGACACGACTCCTTAGGCCCAACGATTTCCCATACAACAGCTTCGTACCCTCCGGGGGCACAGGGAACTTGCACTGTCTCTGGAGTAATATCGATACATATTAGCGGTATCCCTGTAGGTGAAGGTTTTGCTTTAGTGGGAGTGTCGCTGTCGCTTCCACCTACTAAAGCAAAAACTAGGACCACTGCCAGCACACTTAGCAACAGAATAGAAAGCGGAAACGGCCGGACGACCCTAGCAAATCCGTTAAGTTTCATATCATCGTAAGTTGCGTACTTAGAGCTAGGCTTGGTCTTCTTAATTCCGCTGTCTTGTGGATAACTGGATGCACTGGGTGAAAAATTCTTCTTCACCGACGCTTTTTGCTTCTGCACTAATTTGCGATCGTATTCTTTCCGCAATTTTGGGTCTGAAACTGTGGTCCATGCGTTATTCAACTCTCGCATCAATTCTTCAGAACGTTTGAGCTCATGAGGCGCTGAGGAGCGAAAATTGTCCGGATGCAACTTCCGCGCTTTCGCCACATACGCTTTACGGATCGTAGCTTGCTGCGCTGTTCTGGAGACTCCTAGTATTTCGTAGACAGTCTTATCTTTCTTCATTTGCGACTTTCCTCCAAGGCCCAAACCCAATCTACTTAAAAGAACTTCATTACCGAACAGATATTTCTACTAGTTTATTTATATGGAGTTAATCGTCTGTTGTCCTCGTTGTGGTGAAGATGAAAATTTACATGGCGAAATGGAGATGGGCGATATTACTGTACATTGTGGATCATGTAATCTGATTTGGCTTCGAGACTTACAACCTCGTTGTTCCCGTTGCGACTCTTCAGACGTAAGACCAGCTCACGAAGCTATCGTCAGTAAATCACGTGGAAGTCAACTTTCAATACAAAGTGCTCGACTCATTTACCTCTGTCAAAAATGTGACGCAGCGAAACTTTCTCATTACCAAATGACAAACTCACCGATAATGCCTGAAAATTTACCGACCGAACAATAGATCACTGTTCGGAAAAAAGTTCATTAGCTATTCGCTCAAGACCAGCTATACGAGAACCTTTCAAAAGAATGGCAGTGTCATTATCGAATGGCATCATCTCTTGAATCAGACTTACAGCTTCCGTCAGATTTTCTACTAGCTTTCCGCCGTATTCTGGTACTCCAACGGATATTACTGAAATATTCATCTGCTCTGCTTTATTTCCTATCTCGCAATGACTTTGTTCAGCTTCGGGACCGAGTTCTGCCATAAGACCAAGAACAGCAATAAGGTTTGTTCTGCTAGACGAAGCCAATGTTTCTAATGCTGCGGACATAGACAGCGGGTTCGCATTATATGCGTCATTGATTAATAGGACACCGGCTTTCGTTTCTGATATTTCCATTCGAAGTGGTGATATCTGAACCATCTCGAGGCTTGCAACCACTTGAACCAATGGGACATTGCAGTACAGCGACACGGTTGCAGCTGCTAAAGCATTATTTACATTATGAAGACCCGGAGTAGCCAAAGCCACTTCAGAACTGCCCCACTCAGACCGAATAACAAATCTGGGACATAGATCCTCTCCTAAAAAAACTTCCTCAGCGACCACGTCTCCCCCGCTACTTCCGAATAAAAGAACATTTGCCGAAGTTCTCGCTTGCATATTCCTAACATTCTCGTCATCACCATTAAGGACAGCGAGTCCTTCACTTGGTAACGATTCAATAAGTTCGCTTTTGGCTCGGATGATTCCTTCAAGCCCACCAAAAAATTCACTATGAGCTAAACCGACTTGCGTTACGACCCCTATTAGTGGAGAAGCTATCTCACATAGCCTTGAGATTTGACCTTCTCCTCTTGCCCCCATCTCTAATACTAAAAATTCAGTTATTTCTGGTGCTCGCAAGATTGTTAACGGAACCCCAATCTCATTATTAAAAGAACTTTGACTCGCCCAAGTTTGATATTGAACTTCCAGACAGGATCGCAACATGTCCTTGGTAGTTGTTTTCCCAACTGAACCTGTAACCCCCACTACAGTCGTCGGAAGTATTTCGGTAGTTCTTTGGGCAAGGACCTGAAGCGCCTTCAAAGTATCTTCTACTCTTATGGAAGGGCCGTGTGAGATACCGTTACTCTGTAAATGCGCTACAGCTCCAGCTTTGAAAGCATCTTTCACAAAATCGTGCCCGTCGCGTTCAGCTACCAATGGAATAAACAAATCACCACTATTTACAGATCTCGAATCAACGGAATACCCTTTTACACCTATCGCACCAGGGCCTTCTATATCCCCATCACAAAGTCGAGCAAGCTCGGCCAGATTACGATGCACGGCTAGTTTCTTGATGCCGTTTTAATAGTAATTTTCTCATACGACCTTTCGGCATGACAAGATACTGTGGAATCATTATATTTAGTAATTCCAGCTTCTAGGAGAAAGATGGATAACAACACTAAAAACACTCTACCTGCATCCAGCGAAGGCAGCTGGGAAATAGACCCGTTCCACCGGCATGATCAACGCTGGTGGAACGGAAACAATTGGAGCGATAAGGTTCGAACAGGTAACGAAATATGCATTGACCCAGCAGGTGTAATGCCATCAGGGGTTCAGAGTCTTGAATTCGAACGACCCGTAGAACCTATTCCCACCGGAATGACCCCTATTCATCATCAGTCACGATACCTTCCCCATCTCCTACTTTTCGGTGTTTTTCTTTTAACTACTACCGTGATATTAGCTATAGCATCTTTGTTCAGTTAAGGGAGATACGGTCTAGGGTCCACTGGCGTTCCGCTCAGTCGGATTTCAAAATGTAAGTGCGGACCTGTCGAAAGTCCGGTCGTACCGCATGTCCCAATTTGATCTCCGGTAAAGACGTATTGATCGACGTTTACATTAAACCCTGTTAGGTGCGCGTATAAGCTAGCCGTCGAGTTTGCGTGTTGCACAACGATCGCGTTTCCATACCCACCATACGATTCTGCTATGGTCACTATACCTTCGGTGGCTGACCATATTGGATCCCCCATGGAACATCCCACATCAAGCCCATTATGCATTCTTGAATAGCCCAAAATTGGGTGAAGACGCATACCAAATCCCGAACCTACGTTTCCTGCTGCCGGCCATACCCACCCGCCTTCGCTTATTTGGCCTAGCCTTGCGTCAAGTTCAGCCTGCCTTCTTGCTTCTTCTAGCTCTCGAGCTATTCGCTCTTCTTCAGCCACAATAAAATCTGTTATGTCTTCTTGTTCTCGAACAGCCGAGGAAAGAACCGTATTCCAGTAAACTCGACGTGCATTCAACTCTTCTTTCAGTTCCTCTTGAACTTTCTTTTTTGCTTCTAGGTCAACTCGTACTTCTTCAAGTTCCACCCGTATAACATCGGCTCGTTTTTCTGCTACTGCAGCAGAGCTAAGCAACTCATCCCGACTGTCTTGAATCAATTTCAATTTGTCAAGGACATCTCTTGCGTCGCTGCTAACAAAATCTAATAATGCGATTTTATGTGCTGCTGTTGTGGCATCGTCAGCTTCAAACCATGCCTCGGCACGTTGATCGCTGAGCCCTAGATAGGATTCCACTGCGTATGCGACTGCGCGCTTTTCAAGTAGGGTTATCTCCTCAGCAATCTCAAGGAAATCTTCCTGAGCTCTTACTTTTTCATTTAGTGCAGAGTCTAAACGCTGTTGCGCAGCCTGCTCTTTTGCTTCTTGCAGGTACACCAAGCTGGTAGCGGCATCTAGCGCTGCAACAACGTCGATGTCTTCTGCTTCCAACAGGGCTATTTCTGCACCTGCTGCAAGTTCTTGTTCACGCGCTTCTTCTCTTTCCTGCTTTGCCTGTTCAATTGAATCGACTTCTTCACTTTCTTGAGATCCAGCACTTGATACGAAGATGAGAGAGAATAATGAGATTGTCAGGCAACAAGTAATTAATGTTCGGAATTTTATAACGAATCTCACAGATTGATATTAACCGATACGAGCACTTTAGGGTTACCGCTATCCAAGTCAGCCGGTTTGTCAACCCTATCGAATCGGCTAGGGTAAATGAATGACTGACCTCATCTACGATGTAGACCTTCTTGCTTTTGAGAATGGAAGTACTGCGACTCGTAATGCTGTAGTCGATGGGGTAATGAAAAGTCTGCAAACTGGCTTCGTATATAGTGCTCACGATATTTCTCAAACTTTCTTAGATGACGTATATGGGAAACTCGGTGAGTTTTTCGCTTTAACTGAAGAGATAAAAGCTTCTGTTGTTGGTAAGGGAACGAATGGTCAACGTGGGTATACCGGTTTATTAGTTGAAACAGCTGCCATCTCTGATACCCCTGACTGGAAGGAGATGATGAATTGGGGGCAAGATTTACCAGATGGGCACCCCTTACGAGTCCGCTATCCACATCGCTTTTTTGATAATCTCTTTCCTGAAGAATTCATTCCGGGTATTTCAAAAACTCTTACAGAGTTTCACAATCAAATTCTTGAGCTCCAACTACGTTTTCTCCGCGTTATCGCTACAGGTCTCGGTTGTAATGAGGATTTGTTTGATTCATTTGTTCCAGGCGGTGCCTCACTATCAAGGGCGATCCATTATCCGGAAATGCTCTTAGCCCCTGATTCAAGTCATATATGGGCAGAAGAACATGGAGACATTAACTTAATTACTGCTTTACCTAGGTCAACCGCTCGAGGCCTTCAAATCAAAACCGACGAAGGTTGGATAGATGCTAGCCCACCAGACAATAACCTAATTATCAATACCGGTATCATGCTGGAACATTTAACAAATGGGGTAATACCTACAGGGATCCATCGAGTGCTGGCAGAACCTAACCAAACTGGAGACAGGTTGTCGATTGTGCAATTCTGCCACCCGACTCCTTGGACCGTACTATCCCCTCTTGCAAGTTGCATCACTCCGGACAACCCACAAAAATACGCAGCAATTACTGCTGCAGACAGACTAGATCAAGTTCTCTGGGAAATTAACCTAGTCGAAGATCAATAAATATTTATCACACATAATTTTCTCGGATTCTTTATTTCTGCCATACTCAAGAAATGTCGACTCTTCTTGCTAAAGCAAAACTTAAAGCTGGTTATGAAGGTTCCTTTGAAGAAATCGCCCAAACTGTTTTTAAGTCAACCCACGAAAATGAATCTGGTGTCGTAAGATACGAATATTTTCGCGGTACAGATGATCGGACGTACTACGTACTGTTATCTTTTAAAGATTTTGATGCATTCATGAGCCATCAAGTCGCTGATTATCATCACAATGCGGGTTTCACGGACTGTTTCGAAGATTTCAGACTTGAATGGCTTGACCCGATTTCAGGAGCATCTCCCCTAGTTCCATCACAGACAACTGGGAAGATCGATGAGGAACGTGGAGAACTTTGGAACGAGTACGTAAATAACCACAGCGAAGATGCTCCTAATTGGTGGGCATCACTACGAGACGCAGAAAACCGATAGGCCAACGTTCTTCGATCATTACTATCATTGGATCAGAGAGATCATGCGGGGGTAAGCATGACACCTATAGGAAAAACAAGTGATTTAAGCCAAGAACAGAGACTCGAAGCTTTTGAGGACGTAGTCTGTCAAGCAAATATTAATCCACATGCAGAGATACGAAAAGTACAAGATAACTCTGACGCTATCTTTACTTGGGATTACAAAAAAGGACGGCGGGAGAAACTCGATAAACTCTACGAGAAAGCCAAATCTTCACAGTGGAATGCCTCTACCGACTTAGATTGGTCAAGTGACGTTGACGTATAACGCATAGCTAGTGAAATAAACAACAATGATTATCGTGGTATGTATGTTGCGATGCTAATGGAGGCACAAGGCTCCCCTATCAGTAACTGGGGCACGAAGGAATGGACAGAATATTCGACAGAGAGTTTTGCTTGGCGTATCTCGCAATTCATGCATGGAGAACAGGGAGCTTTACTAGCCACAGCAAAAATAGTAGAAACCGTTCCTTGGATCGATGCTAAATACTACGCTGCGACTCAAGTTGTTGATGAAGCACGACACGTAGAAGTGTTTGCCCGATATTTACAGGAGAAAATACCGTCCGAATATCCAATCAACCACCACCTACAAGATCTTCTTGACGACATCATTTCAGACAGTCGATGGGATATCACCTATTTAGGTATGCAAATCATGGTAGAAGGACTAGCCCTAGCAGCATTTGGATCGATGCATCGACTAACAGAAGAACCGCTCCTAAAAACTTTACTACGGTATATCATGAGTGACGAAGCTCGACATGTTGCTTTTGGCGTGGTTAGTTTGCAAGAGTACTATCAAGAATTGACAACATCAGAAATTCTTGAACGTCAAGAATTCGCTCACGACGCTGCTGAAAGAATGCAAGGACGTTTCTTACAGCAAGAAGTCTGGGACCGCTTGGGAGTCGACGTACGAGAGATGTCCAAGATATTCTTGCAACAAGACCCCAGCGAAAATATTTTTCAACAAATGCTTTTTTCAAAAATAGTACCTAATTGTAAGAAACTTGGACTTCTTGATGCCGGAGATGGCTATTTACGAAAAGCATTCGCTGGAATGGGCGTTATACAATATGAAGATTTTGTTAGTACCGATGAAGAATATGGTTCTCTAGATGAAGTAGCGAAAGACCGAGCTCTAGATTAATGCCTATCTGTTTCGCACCTATTTTCTTTAGCGTCGGAGGTCAAAATTATGGGTCTAGGATTACTTTATGGAAAACAACGTTTCTGAAATTTTTAGCTCTGAACTGTGGACAGAAATCGACGCCTATAATTTCTCTGATATTACCTACCATAGGGCTAAGGACCAAGGAACAGTTCGAATAGCTTTTAATAGGCCTGAAGTCCGAAATGCATTTCGGCCAACTACCGTTGATGAGCTCTATCAAGCATTGGATCATGCAAGAATGAGCACCGATATCGGTTGCGTACTTCTAACTGGTAACGGCCCATCGCAGAAGGACGGTGGATGGGCTTTTTGTTCAGGAGGTGACCAACGGGTACGAGGTAAAGATGGCTATAAGTACGCTGAAGGTAACACATCTGAAACGATTGATCCCGCTAAAGTCGGCCGCCTTCACATTCTCGAAGTTCAAAGACTTATCCGCATGATGCCAAAACCAGTGATAGCTGTTGTACCGGGGTGGGCAGTAGGCGGAGGGCATAGTTTGCACGTCACATGCGACTTGACTATCGCTAGCGCTGAACACGCTCTGTTTATGCAAACTGATACTGATGTTGCAAGTTTCGATGGAGGGTTTGGTTCTGCCTATCTAGCTAGACACATCGGCCAAAAACGTGCCAGAGAAATATTCTTCCTTGGTCTTCGCTACTCAGCTGATGACGCTCTCGCTATGGGAATGGTCAATGCAGTAGTCCCACATGAAGAGCTAGAAGATTTTGCTTTAGATTGGGCATCTCGTATTAATCAAAAGTCACCAACGGGTAATCGGATGGCTAAGTTCGCAATGAACCTCGTTGACGATGGGTTGATCGGTCAACAGGTTTTCGCCGGAGAAGCGACACGACTTGCATACATGACTGATGAGGCTCAAGAAGGTCGGGATGCATTTCTTGAAAAACGTTCTCCGAATTGGGAACCGTTCCCGTACCACTTTTAGTGCATTTAGTGAATTACCGCTTATCAAATGTGATGTGCAGGTCGGTAAACGACCGAAGTGTAAAATTCAGATGATGTTGAAAGTTGTTCTTTCCAGTCGAGAAAGCAAAATTTTTCATTCTCTCAAGTAGCGTCTGCACAGTAATAGTTTGCTCAAGTCGACTTAAGCCAGCACCTGGGCAATGGGTCTCACCAAGTGAAAACGCAAGATGTTTATGCGCATTCTCTCTATCTACATCTATGTCTATTGGGCAACTGAACTGTCGCTCATCTCGATTGGCAGCAGCATATCTAATATGAATATGAGACCCTTTGGGAATCCTAACGCCGTTGATTTCTGTATCTTCGGCGGCGTGCCTGTCCATCCCTTGAGTTGGAGATTCAAGACGGAGTACTTCCTCAACGAAAGAGCGTGCTTTTTCTGGGGCGGCTCGTAATTCTGTCTGGATAGATGGGTTCTGAATGAGCAGCCACAAACCAGAAGTCATGGCAAATGTAGTTGTCTCATTTCCACCTATATACAGGTGATCGATCATGTTGATTATCTCAATATCAGTCAACATTCTTGTACCAGAATGAAGCTTTACGGGATTATTCACTAAATACGACACGACATCTTCACGAGGATTTTTACGTCGATCCAGAATATGGCTGTGGATGTAGTGCTGAAAGTCAACCATGTGCTGTGCAGCTTCTCGTTCCTGCTCTGCATCGAGTTGGAAGGAGTAAGGAGCAACCCAAGCTTCACTCCATATTTTCAGTTTTTCGAGATCGTCTAGAGGAAAACCCATCATCATCGTTATAACCATTGATGGAAGAGGTTCAGCAAACATTTTCACATATTCGACCTCACCATCGTCGATCCACCCATCAATTAACTCATTCACTACTCCTTTGATTAAAGAAGTTTGCTTCTCAGCTCCGAGTACAGAAAAAAAATGATCAACCATGTCTCGATAACGTCGATGTTCAGGAGGGTTTGATCCCAAAATACTCTGCTTCGGCCAGCCATGTTCCTTAAAGATTTTCAATGCCTTCGAATCAGAAAGTAGCGGCCTTGACGTACCTGCTCCTCGTCGGAAGATATCCGTCTTTCGGAGGACATGCATGATATCTTCATACCTTGTTAAAAAATATGTCTGAGTCTCTGGTACAGGGTAGATAGGGGCCTCTTCCCTCAGAAGGTCGTACGTTGGATACCAATTTTCGATTGTTTCCGGAGCAAAAACATCTACTTCCTCTAAAGTTTTTGGGTTTCCAGGACATTTAGACAAGAAAGTCTCCTCATTTTCGTTCTTAGATAGCGTACATCCCAACGGTATGGACTATTGATCCCTTCGTCAATTAGAGCTTCACTAATGCGATTTCTCTTATGACGTGACAGAATAGAAGAATGAACTACCGCATCAACCCTCGATCAATGTTCCCACCCGCAGGCAATCACTCTCATGCGATACTAACGACCGGAGTTAATTCCTTCCTACATACTTCTGGAATCGCTCCGATAGCCACAGACGGAACAACCCCAGCAGAAACCGCAGATCAAGCACAGGTCATCTGGGAAAATGCTAAGGCGATACTCGCCGATGCCCACATGGAACCGCAAGATGTTATTTCCACGACGACATACGTTGTCGTTGGAGAAGACCTGAATTCGCTCACCGAAGAGCGTGATAAGTTTTTCAGTGGACATCAGCCTGCAGCGACAACTATTTCCATTCCAGCTTTAGCTGACAAAGCATGGAAAGTTGAAATATCTATTGTGGCTGCAAAGAACGCTACAAATTAAATTACTTTTCCTAGGTACGCACATCGAAGGCTATGTGTAACTCCTTCAAGCCTCGCATTATGAAAGATTCTTCATATTGGAAATTGTTCTTGTGTTCATCAAGATGGATATTTTCCATTCGTTGCAGTATGCGTTCCATAGCTATACGCGCTTCGGAACGTGCCAACGTAGCACCTATACAAAAATGTTCACCATGGCCAAATGCAAGATGGTCTCGAGCGTTCTCTCGGTTGACAGAAAAGCTATCCGGTTCAGAAAACATTTCCGGATCTCGATTAGCGGCAGCAAAGATCAACCAGATATGTTCACCAGC
>JAKMEQ010000044.1 GCA_022425805.1 Acidimicrobiales bacterium
GTTCTTTGACAAGGGGCTGATCGGTTTCGACGTAGCGGTTTATTCGTCGGATCGTGCGACCGGAGTTGCTCAGACTCCCAAAACGGGGCATCTAAGACACGGTAACGAACGTGTCGCTCTCGCCGCCTGATTTATCAGGTGACAGAGAGTCACAGGGACCAGTAATGATTCCCGGGGCCTGATCACTACAGCCTGGCAACAGAAGTAGTGGTGGACGGCAGGGAAAGACCGCTGACGGCGAGAAAGACCGCTGACATTGGAGAAAGATCCAGCGGCTGGGCTTTGCCCAACTGACCCGGCAGGGTGGCGACCGCAAGCCACAATCTCGGGAATGGTCGTATCACGGACGGTGAATCCGAAGCGGACGGGGGTTCGATTCCCCCCAGCTCCACCAAGTTAAATTATTAATAATTTCTGCCCCCTGAGAACGGAAGGTATTCATAACGCCGCACAAACGAACCTGAAGCAAACCTTGCGTTCAGAGTGTCAACGCTGAAATTCGGAAATCGGTCAAGGAGACATTCGAGCGTTATTGCACCCATGGTACGGGCAGCCGAAGCTCCTAGACAGTGATGAGGGCCATATCCAAGACTCAACATTTTCTTGATCTTTCGGGTGACGTCCAGCCTTTCGCTACTAGAACCAAATTCTCGTTCATCTCTATTCGCAGATCCGTATAAGAGCATGACCTTATGGCCTTCGGGAATAACAGTGTCGTGGATTTTTACATCTCGAGTTGTTGTTCGCGCCAAATTCTGAACTGGTGACGTCAATCGAAGAAATTCATCTATTGATTCGGCAATTTGCTCGGGAGCGTCGAGGAGTTTTTGTCGTTCATTCCGGTAGGTAGTAAGTAGCTCTGCAGCTCCACCCAAAAGTCCTGTCGTCGTGTCATTCCCTCCCGTGATCATAGTAAAAACGAATCCGACAGCCCATAGAGCTGTAACTCGATTATCACCATCTTGGGCAAGGACTGAAACAAGGTCTTCTGCCGGGTTACGTTTTCTTCGTTCAAATAGCTCCGATGCATACTCGAAAAGGTCGAACGTCGCCGGTTTATTTCCAAGGTCACCTTCTGCGCTTCCCGCTACAATGTCGTTCGTCCAGCGATCAAATAGCACCCTATCTTCAGAGGGAACACCGAGATAGTGAGCGACCATGAGACTAGGGAGAGGTTTGAAAAGATGTTCGATGATATCGATTTCATCTTGTGTTGTTATCTCTTTAAGTCGAGAGTTGACGAACTCTCGGATTTGCTGTTCTGAAGTCTTTACTTTGCGTGGCGTCATGAGATGACTGACAATTCTTCGAAAGTCAGTATGTTCTGGAGGGTCCATCATAACGATTGGAGCTGCACTGTCCTGAAAAGCTTCCATCGCATTAACGTCAGGTGTTAGCCCCTTTGATGAACAGAAAACGGTCGGGTTGCGCACGGCATCGAAAACATCGTCAAATCTTGAAAGAACCCAGAATGTTCCATGGAGATGATGCTGAACTCGATGAACTGGCTCATAATCACGAAGGTATTTATATGACTTGTATGGATCACGCCAGGTTTTGCTATCTCGAAGAATATACTTTTCTTCCACAGCATTCATATTCCGATTCTTCCTTTTGACGGTAACTCTATGGGGTTTTCTTCAGTTCTAAATGAAATTTCAGTAATTGCCCACAAACACCCAATGATCTAGGGTGTGGATGTGAATTTAACAATGGTTGATGAACCGAACATCCTTTTCAATGAATTCTGGGTTCGTGATCAAATAGAGATCGAAAAGGATCTCGCATGGTATCGAGCGAATCAACCGGTGTGCTTTGTTCCCGAACCCATAATGCCAGAAGGTTCCCCTATTCCACAGGGCGCAGGCACTTGGGTATTGACACGACACGATGACATTATTGAAGTTTCTCGGAATCCAGAAATTTTTAGCTCTGCTCAAGGAATCACGGTCCTTGACAGCCCCCCAGAATTTAACGAATTCTTTAGTTCGATGATCGCGATGGATGACCCTAGGCATGCCCGCCTCCGACGTATTGTGTCGAAGGGATTCACTCCACGAATGTTGCAACGTTTGGAGGATTCCGTACAAAAGGTCGCTGCGAACATAGTCGATGATATCTGCACACTAGGGGAGATTGATTTCATTGTGGACGTCGCTGCAGCCCTTCCACTAAAGATCGTCTGTGACCTTATGGGCATACCTGAATCGAGATATCAGGAGGTTTTTGACTGCTCAAATGTGATCCTTGGTGCTGGTGACCCGGAATACGTCCCGCCTGAAGGCAATATACTTGAAGCCATACTTAATGCTGGATTTGCCTTGCAGGGAATCATGAATGAAGTAGCAGACTCCAAACGCGGCAAAAATAGTGACGACCTTACTAGCGCTCTTGTGAACGCTGAATTAGAAGACGATCAACTTACAAATTCTGATCTCGCTGGTTTCTTTATTCTGCTGGTTGTCGCTGGTAATGAAACGACACGAAATGCAATTGGGTGGGGTTTACAGTACCTCACAGAGAATCCCGACCAACAAAAAATTTGGATGGAAGACTTTGAAAAGGTTACACCAACGGCGGTAGAAGAGATCGTTCGCCTAGCTAGTCCAGTGACGTATATGCGACGAACCGCCACAAAAGACACCGTTCTTCGCGATCAACAGATAAAAGCCGGAGACAAGGTTTGCATGTTCTATTTAGCCGCAAACCGGGATGAGGATGTTTTTGAAGACCCTTATCAGTTTAACGTCTTGCGGCACCCTAATAACCACGTGGGCTTTGGCGGACCAGGCCCTCATTTCTGCCTCGGAACACATCTTGCCCGAAGAGAAATTGCCGTAATGTTCCGTGAACTCTTCAACCGACTTCCTGATATCAAGGCCACGGGTAAACCTGAACCACTTGCTGCGAGTTTCATACACGGAGTGAAACATCTTCCTGCTACCTTTACTCCAATCGGAAAAAATCCACTATAAAATTGTAAGGAGCCCTATTCCCATGGTTGATATTCCTAAATCATTTCAAGAAGTTACTGCAAGTTGGCTCAGCGAGATTCTCGCTAGTGAAATTGAATCAATTTCTGCAAAAAGGATCGGCGAAGGCATCGGTTTGATGGGAGATATTTACAGTGTTGAACTTACATACAAATCCGACCAGGGTGATGGCCCTGCCTCTGTTGTCGTAAAACTTCCTTCTTCCTATGAAGAGAACCGGGAACAAGGTGTAGCACTCGGGATGTTCGAAGCAGAGGTTCGTTTTTACAATGAGTTGGGATTGGAAACGGGAACCGGGTTACCGGAAATTTATTTTGCAAAAATTAAACCAGGGACCGCAGATTTTGTCATCGTTATGGAGGATCTCAGCAACCTGATTATGGTAGACCAGAGCACTGGAATGTCTTTCGAGCAAGCATTAGCCGCAGTGAGAGTTCTAGCCAAGATCCACGCAGTCTGGTGGGGCAAGGTGCAGACCGACGCCCTCGATTGGATCCCCTCAATGATTGGCCCTCGGATCGAATACGTTGATCAGGTTCTCCCCCAGATATACCCAGTATTTGCTGAAGCATTTACTGCAGGCCTCCCAGAAGGTGGAGCTGAACTTATGGAAGAATTCAGCCGATCATACCTTAGCCTTAACGGGATACTGGCAGAACGTTCACCCTGGACTCTCGCCCATCAGGATTACCGTGTGGAGAACATGCTGTTTGGTGACACAACAGAAGATCATGTCGTAGTCATCGACTGGCAGGGCATAGGTCGAGGACCTGGCGCATACGATCTTGCATACCTCCTAGGCGGATCAATGGATACTAGCCTTCGCCGAATACATGAAAAAGACCTTGTAACCGCATACCATGCAAAGCTTAATGAGAGTGGAGTTGAGGGATACTCATCTGAAAGAGCCTGGGAAGATTACGGATTTGCCCACTTACTCGGGGGGCTAGCTACGTCAATATTTGCTGGGGGGACTTTAGACCTCAGTAACGAACGTGGTGTCGAGCTCATTACGATGATGGCAAACCGCCATGTGACCGCCGCTCTAGACCATGGTGGATTTGATCGGACTCTATAGGGAAACAAAACCTCTAGTCGCAAGCTAGCGCAGTTGTCCTTGCCAACTACCCCTCATGCTCACTCATATAGTTCACAAAAATATATTGTTAGCACCTAAGGTATGGAATTCCCAGCATCCGAACCCAACCATAGGACCTGCAATACCCCTTTGAAGCTTTACCGCAGAATACGTTAGATGCGATCAAGCTGGAATAGTGGTTTCAGTTAATACAGGAGAAACCGAACCATAACCGTTCCAATCCATCTAGTTACTTTCAGTAAACTTAACTGCAGCAGGGAACCCTTCTCCCACTCTTGTGAGGACGGGTCGCATTGATTCTCCTAGGCACATGACCTGCAGCTGACTTGACGAACAGAGTCGATAAGCATCCCGGCTAGTTTAAGTGCTTGACCTTCTGTAATATTTATTCCGCTAAATTCGCTGCAGGACAAGATAGGACCGATTTTCCATCAGACGGTGCACTTGGTAGCGTCGCACTCCAACCATCATAATGAGCCGGCGTCCCTTCATTTTGACCATCTGGATCAGCATCGATTCTATTGAATCGTGCATGAATATCTCCCCAATGAACGTCCTTGTAGTCTGCACTGCAAGCCTGATACCATTCGGTCTCATTGTCTGCAGGCCCAAGGCCAGCAATCAAAGTAGCGAGCGCTTCATCAAAAGGGGTATCGGCTGAAACAGCACATAGTGCATCCCCTACCGTGATGTCACATGTAGATGCGAAACCAATCGGAAGACCTCGTTCTTCTAACGCTGCAAGGTGAGCAGCTCGTGTGCCCATCCCATACCAACCATCTGCCTCAAGCTCTAAGAGTTCTTGCAGTACAATGGTTACTTCACTCGTATCTGGATCCATCCATTTATATTCTCCGAGTAGAACTAGAGACTCCGGATCATCTGGAAGTGGAGTAGGCACCGGAACTTCCTCTTCTTCAGGTGCCGACTCAGGTTCTTGCGCTGTATCTTCTTCGGTAGTGGGGGCAGTTGTGGGAGAAGTTTCTGTTGGCTGAGGAACCGAACTGGTTTCTTCAACGATTTGCACCGATGACGCAGCATTATCGGATCCATCAGAACCTTTCACCAACAGGATTGCGACTAGAACTCCAATGATGGCAATGAGAATTCCGATAATCGCATTTTTTTGTCGAATAGCTTTGATTGGTGGCGGTGGCATTCTCTCTGTATCTCCATTATCAAAAAAATCAGACATGAGACTCCTAAGGTCCAGAGGTGTAAAAAAAGTCTTTCACAGGTTTAACTCTTTTTCAAACAGCCCCTGCCAAGTACCTACTTCCTCTTACTTGTAAGACATCGGCTAGACTTGCGAATAC
>JAKMEQ010000062.1 GCA_022425805.1 Acidimicrobiales bacterium
GTCCTTGCAGGCAGCAACGATGGAACGGGAAAAATTAGCGGAGACCAATTACCTCTCATCGCTATAATTCTTGGATCTTTCTACTTTGCCTTCAGTAAGCACAGTTTGAAACAATTAGGTGTCGCTGAATTTATGGCGGGATACTTCGTTTGGGCGGGAATCGTTTTAACACCCATGGTGCTCATCGTTGAAGCCGAGCTCATGCCGAAAACCAGTCGGGACATCATACAAATTTTAGCTGTTGCCTTTATTCCTGGCATCGGGCACGTTCTTATCAATTATTCTCAGGGGAAAGCACCACTAAATATGATTGGTGTCCTACAACTATTGATACCTGTCACGGCCACCGCTCTGGCGTTCCTTTTTCTTAATGCAACCGTTTCCTATTTTAAGGCGATAGGGATGATCGTCGTTATTGTAACGATCGGGGCTAGTACCTATACGCGAAGCAAAAGAGAAGAAAAAGAAAGGAACAGCTCGCTGGAGTAGTTCCTACGGTTGACTAACTTTCCTGTATCGTCACAGATTCAATAACGACATCGGAAACAGGACGATCGCCGGGACCTGTTGGGACACCCTGCATGCCATCTGCCACTTCTAACCCTTTGACAACTTTCCCGAAAAGAGAGTAGCTGGGGGGTAACGTCGTTCCACTCTGACCGGTAACAATAAAGAATTGACTCCCATTCGTATCAGGCCCCGCATTAGCCATTGCCAAAGAACCAATTTCATAACGGCCAGCCGACGGAAGTTCATCGGCGAAACGATAGCCAGGACCACCACGACCAGAACCCTCCGGGCATCCTCCTTGGCACATGAAACCATTGATAACCCGATGAAAAACTAGACTATCGTAGTAATGAAATCTTGCTAAGAACACAAAATTATTAACAGTATTTGGAGCTCCTACAGAATCAAGGTGTAAGACCATTGCGCCCAAAGAGGTTTCCATCGTTGCCGTATAAGACTTTGTAGGATCTATACACATTGGCGGAGGAGCATTGAAAGAAGTTTGCCGCTGGCTTGAACCATCTATTTCGGGGCATTCGGGGGTGGTCATTTGTTCTGCCTTTCCTTTAGGACGTGATCCCCTACCCTATCAGTAGTGTTTCTCGACACCATCCGCAGAAGACAAGGAGTGAGAACCTACGATCCTTACGTGGTTGGGAAAAGACGATCGGGGAAAATTCAGCGCATTCGGCCGGCAAGGCTCACGATCACCTGTCACTTCTGCGATGTAACTTGGAGGGGGAAACCCGGAGACTCCTGCTGGAATTGCGGAAGCAGTGAAACGCTGGAGGCACCACCAGCACAAATTAAGATCGTTTCCTAAACTTCGTCAAGCACAGGGGGCCAGTCGATGATCTAAACCCCCATGATCACCGACTGTTACGCCACCCATATTAACTCCAGGGTGGCTGATTGCCCCCCGGTCGAATCAGCCACACTGGAGTAGAAGATGTGTCATCCGTCACAGTACCCACAATACGGAACTTCGCCAACCATTACCAGAAAAAAAAGTAAATCTTTAAATTTCTTTATCTGATTTTCCACCTAGGCTGAACCATAGTTCTCATGTCCAATGACCTTCTCATACCTATTCTGATTTGCATCGGCTGTCTTGGGCTAGTTCTATTTGTTCATTTTAAAACCCGTTCGAAGCCGCCACCGAAAACTTTTTCCATACCAACAACAAAACTTCAGAAACATGAAACTACTGGACAGTTTGAAAACTTTTTTGACGTATCAAGTCCGGTCCATGGAAACAAAGGTCTAGCTACATGGCATAAAACGTTCGAAACAGCAGTGTTGGATTTCATTGAACTAGCGGACAGCTTTCTGAGTTCCTTGGATAACGAAACGGAACCGAATGAAATAAAAGCGATCGACCTACAAAGGACTCCCGAAGCGGTCCAAGTCCAAGAAGCCGCTGCGAGACACCCATCTCCAGAAATGGGGGCAGAGCTTTCAGCTCTTCTCGCTACGGTCGCTGCTAGCTTTCACGCCCACCTTCGCGGGGACTCTGCTCTTTCGCTTAAGCAACGTTTGCTGTATGTAGATTACAGGGAAATTTGGTTCCAGAGGCTACGACAATTCCCTCAAAATCTTGAACGTATTATTCGTCTCCGGCGAGCTTAGGCTGAAACAATAGATAACCAAAGCTTTCAAATCTTAGGAGAATGAACAGCCTATGAATGACTTGACTGATCATTTCGCTTCAGCAGCCGCGCGTAGTTCAGGCGCGACAAAGACATACGGATCCGGAGACACCGAAGTTCGAGCTCTCGACAACGTTGACGTAGCTTTTTCGAAAGAACAATTTACGGCCATCATGGGACCATCGGGTTCGGGTAAATCAACACTCATGCACTGCATCGCTGGGCTGGATGAGCTCACAAGCGGAAAGGTCTACATCGGAGATACCGACCTTACGGAACTCAACGAACGTGAACTGACACTGCTACGCCGCTCACAGATCGGTTTCATCTTTCAAGCTTACAACCTCGTCCCTACCCTTAATGCTCTGGAAAATATAACCTTGCCTCTCGACTTAGCGGGATTAGAACCCGACCCGTTATGGGTTGACCGAATTTTAGAAGTAGTAAGTCTCACTGACCGTCTTAAACATCGCCCGACAGAACTTTCGGGTGGTCAACAACAACGCGTCGCTGTTTCTCGTGCTTTAGCCAGTAAACCGAAAATTATTTTTGCTGATGAACCCACTGGAAACCTAGATTCAAAAACAGGGGTAGAAATTCTCGAATTCATGCAACTAGCAACGAAGGAACTTCAACAAACGATAGTCATGGTTACTCATGACCCTGTAGCAGCAAGTTTTTCTGATCGAGTTATTTTTCTCGCAGATGGCCAAGTCGTCGGTGAGTTACTAGAACCCACAGCTGACCGCGTCCTAGACCAAATGCGTAATCTTGGCAGCTGATTAATCCCAATGGCCCTATTCAAACTCGCTTTAAAGAACGCTTATTCCAAGCCGGGCCGGTTTCTATTGACGTCGTTGGCAGTTCTAATAGGGGTTGCTCTCACGACTGCAGTTTTTGTTTTTACCGACAGCCTCCGGTCAACCTTTGGAAGCCTCAGCGATGACATTGAATCCGGCTACGACGTAGCCGTTCGTTCAGAGATTCCTTTCGGAAGCCGACTCGATGCTGCTCCAATAGGACTAGATCTGCCGGCAGAAATTGCAAAAATACCAGGGGTTCTCGCCGTTCAACCCCGAGTGATTGAATTCGGAATCGTTCCAAACAAAGCTGATGGGTCGGCAGCTCTAGCCGACCGAGGTCCAAACATCGGAATCAACTGGGAAGATACTTCCCCTACTCCTCGTCTCTATATTGCTGATGGAAGACCACCGAATTCTATTTCAGAATTCGCTATCGACATTGATGCCGCATCTGATGACGGTTTTGAAGTTGGTCAACAGTACGACCTCCAGACACCGGAGGGGCTACAAGAACTGACTCTGACGGGTACCTTTACCTTTGCCAGCCCTAATGAGAATGCCACCACAGGGTCAAAACTCGTCGCTATGGATACAGAATCGGCCGTAGCACTATTCAATGGTGGCGTTGGATTCGATGATATTACCGTAACTATCAGTAAAGGTTACGCAGAAACTGATGTCATTCGGAATATAGGCTCTGTTCTCCCAGATGGGTTGGAAGTACTGACACGAGATGACCTTGCCGAGGAACAGGCAGATACTTTTAATCAATTTATAAATATTTTCCAGACAATACTTCTAGTTTTTGCTTTCATCATCTTGCTTGTCGCAGCTTTCATTATCTACAACGTTTTTTCAATCATCATTGGGCAACGGGTCCAAGAGATAGGCCTTTTACGTGCCCTCGGTGCCACAGGAAAACAAATAACAAATTCAATTGTGATCGAAGCTCTCTGTGTAGGGGTTTTTGCCACAGTGGTCGGAATAGCCCTTGGTTTCCCAATCGCGTTTGGGCTACAAGAGCTCCTGGCCGCATTAGAATTCGGTCCTGATGAGAATTCACTCCCACTTCGACCAACTACCCTGATTGTCGGCGCGCTTCTCGGAATCGGACTAACGCTAATCGCTGCTGTCTGGCCTGCGCTTCGGGCCCGCTCCATTTCCCCAATGGCAGCCCTGCGAAGCGATGTTTCAAGAGCATATACAGTTCCTCGAAACCTCTGGCTCGGTTCTCTACTAACTAGCCTCGGGGTCTTCGCCATTATCTTAGGATTCGTTCTCGATCGATGGATCGTCATGCTACCCCTTGGTGTGCTCGCTGGAGTTCTGCTGTATCTCGGGTTAAGTAGGATCAGTAACCCAGCTGGGAAAATCTCCTTCATATTGCTCGGCATAGGTCTTCTGATCGGAGCGTTAACCGCAGACCTTTCGACCTCCATGCTTATGGCGCTTTTGGGCGCAGCAGCTCTTAATTCTTTTCTTGGGATCAATCTTCTAAGCCCGCTATTTGCAGGTCCGGTCACCTATTTCTTAGGTATGCCGACAGCAAAAATGGGAGTGCCGAGCAAGATGGCACGAAGGAATGCGGGCCGAAGCCCAGAACGAACCGCTACGGCAGCCTCCGCTCTGATGATTGGCTTAGCGCTTGTGGCTACAGTATCGGTCGTTTCGGAATCTTTAAAAGCAACCGTGAGTAACATTCTTGAAGAAGATGTGATCTCAGATTGGTGGGTACAGGGTGAAAGCCTCGGCCCAGAACCCGTAGGGTTCAGCTCCACTATCACAGACGAGATCGCTGCACTCCCAGAGGTAGACCAAGTTCTTGCGATGCAGCTATCAAACGAAGGATTACGAACAGTCGTTGATCAGCAGGTGAAACGAACCTACTCCGCTGACCTTGCTTCAGTACCAAAGTATTTTGACATAGGAATTCTTGAAAAAGATGAATCCTTGCTGGGCAATAACGCTATCTACCTACATGAAGACGAATCGAAAAAATATGGATTAACCCTAGGTTCATCTTTCCAAGTTGAATTTGTTGACCAGAGCAAATCGGATCTGATCGTTGCCGGAATTTTCTCATCGAAATCAGTTATAGATTCGGGATGGTTACTCGATTCGAGCGTGTTTACTTCAAACACAAACCTAGTTCCACAAACTGACGACTTCGTCGGGGTACTCGTAAAGAATGGTGTTAGTGAACAAAATGCCAGAAAAGCGATTGAGACTGTCATTGCAGATTATGAACAGATCGCTGCTCAAACCAAAGACGAACTCAAAGTAGACGCCGAAGATCGAATAAATCAAGTATTAACGGTCGTGAGTGTACTTCTCTTTATCTCCGTTGTTCTTGCCATTCTTGGGGTCGCTATAACTTTGGCATTATCTGTTTTGGAACGGACGCGTGAAATCGGGATAACTAGAGCAGTAGGGGCGACACGAAAACAAATCAAGAGAACAGTGCGGGTTGAAGGCATTCTCGTGGCCCTCTTCGGAGGTGTCCTCGGAGTAGGCTTAGGACTGATATTCGGTATGGCTTGCGTACAAATCATTCCTGATGACTTTGTTTCTGAATTGGATATTCCATGGCTGCTAATTCTCAGAAACCTAGTAATTGCTGGAGTAGCTGGCTCACTAGCTGCCTATTTCCCTGCCCGACGCGCCGCTAAGCTAAATGTTCTTGAAGCCATCAACCACGAGTAGTCACTTCAAACCTATCAATCAATTCGGGTTCAAAAGAGCTTCTGGAAGCGGCTCAGCATGGACGATTATAAGGCGTTGAGTAGCTCGAGTTAAAGCGACGTATAGAGCCCGTAAACCATTTTTTTCACCGTTGAGGATTTCTATCGGTTCAACCACAACAGCTACATCGATCTCCAGACCTTTAACCAGACTTACCGGAACAACTGTGACCTTATCCTCCAGAGCACCAGCATCGGTAAGCCCATGATCAACCCCTGAAGATTTCAGCGAATCGGATATTACATTGACACGAGCATCGGGAACAATGACAGCTAAACGGCCAGAGCCTAATTTTTCCAACTCAGAACGGACAATCGCAACAACCATGGCTGGGAGACGCGCAGGCACGTCTACATGAACAAACCTCGGTTCCTCTCCAACTTCACGAACCGCTATGGGCGGATTAAATCCAAACTGCGTACCTTGCAACAAACGATTGGCAACATCCATCGTTGGTTGAGGAAGCCGATACCCGACAGTTAGCTCAGAAAATCGTGTTGATGATTCATTAGAAAGAGCTTCTATGATGGCGTCCCAATTGTTGTGCGCCCACGCTCCGGTCGCTTGGGCAATATCTCCGACAAGAGTCATTGATCCGTTTAGGGATCGGCGTTTAAGCATCCTTAGCTCCATCGGTGACAAGTCCTGCGCTTCATCTACAACAATATGGCCAAAGGTTCGAACAGTTTCTTCCTCTTCATACCCTATGCGGGGGCCAAGTAGAGCCTGCGCTTCATCTAAAATGGGTACGTCATCGACTGTCCATACAACTTCGGACACATGCGACGAGCGCGGTCGATACAAAGCCGAAATAGCTTCCGTATTTAGATACGAACCAGCTGCACTCTGAAGCAACGACTTGCTCCCGTACAGGTCATGAATAAGATGTTCAGCAGTAAGTGAAGGCCACATCCATTCCAAAGCAGTCCGAATCTCTATCGTCGTTGAAAGGTCAGATTTCAACTTCTCAGGTTCGACAGAATAGTGTTTGGAGCTTTCAGCCAGGATCCTAAAAACTGCATCCTGAACAAAAAGTCGAGCACTATTGTGATGCCTATACCTACGTTTCGCCTCTTTAATAATCACTTGAGAATCTGCAATCGTTAAGTTCAAACGCTGAAGACCATAACCGATACGAACATCTTTCTGAAGTGGTCGTTGGCGGTCAGAGATAGCTTTGCTCATAATATGAACCATCTCTTCTTTGCCTTTAATTGCTGCAATCGATTCATGGTCGAATCCCCGCACTTTCGCCCTAGGGATCAAGTCAGACAGTACAGCAAGATGAACCCCGGCCTCACCCAAGGAAGGCAACACCTGTTCAATGTAGGTTAGAAATACCCGATTGGGACCAACGACTAGAACTCCCTGACCTTCAAGAGGGAATCGGTGGGTATACAGCAGGTAGGCTGCCCTATGAAGGGCGACGACCGTCTTACCTGTTCCTGGGCCCCCTTGCACTATTAGAACCCCTGGCAATGGGGAGCGGATTATTTCATCCTGTTCTCCTTGAATTGTGGCGACGATATCTCCAAGCCGTCCGGTTCTTGCCTGCTCCATTGTCGCCGCCAAGGTCATCCTTCCTTTGAACATGGGTCCCGTTGAATCATCGACAATATCGTCACCAAAGAACTCATCTTCGATACCAAGAAGGTTCTTTCCACGGGTCGCGAAATGACGTCGGCGTGTTAGCCCCATCGGCTGTTTCCCTGTCGCCCGATAAAATCCTTCAGCGATAGGTGCCCGCCAATCGACAGTAATCGGGTCTTGCTCTTCATCCCAAACGGCAACGCGACCGATATAGAAAGTTTCAACTGCAGGTGATTCTCCCTGATTTATCCGGCCAAATACCAGCGAAGCATCACCAATATCCAGCTGCGATAAACGCTTATTTACCTGATCTGATATAACATCGCGCTCAAACCGAGCTTGGTGCGTCCCTCCCCTGCCAGATTCCACCATTGAATGGAGTTTATTAGCCTGAAGTTGGGCGCGATCCAGAACCTCATAGGCATTAGCGATATAATCCTGCTCAGCTTGAAAATCAGGGTGAATGACCGTGACCTCGTCTTTCTACTTGCAAATAATCTGGGTTTTTGACAGTTAATCATTCTAGCGAAAAAAGCGTGTTCCCCGTCGCTCTGAATCATGTCCTTTTAGCAAGGAAATACTAATTTCGACTCAATTAAACCGATCGCGCCTTCTTTCGTGTGCTTGAAATCGATTCTTTCGACGCGTCGATACTACTGTGATGATGTGACTTCAAAAGATCTTACAAATACACCCTTTCTTCAAGCCTGCCGATGTGAACCAGCAGACCATGTTCCCGTTTGGTTTATGCGTCAAGCAGGACGATCGCTGCCTGAATATCGAGCTTTGCGAAAAGAAGGAAGCATTCTTGATGCCATTAAAAAACCCGACGTTTCTGCTGAAATCACCATGCAACCCATTCGAAGATACGGTGTCGACGCAGCAATTTTATATTCTGATATTATTGTGCCGATCCACGCAGTAGGATTTGGCGTAGATATTCAACCGGGAGTTGGACCGGTTACCGAAAACCCTTTCCGGTCGACAGGGGACCTGCAAAGACTTCGAGAGTTAGACCCAATCCAAGACACTCCGTATGTACTTGAAACAATCAAAATCTGTGTTGAACAATTAGATATCCCCCTTATCGGATTTGCGGGAGGCCCATTCACAATCGCAAGTTACCTTATCGAAGGTGGACCTTCCCGCACGTATCAAGAAACCAAGCGGCTGATGTTTGAGAATCCTGAACTATGGGCAAAATTGATGGACCGCTTGACTCAGATCTGCACTAGCTCCCTACTCTCCCAAATTGACGCTGGGGTAAGTGCCGTGCAGCTCTTCGACTCTTGGGTAGGAGCGCTATCGCCAAGCCAATACATTCGATTTGTGTTCCCTTGGGTTGAGAAAATGTTCAAAGAAATTTCCTCCACAGGCGTACCGAAGATCCACTTTGGTGTCGTTACAGGAGAATTACTCCAACTTATGAGCGAAGTTGGAGCTGATGTTGTTGGGGTTGATTGGAGAGTCCCACTAGATTTAGCCCGAGATCGCATAGGTGGAGAAAAGGCGCTACAAGGGAATCTCGACCCTGCCATACTTGGAGCCCCTTGGCCAGTTATCCAAGATGAAGTACTAACGATTCTCAAACTGAACGATGGGCATCCGGGCCATATCTTCAACCTTGGCCATGGCGTCACCCCTAACGTCAATCCAGAGGTCCTTGAACGAATTGTTCAACTGGTTCATCAGTTCCGAGTGAATCAATGAAAAAAGTTGTCGTCGTTGGCGGTGGCATCAGCGGGTTATCAGCAGGATCCTTACTACGCGAAAAAGGGTACGACGTAACAATCTTCGAAGCATCGAACCGCCTCGGTGGGAAGATCCTCACCACAGAACTATCAGGTATTGCCATCGATGCAGGTCCTGATGCTTTTTTGGTACGTGAACCAGAGATGAAAGAACTCTGTGTTTCTCTTGGTCTGGCAGATGACCTTGTAGCTCCGCAACCAAGAACAGCAAAGATCTGGGTAGATGGAGCCATGCATTCCTTACCGAAGAACCAGTTCCTCGGCATCCCCTTAGATTTCGATGAATTAGATGATCTTGGGCTACTCACCGCCAGAGGCATAGATAGAGCCCGCCGTGATTTAATTCTTGATAATAATTCTCCTATAGGAGACGAGACTGTAGGTTCCCTAATTAGAAGGAGATTGGGAGATGAGGTCATGGATAAGCTTGTGGGTCCACTTCTTGGAGGTATCAACGCAGGTGACCCTGACAAGATTAGCCTGAACACGGCTGTCCCTCATTTGGCTAAAGCTGCTGGCGGACAAGCCAGTCTGGTCTTGTCGATTCAGTCTTATCTCCGTTCTTTGGACCGAAACCCGCATGACCCTGTTTTTCTCACATGCCCCGATGGTCTTGGACGTGTTGTGGAAGCCCTCAAAGAACGACTTGAGGATAATATCGTTCTTAACCAACAAGTCCAATCACTGGTCCCTGAAAACGGAAAATGGATAGTTCGTGGGCAAGATGACGTTCAGGCTGATGCTGTAATTCTTTCAACACCGGCCTATGCATCCGCTTCCATTCTTAACGGCCACAACCCTGACGTTTCAAAATGGCTTTCAAAGATCGATTACGCCTCTATAGCTTTCACCTTATTATCCTTTCCTACCGGGAGCGTCCAACCATTCGACGGAAGCGGATTTTTAGTCGCAAAATCTGAAGGGCTTCTCATGACCGCATGCACTTGGTCTTCTTCAAAATGGGGGCACCTTGAAAATAAAGAGCATACATACCTTCGAGTATCGACAGGAAGAGCCGGTGACGATCGGGCATTCTCTCTTAGCGACGACGAACTGGTCGCAACCCTGCTCAAAGAATTAGCGTTCACTGTTGGTTTGACAGCAGAACCCTCAGATTGCCGTATTGTTCGCTGGCCCCGATCCTTCCCACAATACGACCTTGACCATTCCCACAAGGTTAAACACATTCAAAGACTCCTTCAGGAAGAAGTTCCAGGGGTTTTCGTAGCCGGTGCCGCTTTCAATGGCTTGGGTCTTTCAGCTTGTATCAGGGATGGAAAATCCGGTGCGCAAGCAGCAATCAATTACCTAGAGAATAACGACACCGATGACACAAATTCTGGCGGATAGGCCATGCTAAAAAGATTCGTTTTTGTATTAAAACCGTTAGCTGCTGGAGTGTGCTTAGCTCTGTCTATGCCACCATGGGGTTGGTGGCCGCTCGCATTCGTAGCTTTTGGTGTTCTAGATCAGCTACTCAAAAGATCTTTTTCAAAGTCGGATCGTTTCTGGACAGGTTTTACTTTTGCCGTTGGTTGGCTGTTTCCTGGAACGTTCTGGATGATTGCGTTAACAATCCCAGGCTATTTCCTTCAAGGAATATTATTCAGCGCTTTCTTTGGCATATCTTCCTTTTTTATCCCAAAGACAACATGGCGATGGGTTGCTCTTCCTGCAGTTTTTACTCTTGTTGAAACTCTCCGCTATCGCTGGCCTTTCGGAGGCGTTCCGTTAGCGACGTTAGCAATGAGCCAAAGCAGCGCTCCCCTCGGTCAGACCGTTAGAATTCTCGGACCTTTGTTCCTTTCTGCCCTAGTTGTTGTAGCGGGAGTAGCTTTATCAGCGGCTTGGGAAAAAAAATGGCGTATTGCAATCATCAATAGCGGCGCCCTCATTCTCCTCTGGGCAGTGAGTTTCATAGTTCCAAATGGGAACACTATTGGGGAAACAACTATCGCTATTGTCCAAGGAGGAGGTGAACAAGGGACTCAAGCTATCAACACCAACGAAAGAGAAGTATTCGAACGGCATATGTCTGCTAGTAGAAATATTCAAACACCAGTTGACCTTGTCCTATGGCCTGAAGATGTCGTCAATGTTCGTCAACTACTCATAGAGTCAGCCGAATACAATGAATTACAAAATCTTGCACGAGAACTCGATAGCTGGTTAGTCGCAGGAATTTTTGAACGAGTAAATGCGACATCAAACGCAAATGCTTCAATCGCTTTTTCGCCAGATGGAATTGAAGTCGACCGCTATGACAAGGTGCGGCTTGTCCCGTTCGGGGAGTACGTCCCCTTCCGAAGCCTAATAGAACCTTTCGCCCCCAACTACCTTCCTGCGCGGGACACAAAATCAGGAGAGGGGCAACCAAATCTTTATATCCAGATTGATGGAGAACCTATAAATTTGGGGGTGGCTATATCATGGGAGATTTTTTTCGAAGATAGAGCACGATCTGCTATCTCCAACGGCGGGGAGATTCTTTTGAATCCAACAAATGGTTCAAGTTACTGGCTGACGATCCTACAGACTCAACAAATAGCTTCGTCAAAGTTGCGAGCTATGGAAACGGGGAGATGGGTACTACAAGCCGCTCCTACTGGGTTCAGCGCTGTGATAAACCCCAACGGTGATGTTATAGAACGTACTTCCATATCAGAAACACGAATTTTGCAAGCAACCATTGAGCGTCGAAACGGAAGAACACTAGCGACAGTAGCTGGACCGCTTCCAATGCTATTCATTGCCGGCATAGCGTTAGTGGGCGCTAATGCGGTATCTAGGAAAAAGCACTAATCAACTTCGATCTGCAAGGTCGCAGGACCGTCATTAGTAAGTTGCACATTCATATATTGGCGAAATAGGCCCGTTTCTACGTTAATGCCCTCTATGCGAAGAACTTCGATCAGATCATCGATGAGAGGTTCAGCGACTTCAGCTGGTGCCGAAGCTACCCAACTGGGACGACGGCCTTTCCGTGTATCCCCATAAAGCGTGAACTGTGAAACTATGAGAATCTCCGCCTGAATATCTAGAGTTGATAGGTTCATCTTGCTACTTTCATCATCAAAAATACGAAGATGAAGAATTTTATCCGCCATCTTTTCTACTATCTTGCGAGTATCGGAGTGGGTGACACCAACAAAGACACATAGCCCTTTTCCAATGGAACCGACAACGTTCCCCTCCACCGTAACTGTGGCTTCAGAAACCCGTTGGATTAGTGCTTTCATCTAGACCCCATTTCCATGAGTGTATGCACAACCGTGAAAAACTGGTACAAACCTTGATCGAGAAGTTTTTCCTCACATTTCATGCCTGCAATAGTCCAATTCTGCTTCAATGTCCTTACCCTTAAGTTGTCATACTGAAGGAAAATACCGTGCCAATAAATGACAGCGATAGCTCAGGAGATAGACTTCGGATCGCTATGCTGGCATACCGTGGAAAGCCTCATGTCGGGGGTCAGGGAGTTTACGTCCGGGAAATGAGCAAAGCCCTTGCCGAACTTGGACATTCAGTTGAAGTTTTTGGAGGCCCACCTTATCCGGACCTCGACCCAAAAGTAACGCTCCATAAATTCCCAAGTTTAGAAATCTACAACGACTATTACCCAGGAAGAATGCCTGGAATTTGGGAAATTAAAGACTTCCCCGATTTTGTCGAATTATGTTCTTATCTGACAGGAAACTTTTCTGAGCCATTGTCATTTTCACTAAGGGCATACAAAGCCCTCAAAGAACGAATAGATGATTTCGATCTGGTGATCGACAATGGGTCACTAGCATATGGAAATATTCTGATTCAAAAGAAACTTCACCTCCCAGTTCTGGGTGTGATACACCATCCAATTACTGTTGATCGAAAACTTGAACTAGAAAACGCGCGAACAGCCGTTGAACGTTTCGGGAAACGCCGATGGTATGCATTTACCAGAATGCAAACAAGAGTATGCCAAGGGCTTCGAAGAATTATCACTGTTTCCGAATCATCTCGAGAAGACATCAGTAAAGATCACAAGGTTGATATTGATTGCATCCATGTTGTTCCGATTGGGATAGATACTGATTTCTTCGCACCACAACCACATATCAAAAGAATTCCAGGAAGAATCGTCTCTACCGCAAGTGCCGATGTCCCTCTCAAAGGGCAAAAATTTCTTCTAGAAGCGCTCGCACAAGTCCGTCACAATTACCCCAATGTGCACCTTGAGCTCATAGGTAAACAACGGGAGGGAAGTACAACTGCAGAGACTCTCGAAGAACTCGGATTGAGCGATATTGTTCAGTTTAATCAAGGAATAAGTTATCGAGAGCTCGTTGACCTTCTCGCTTCTGCTTCCGTTGCAATCGTGCCTTCCTTGTATGAGGGTTTCTCGATCCCTGCAATCGAAGCACTATCTTGTGGAGCTCCGCTGATAGCGACAACCGGCGGGGCATTACCTGAAGTAGCCGGACCCCACCTTGAAACATGTCTAGCTGTCCCCCCTGGTGATAGTGACGCACTCGCTGCGCAAATCGAGTTTGCGTTCACTAATCCGCAAGAATGCCAGAGGATCGGGGATGCTGGAAGAAAAAGGGTGATTGAAAAATGGAGCTGGCGAGAATCCGCTATCACAACAGCAGACCATTGCCGTGAACTTCTAACAACCCGAAAGAAATCGCGATAACGATCATTATGTTGACTGTTAATTTTGATCGAATGCAACTTCAAGAAGGGCATATGGTCCTTGATCTCGGATGCGGATTTGGGCGCCATGCATTTGAAGCTCTTCGCCGCGGCGGCCACGTTGTCGCTTGTGATATGGCTCTACCAGAACTAAAACAAGTTCGATCGACATATGCAGCCATGGCAGAAGTAGGTGAACTTCATGTAAATGCTCCAGCCTTCACATGTGCCGGCGATGCCACCCGCCTTCCATTTAACGACTCTTCTTTCGATCGGATCATCGCCAGTGAAGTGCTTGAACATGTCTACAACGATGCAGATGCTCTCAATGAACTATTCCGTGTCCTGAAACCAGAAGGTATTCTCGCAGTCACGGTACCTGCATATCTTCCCGAAAGAATCTGTTGGGCTCTCTCTGACAGCTACCATGCCCCGATCGAAGTAGGCGGACATGTCAGAATCTATACCCGAAAAAAATTAGAATCAAAAATGAGGACGGCAAGAATGCAGCCAATTGATTACCATCGCGCTCATGCTCTACATTCCCCATACTGGTGGCTGAAATGTGCTGTTGGAACTAAAAATGACCAAAATAAGTTAGTAAAAGCGTACCTCAAGTTCCTAACATGGGACATTGTGAAACAACCATTATTTACCCGAAGTGTCGAAAAAATCTTGCAGCCGGTGTTAGGCAAGAGCGCAATCATCTATGCTCAAAAGACTGCTACTGCTTGACCTAAGGAATAAGAATTGCCCCCCAACGACCTATCCGAGATAATTGACCTCGCACAAATACGGCAAACAGGAGAATCCATTGCTCAATGGCAGCTTCCTTCTGGGATGATTCCATGGTTCCCTAATGGGCATGCTGACCCGTGGAACCATATCGAAGCCACAATGGCCCTTGACGTTGCCGGCCTACATGAAGAAGCCCTACTCGGTTACCAGTGGTTAATAGATTTGCAGCTCCCTGATGGGTCTTGGCACAACTACTATCAAGAAAATGAAGTAGAGCAGGACAAAATCGATTCAAATTGCGTTGCATATATAGCGACAGGAGTTCTCCATCACTACTTAATTTCGAAAGACCGTGGGTTCCTCGAAACAATGTGGAGTGTCGTTGAACCGGCAATCGAATTTGTTCTTGATCTCCAAACTCAAAGAGGAGAAGTGCTTTGGGCCCGTCATTCGGATGGTACCCCGTGGTCGTACGCGCTCCTGACAGGGTCATCAAGTATCTCCCACTCGCTTCGAGCTGCTCTCGCTATAACAGAAGAACTTGGTATCGAACGACCGGAATGGAAGATGAAGGGACAAAGACTCGTTAATACAATTAAGACTATTCCCGAAGCTTTCGCTCCCAAAAAACGGTGGGCCATGGACTGGTATTACCCCGTCCTAGCAGGTGTCATCAGTGGTGAAGATGGGTTGAGTCACTTATCTGCAAAAACATCCGAATTCGAGATAGCAGGAAAAGGAATCCGGTGTGTTTCTGACCGTCCATGGATAACAACAGCTGAAACCTGTGAATGTGCAATGGCTTACCTTGCTGTAGGCGACCGTACCCATGCCATTGATTTGTTTTCAAAGATTCAAGAGTATCGAGACCACAACGGCAGCTATCTTACCGGTGTGGTGTATCCGGAAAATATTTCTTTCCCAGAAAATGAAGTCTCGACATACTCTGCTGCGGCTGCCATCCTCACAGCCGACGCATTATTGGGTTTATCTGACGCAGACAAGGTATTCATTGATCACAATTATTTACCTTCGCTGATCAACGAAACAAATACCTAAATATTTCGCTCTCTCAGTATCGCAAGTGCATTATCAGCATGTGTAAGCATGTTCGTCTCACTTTTAACGATACCTAACAGTGTCCGGTCCGTATCAATAACATATGAGATACGCCGGTTACTTAAAGGTCCGCGACGTTTGGCGCCAAGAGCTGTTGCTACTTTCTTATCGGGGTCAGATAAGAGGGGAAAACCCAAATTGTTGCGTTCATCGAATTCTTTCTGCCGATCCACCGGATCGGTACTGATTCCCACCCGTATGGCTCCAAGTTCTGCAAACTCAGATCCTAGGTCACGGAAATGACAGCTTTGTTTAGTTCAGCCAGGAGTCATAGCTTTAGGGTAGAAAAACAAAACCATAGGTCCGCTCTTCACCAAAGACTCAAGCGTCACTTTCGCTCCGCTCTGATCTACGGCTTCAAAGTTCGGAACTTTCTCTCCTGGTTTCATATTTCTCCGTTCAGGTTTTTCGCTTGAGTTCGTATAACAAAGTATATTCACTCACTGTTCGCTTCGGGAGATTCGCCGTAAAACCCGAAGGGAACCTTCTTTTTTTTCTTCTTTCCAATCGCCACTTTTCATGGCTGGCAGATAGATGCATTCGTATGGAGGTCTTCCCCCGTCATTGGGATTAGGGAAGACATCATGGATAGCAAGTAAACCACCAATGGCGACACTAGGAACCCACCATTGATAGTCATCATTTGCAGGCTGGGACCCATGGCCGCCATCTATGAATAAGAATGCGAGCTGGGTATCCCAGTGTTTCGCGACTTGCACAGATTCTCCTACGACCGCTACTACAGATTTTTCAAGTCCGGCATCGTAGATGGTTCTTCGGAAAGTGGGCAACGTATCTAATTTCCCTAGATCTGGATCAATTAGGTCTGGCTCATGGTGTTCCCATCCGAGTTGATTCTCTTCTGAGCCTCTGTGGTGATCAAGAGCATAAAGAATACGTTCTTGTTCTTCAGCGGCAGTTCCAAGATAGATAGTGGATTTACCACAATAACTTCCTACTTCAAACAGTGGACCGCCGACAGTAAGGTTCCTTGCAGATTCATACAAAACATCAGCTTCATTGGGTGGAAGAAAACCTCGGGCGTTTAGTGCATATGAGAGACGTACGGGTTCCATAAGGGAAAGGCTACTTGAGTTTGAGCGCTACATCTTCTGCTATCAGAGTTTTGCGTTCGTTCTATCTGAGTTGAAGAGATAGCGGTCAAGAATAACGAACTTTATAACCCACAAGATCCCGTAAGCCACAATGTTCGAAATATTTATCCAATACCAAGAACCCCATAACTGGTTCGCTATGAAAACAAATAATGTTGAGAGTCCTAACCCCGCGAAAGCGATCACCCAATAGGGGAAAACCTCTCTTCTAATGTCATGAGGTCGCGTTATTTCCCAAACCCAGAAGCGATTAAGTAAATAGTTTGGGATTGTCGATAGAGAAACTGACAAAAGATTGCTAATTACGGCATCGAGGCCGCAGACCCTAAATAAGAAAAAAAGCAAGAACTGGCCGAGAGTCCCACACAACACAGATACAGCGACGTAACGTTTAAATTTTTTATTCATTGAATCCAGAATGCATCTCTTGAAGAGAATAGGCCATTGTTGGGAACAGGTCAGAGATTATTCGACCCTATACCGGTATATGTTTGTGTCTCTATGCTCAAACCCTAATCGTTTGTATAGTCGATTAGCCGCTTCTCGAGACGGGCGCGATGTTAAATCAATAGTCTTTGCTCCCGATTTTTCTGCGAGTTGAATAGCGTATTCATTTAATGCTTGACCCACTCCCTGACCTCGAGCAGAACCATCCACAACAACATCCTCAATCCAGGCACGAACCCCGGTAGGGATTCTAAAGATAATGAGAGTCATCGAACCTAAGATTCCCCCATCTTCTGCTACTGCAATAAGAATCGTTGCCGAAGCGGATTCAACAATCGCAGTTAATTCTTTTTCACCAGGAGGAGGATTCGATGAAGAAAGCTGAGGAATCAGCTTTTGATACGCCGCCACTAATTGAGCATCAACTTTTTCTACTTCTTTGATAGTGACCATATATTCATCGTATCTTCCCTTCATATTACTCAAAGGTTTTCGGGCGCCTGTTCTTTCCATACATGCTGTGAGCCACAAATAGAATTTCCCTCCACGGGGAGATACTCTTTGACCAATGCAAGAAAATCATGTCATCTGGGAAAACCACCCTGCACAAACCGGAGGGATTCTTATTGCTGCGTTTCAAGGTTGGAATGACGCAGGGAACGCGGCTTCTTGGACCCTACGCCACCTACAGGAAGAGCTTCAGACAACTCCATTTGCCCGAATCCAGGCTGAAAACTTCTACGATTTCTCTGAATCACGGCCAGTAGTTCACCTCAGCAAAAACGGTCGAAAGTTAGATTGGCCATCAAATAGTTTCAGTGTCGCACCAGATCAAAATGTAATTTTGCTAGATGGAATCGAACCCCAATTACAATGGAGAACCTTCGTCGAGCAAATCGTTAAGGTAGCAGAAGAACTAGGTGTTTCTATGGTGATTACCCTTGGTTCATTACTTGCAGAAGTTCCCCATTCCCGTCCGATAAAGGTGTACGGATTTTGTGAAGACCTTGAAACTAGTGAACGCCTTAACCTTAAAAAGTCAAATTACGAAGGGCCAACTGGCATTGTCGGAGTTCTCAACCAATTCATCCAGCAAACCAATGTGCCTGTTGTCTCTCTATGGGCGACAGTACCGAATTATGTTTCTGGAGCTGCTTCACCGAAAGCAGCTTTAGCTCTTATCCACCGTTTGCAAGAAATCCTACCCAGCCCAATCGAGTCCACCGATTTAGATATAGCCTCTGCTGATTATGAACGACAAATAAATGAACTGGTAAGTGGAGATGAAGACATGCGCGCACATGTCATGGACTTGGAGTACAGGTATGATAACGGCGAGTTTGAAGAAGCAGATCCCGCACCTGGATTCGTCGAAGATGTAGAACGTTGGTTACGTGATGGAGCAAATCCAGATCAATAGCTACTAGTGAACGGTGTCAAAGACAGGTCAAATTATTGGCTTTTTCCACACAGGTCGACGAGGGTTATCAAACTCTACTTCAATAGGCTCATTCCGAATAGCCTTAAAAGCGTGGTCAACCCAATTTCCTGACCCTGCCAAAGGTTCAGGAAGCGAATCCTGATGAAAGAAACCTACATCATCGCATTCCAGAGGATGGGGGTTTAGCACCCCACCAATGACACGACATTGAAAAACAATAGAATACAGCGGCATTCTAGTAAAGCCGCCACGAACACCATCGAGTATGCTAATAATTCTTGAAGCTTGCACCTCAATGCCAGTTTCTTCCAAGACTTCCTTCTCTGCGATTTCAGCTGCTGAGTATCCAATATCAGCGAAACCAGTTGGGAACAACCAAACACCAGAATCTGATCGTTGTATAAGAAGAATCTCTTCCTTATCATTTCCTACTACAGCGCCTATAGCTACCTTCGGGGTTACATAGCCGGGGACTCCTTCTCCAACTGATCGCATCCACTCATCAATTTTTTGATCTGGGCTTTCACTCTCAGCTTCAGAAAAATGGGCTTGTATGTCCGCTGCAACATGAAGGACTTCCTCATAACGTTCACGTTCGTAGAGACTCTCTGTAAACGCCAAACCCGTTCGCGCTATCCCTGCCAAAGCTTCACTCCACCTAACAAGATCTTTTTCATCCGTCATCTGGTTTCCTTTGCATCGCGGTTGAGATTTCTATAGCATGCCCTAGTGCTTGTTCTACTTCCTTAGCATGGGCAGGATCAGTAATCTTCTTACCTCCATTATCCAAAACATAGAACGAGTCCACAACATCAGTTCCGAGCGTTTGCACTTTTGCACTTAAGATACTCAAATCCAATGAGTTCAAGGCACGTGTAATCTGGTACAACAACCCCATACCATTTGGAGCGGAGACCTCTATAACCGTTGCAGTTGAAGAAGTATCATTATCTATTTTTACTTCAGTCCCAACAACCCTCTGCGGAAACTCCTTAGATATTTGCAAAGAATACGTTCGCATCCTTTCAGAAAGGCGTGCGGCGATAGCGACACGACCGCGAACAGAATCCTGTACGAACACACAAACAGAGTCCCAGTCAATCTCTCTTGTCGTACTCGGCGCAACTCGGAAAACCGCTAAAACCATTCCATACTCAGTATGCGCAACCGCCTCAAACACATCAAGACCACATAATGATAAAGCTCCTGCCACACGCCCAAATATACCCGGTCGGTCTAACTCCATGATGGTGAGGAGGTCTCCTTTGCCTTCTACACGAATCATGCCGCGTCGCATCATCTGCGTCTGGTCGTTTGTAGGGAACGTCCTCTCTATGATGCTTGTATCGCCGCCTTTGAGATAGGCACATGTTCGTGTCGAAAGGTCGCGGACAAGCCCAGCTTTCCAAGTACTCCACGCCGCTGGCCCTGTTGCGATTGAATCTGCTTCTGTAAGAGCATGCAGTAATTCAACTATTGACACAGAATCTAAGGAGTTCGCTACCGTTTGGATCGTATCAAAGTCATCAAGGTCTCTGCGTGTAGCCACGTCGGGAAGCAGGAGATGGTGTTCACACATCTGGATCAGTATCTGAATATCGGCTGGAGAGAATCCCATTCGCCGACCAATGACATCTATCAACTCAATCCCGATTTCAGTATGGTCACCTGGATAAGGTTTCCCAATATCGTGCAATAAAGCACCGATCACGAGAAGGTCAGGCCGTTCGACTCGGTCGGCGAGTTTGGCAGCTTCAGCTGCAGTCTCCAACAAGTGCCGATCCACGGTAAAGCGATGATATGCGTTACGTTGTGGGCGGCTTCTCGCCGGCTCCCATTCTGGTAGGAACGGTACGAACAGATCAAGCTGATCCAACGTTTCGAACACTGGTATTGCATCATGTCCTGTAAGGAGAAGCTCGACGAATAGTTCTCGTAGCTCAGGCGTCCACGGGTCAGGAACTTTTATCTCTACTCCACGAAGCTGCTTTATTATTTCTGGCGTAAGTCTTTCCTTGTTTTTTGCTGTTGTAACAGCAACTTGTAGAACTTTTTCTGCAAAATACTCTGGGTCAGACGTGAGGTGAGTGGAAACCGATTTCCGTTTTCCTGTTAGTGTGTCACCGATTTTTTTTCCAAAGTTCCATAACCCGAATAAACCGGCATTCTGAATCACGTGACAGAGTTCATCGACATTCCATGCAATACGACGGGCAGCCGCCGCTACGTCAGCCATCAAAAAATCAGCGTCATAGTATCCAATGGCCGCCGAAACCGCATCTTGTTGTTCCATTAGTAGTTTGTCACTAGATCTTTTTGAGCTTCGATGAAGCTCAACACGGGCTCGTAAAATAATTTCGTAGCTCTCCAACAATTGATAGTGATCTATCTCTAAGGGGCCCTGTCCGCTTTGAGTAGCCCACCCAATGGCGTGGACGTCTCGAAGGCCTCCCCTTCCTTCCTTTAATTCAGGTTCGAGCATAAATGCCACTTCGCCTTTGGTCCGGTGGCGGTTTTGAATCGATGTCGCAAGTTTAGGTAACCAACTCCGAGCATTATTTTTCCATTGGGACAGAGCGAGTGTAGCTAATTCATCAGCCAGCTCGGAAGAACCAGCAATATGACGGCATGACAAAAGTGAAGTCGCTGTATCAAGGTCCGAAGACGCGAGATCTAATGTTTCGTCTACAGTTCGAACAGCATGACCCAATTTCGTTCCCTGATCCCAAATCGGGTACCAAAGCGATTCAGCCACTTTTTCGATATCTGGGGCATGATGGTGGAGCAAAAGAACATCAAGGTCTGATAACGGCGAAAGGTCTCTGCGTCCGTAACCTCCAACAGCCAATACGGCAATATCGGATCGCTCACCAACTAGACTATCGAAAAGGTTTTTCAACCAATTATCTGCAGAATCACTAAGTTGAAAAGTGAATTCAGAACCGGACAGAGTCAGATCTTCTAGAAGGTTTTGCCTCGCTGTATCAATCGACATACTTTCACCGTATTCCACTTCTGCCATTTTGGGAACACTCTCACCTGGAGAGGGTGCTACACCCTCTCCAGTTTTGTGAAAGTTTTATGGTCTTCTACAAGTTATATGCGGTTTCTGCGTGTTGCGATTGGTCAAGACCTGCTACTTCATCTTCTTCTGATACACGAAGTCCAATTGTTGCATCAAGGCCTTTCGCAATAATGAAGGTGACAATGAACGAAAAGGCTATGACCGAACCCATGGCAGCAAGTTGGTCCAAGAAAAGTTCTCCTCCGCCGAAGAAGACTCCGTCTTGAAATCCACCAGGTTCGCTATTGATGGCAGAGTTATCTGCGAACAAGCCTAGGAGAAGACCTCCAATGATCCCTCCGCCGCCATGCACACCGACTACATCAAGTGAGTCGTCATATCCGAACTTGTTCTTCAGCCCAATCAAGAAGTAACAGCCGATACCTGCGACGAGACCGAAGATCACACTTGAGAGACCTCCGACGTACCCTGCAGCCGGAGTGATCGCAACTAGTGCTGCTACTACTCCCGAGCATGCGCCAAGAGTCGTCGCCTTTCCATCCCGGTACCATTCGATCAGCATCCAACCAATCATGCCAGCTGCAGCAGCAACAAAGGTATTAAGTAATGCTTGGACAGCCTGTCCATTCGCTGCCCCGGCAGAACCGGCATTGAACCCGAACCAGCCGAACCAGAGAATACCGGTTCCGAGCATAACTAGTGGAAGATTATGCGGAGGCGATGTTTCATTAGGCCAGCCCTTTCGCTTACCAAGAACTATGACTAAAGCAAATGCAGCGACCCCAGCATTGATATGAATGGCTGTACCCCCAGCGAAATCGATAGCTCCTATTTTAGAATGCCAGCCGCTGTATACCCAATAAGTAACTGGCGTGTATACGAGAAGAGTCCAAATTGGAACGAAAAGGACCCAGGCGGAGAATTTCATTCGATCAGCTACAGCACCAGAAATTAAAGCGGGGGTGATTGAAGCGAACGTCATAAGAAACGCTACGAATATTAAGCTCTCGGCATCAAGGTTCAGTCCTTTCAGCCCGAATTGGTCCCAGTTACCGATCAGGTCACCGCCCCAGAAACCAGAACCATCAGAGGAGTTACCGAGAGTCCACGAGAACGTGACCCACAGCAGTGGCACTATCCCAATGCAATACATGTTCATGTTGAGCATGTTCAAGACATTCTTTGAACGGTCCATACCTCCGTAAAATAATGCCAAACCTGGCACCATAAACACGACTAGAGCTGTCGAAATCAGCATCCATGCGAAATCACCTGTCTCCATAATGTTCCCTTCTTTGATCGTTTAGTTAAACGACTCATTTTTATATTTCAGTAATTTTAGATATTAATGCAAAGAAATTTCTAAAATGTTTCGAGAATGTTAACTCTTCTAACCGATTTACTTGTATCTCTATCCTTCTCAGATGAGAATAGAGATATGGGAGTCCGAAGGGATTGTAGACATTACAGCAGTAGGACATTAGCTACTGGAGAAAAAGTACAAAAGTGCCGAATCGGGAGCAACGAGGAAACGCCCTTTGGTTGTCCAGATTGGTGTTTATTCTTCGAAGAAAGAAATATTTCAGGTACAGGGTGGAACCGTTAATTCCTAGACGAAAAAAAAGGGAGCTTGACTGCGCTTTTCAGTTAGGAAGTAGCGGTTTTGACGATTAAAGTCCTTTTGTGAGAAAAAGAGTGAGAGTGGCCCTCGTAATAGCCTTAACGGCATTTTGTGCCAGTCTCACCTTTCCTGTTATCGCTTCCGCCCTCGACGACGACGTAATCTTTCGAGGTACCGTTCGAGTGGGCCGTGACGTCATCGCAGACGCTGCTATCACGGTCGTGGACTCATCTGGTCAAGAAGTTGGGTCGACAACGTCAGACGAAGATGGGAAGTGGCAAGTTCCAATCCCTAACTTTGGCGAATACTCCGTGGAACTGATCGGGCCGCTTCCAGAAGGTATCGCAATTAAGGAGGGAGCTTCTTCGGAAGTTATTGTGACAGTCGAAGAGTGGCGTTCTCACGCTGTCGGATTCCAGCTGACAGGGGTAGATGACAAACCTATTCTGGAAATTTCTCCCACGTGGCAAAGGCTTCTTAACCGCATGGTTAGCGGATTGAAGGTCGGTTTACTGGTTGCTTTGGCGTCAATAGGACTCTCCCTTATCTTTGGTGTCACAGGTCTGGTAAATTTTGCCCATTCTGAAATGGTCGCTTTTGGAGCTGTTATCGCCCTTGTGCTTGAGTCAACACTTGGATTAACAGGCGGCCTGTTCCCGATTGCTGTTTTCTTAGCCATCCTCATTGGTGGACTACTGGGTTTCGTATTAGAGAAAGGCGTTTTCGGACCCCTTCGGCGGAAAAAAATGACAAATATCGCTCTGATGGTCGTCTCAATCGGCCTCGCTTTTCTCATGCGGTACTTGCTCTTGATATATCACGGCGCAGAACCACAGACATACGAATCATTTAGGATCCAAAGTGGCGTATCCCTTGGACCGATTGAACTTCCGCCGAAAGATTACTACATCATTTCAGTCGCCTTTGTCACACTCGTCTTGGTTGGAGTTCTTCTACAACGTACCCGATTAGGGACATCAATGCGGGCTGTCTCCGATAATCCAGCGTTGGCTGAATCATCTGGAATTGACGTGAATCGGACAGTCTTGTGGGTCTGGGTCTTTGGCAGTGCCTTAGCAGCCTTCGGAGGTATTATGATCGGGTTAACCCAAGTCGTTGAGTGGCAGATGGGCGAAAAAATCCTCCTTCTGATCTTTGCCGCTGTCACATTGGGTGGGTTAGGGACAGCATACGGAGCCATGGTTGGTGGTCTAGCTATTGGTCTCGCTTCTGAAACTTCAACATTCTGGCTTGATAACGACTTAAAATTCTTGATTGCTCTAGCAGTTTTGATAGTAATTCTTCTCGTACGCCCACAAGGCATTCTTGGAGTTCGGGAGAGGCTGGGATGATAACATGATCATGAATCTTCTCGCTGATGTCGATATAGGTAAACTGCTTGGCTTAGCTTTGCGAACATCGATCGGGGTCCAAGCAGCAACGTTCGCCCTAGCTGCTGTCGGCCTAAACCTTCATTACGGATATACAGGACTATTAAATTTTGGTGTTGTTGCGTTCATGGCTGCTGGAGCCTATGGGATGGCAATTTTCTTCACCCAGGGATGGCTAGGAGGTTCACTTATCTTAGCTATTGCTGCCGGTCTAGTTTTCGCAGTCGGTATTGCTCTTAGCATAGGGCTTCCTTCTCTGCGGTTACGCGCTGATTATTTAGCTATTACTACGATCGCTATCGCCGAGGTACTCCGAATCTCATTCCGGTCTCAGCGACTCTTGGATTTGACCGGAGGGCCCTTTGGACTCCCAAGCATCGAAGATAGAAACGCCAATGTATCATTCGCTGATGTCGTAACAGTCGACTGGAACCCTATCAGCGATGGGTCTTATGGATTTTGGCGCTTGAGATTCGACGATCAGACACTCTGGGTGATGATCCTAGGGTGGTTGATGGTCTTACTTGCTACTTTGTTGATTTGGGGCTTAATGCGTTCACCATGGGGAAGAGTCATCAAGGCAATTCGTGAAGATGAGGATGCTGCCCGTGCTCTCGGAAAGAATGTCTTTTCTTACAAACTCCAGAGTTTGATTATCGGCGGGATGATCGCCGCTCTTGCTGGTGTCACCCGTGCTCTGAATACAGGTTTCGTAGAAACTCAACAATTTCGACCACAGACAACGTTTTTCATATGGACCGTCCTTATCCTCGGCGGAGCAGCTTCAGTTTGGGGACCAGTTGTCGGTTCGATAGCTTTCTGGTTTGTCATCATATTCGTAGAAGAGTTACTTCGTCAGATGGTAGATTCTGGCTGGATTCCTGAAGCTATCCTCAAGTCCAACGATATAGCAAGCGTTCGAATGATCATGATGGGTCTTATGCTTGGAGCTTTGATGATTTGGAGACCACAGGGGCTCGTAGGGAAAAAAGAAGAGGCGCAGATCGATGTCAGATAATCCAGTACCAACTTCTTTTGATACGACTATTGGTTCAAAGAAACCTGACCCAATTCTGATTGTGGATGCTATGGCCAAAACATTTGGCGGCTTGCGTGCCGTCGATATTGATCATCTCGAAGTTCAACGAGGCATCATTACAGCATTTATCGGACCGAATGGCGCTGGGAAGACCACCCTCTTTAACCTCATCACTGGGTTCGATAAACCTAACAATGGATCTTGGGTTTTTAATACATCTTCGTTGGCGGGAAAGCCACCTCACCTAATCGCCCAAGCTGGCATGGTACGTACCTTTCAACTAACAAAATCTCTGGCCAAAATGACCGTGCTAGACAACATGCTCCTTGGTGCTTCGAAGCAACGAGGAGAGCTTTTACGATATGCGCTGCTTCGACCCCAATGGCAGAAACAAGAAACGGAAGTTCTGAAGAAAGCTGGAACGCTCCTTGAAAGATTCAATCTGAGTCATATGCGAGATGAATACGCAGCAACATTATCGGGGGGTCAAAGAAAGCTGTTAGAAATGGCTCGGGCCTTGATGTCAGAACCAACTTTGATTCTTCTAGATGAACCCATGGCAGGTGTCAACCCTGCCCTTGTACAGTCACTTTTAACACACATAGAAGACCTCCGCGATGATGGAGTGAGCGTGCTCTTTATTGAACATGATATGGATGTCATTATGGGTATATCAGATTGGATAGTTGTTCTTGCAGAAGGAAAAATTATTGCGGAAGGAACGCCTGCAGATGTCTCAAAGAACCCAGCAGTGATAGATGCCTATTTAGGAAGCGCTGTGGCGGAGGAATTAAAAGATGTCTGAGACAACGCAAAGCATCAAGGAATTAGTGCTTTCTTCCAAAGATCTAGTCGCCGGATACCTACCCGGTGTAGATATCCTAACCGGTTGCAACTTCGACCTTTTCAAAGGGGAGCTAGTTGGAATTATTGGACCAAATGGAGCGGGAAAATCTACATTGGTTAAAAGCATGTTCGGTCTTGTTGAGGTTCGAAGCGGCACCGTGGAACTTATGGGCGAGAAGATTACAAACCTTGCAGCACATGAACTTGTTAAGAAAGGTGTTGGGTTTGTTCCACAGAATGAAAATGTTTTTCCATCACTTACCGTGGCCGAAAATCTCGAAATGGGGGCATACCAGTTACCGAAAGCCGAAGTAACAGCGCGAATACGATCTATCACTGATCTCTTTCCTAGACTCGGAGAACGGATCAAGCAACGCGCTGGGCTCCTCTCGGGTGGAGAGCGGCAAATGTTAGCAATGGGTAGAGCTTTAATGATGGAGCCCCAAGTTCTTCTATTAGATGAACCATCAGCGGGTTTATCGCCAGCTTTACAGGTTGAAGTCTTTGAAAATGTCACATCGATCAACCAAACAGGCGTTTCAATAGTCATGGTTGAACAGAATGCGACAAGATGTCTTAAAATAAGCGACCGAGGTTACGTCCTCGATCAAGGCAAGAATGCTTACGATGGGACGGGCCAAGACCTATTAAACGACCCCAATGTCATCAAACTCTATTTGGGGACGTTAGCTCAATCTTAGGAACTAGTATTTTGAGATCACCCCTGCCACAAACTTCGGCCCAGTGGCCTCAAAACTTTAGCTCAGAAGATTATTGACGTTAACGACAATACCAGAATAGAAAGGGCCAAATTCCGCATATTCTGCGGAAGCTTCATCGAAACGCATAGTGTAGACAACTTCTTTAAGGTCATCAGGGTGAACACAAAATAGAGTCACCCCCCATTCATAGTCATCGACTCCACTGGAGCCGGTTATAACTTGGAGGACACGGCCAGCGAACTTCCTTCCTGAAGCCCCATGCTCATACATGAGTTCTTTTCTTTTTTCAAAATCCAACGTAAACCAGTTCTGCTGCGGATTTCTTCGTTTAGACATTGGGTAAAAACACCATGCCGGTTTCCCCTCTGGGGGAAGTTCCGGATACAACCGAGCTTGACGCATTTCTTCAGGAACCCCGGCAGCATATTCAGATATTTCAGTCAGCGAAACATACGAATCAGTCACGTTAAGTCCAGCCTCGGCTATGTCTGTTTGAAATTTTCGAAGCAGCATCCAGTCATTGCTCAAGACCATAAACCCCAAATCGGCCTTATGGCCAAGTATGGAAACAGTCACGACCTGCATTTTAGATGCATTCGCTTTATCTACGATTTCAATAATTTTTGCCTTGTTTACCTCCACCCCAAAGTGGCAAAAAAGATGTAGCACCCCTAAACCTTCAGATGTTCGAAGTGAGTCAGAATGCATGATTAAAGTTTAGGGTAGAAACTCAAAACCGGTTCATTTCAGGCTATCGCAAAGGATGTTCTGCTAGAAGTCCATGTCTGACATATCCGCAGAACCGTCAGTTTCCTCTGGGGCATCAGCAATCACCGCTTCAGTTGTTAAGAACAAAGCAGCGATTGACCCAGCATTTTGTAACGCCGATCGCGTTACTTTCGCCGCATCTATAATGCCTTTAGCGACAAGATCTTCATATTCTCCTGTCGCAGCATTCAAACCGTTAGGGCCGTCCAAGTTACGGACTTTCTCAACTATGACACCACCTTCTAAGCCAGCGTTGACAGCAATCTGTTTTAGAGGAGATTCTAAAGATTTCGCAACTAACCTTGCGCCAGTCGCTTCATCAGGATCGGTAAGTTCTTGTTCAATCTTGAGCACTTGTTCTTGAGCACGAAGCAAGGTCACTCCACCACCAGCAACGACCCCTTCTTCAATCGCAGCCTTAGTGGTTGAAACGGCATCTTCGATGCGGTGTTTTTTCTCTTTCAGCTCTACTTCAGTAGCAGCTCCAACCTTAAGAATCGCTACGCCGCCAGAGAGTTTTGCTAAACGTTCCTGAAGTTTCTCTCGATCATAATCAGAATCTGTGTTCTCAATTTCTGCTTTGATCTGCGCTATACGGCCATCAACGTCTCCTCGGTCACCAACACCTTCAATAATTGTGGTTTCATCTTTCGTTACCACTACCTTGCGTGCTTGGCCGAGCAAATCGAGAGTAACAGATTCAAGTTTAAGACCGACTTCTTCACTGATTACCTGACCACCGGTCAGAATCGCCATATCTTGCAACATAGCCTTACGTCGGTCACCAAACCCTGGTGCCTTAACACTCACCGATGTAAAGGTACCCCGAATCTTATTAACGACCAGCGTTGCCAATGCTTCACCTTCTACATCTTCAGCAATGATAAGGAGAGGCTTACCAGACTGCATTACTTTCTCAAGAACAGGAACTACATCTCGGACCGCTGTTACTTTTGATCCAAGCAGAAGGAGATAGGGCTCATCTAGTACCGCTTCCATTCGTTCGGGGTCTGTTACGAAGTATGGGGAAATGTAACCTTTGTCAAAACGCATACCCTCTACAAAATCGAGATCCATGCCAAAGGTTTGTGATTCTTCGACTGTAATAACGCCATCTTTGCCAACCTTATCTATGGCTTCGCTTATCTTCCCTCCTATATCTGAGTCTGCTGCCGATATTGCAGCGACATTAGCAATCTGGTCTTTATCAGATGAGACATCTTGAGATTGGCTACGGATTGACTCAACCGCAGCAGCAACACCAGCTTCGATTCCTCTTTTTAGAGACATCGGGTTAGCGCCAGCAGCGACGTTACGTATTCCTTCACGGACCATTGACCATGCTAAAACAGTTGCTGTCGTCGTTCCATCACCAGCCACATCATCCGTCTTTTTCGCTACCTCTTTTACAAGTTCAGCGCCGATCCGCTCATACGGGTCTTCAAGGTCTATTTCTTTTGCTATCGAAACACCATCGTTTGTGATTGTGGGCGCGCCCCATTTTTTGTCCAGCACGACATTACGACCTTTCGGTCCCAATGTCACCCTCACAGCATCAGCGAGAGTATTCATACCTGCTTCCAGACCTCTACGGGCTTCTTCGTCAAATAAAATGATCTTTGGCATTAAAATTTCTCCTAGTTGGCTTTCGATTTTCGATATCTATTAGAACAAAATTCCACGGTAATTTATTCCCTTTTAACCGATAAGTCCTCAATCGGTCAGTTGGGAGGAATCTTCTTGATCAGCTTTAGTAATGGTACTGAAATGCTCTATCGATTCCCACTCGGAAATCGTAAGATCTGTTATCTATCTAAAAATCGAGAAGTCGATCTCGTTACCCACCTGCAACAGCGGGGACAATTGATAGCGTTTGCCCATCTGAAACCGGCGTATCTAAACCTTCAAGGAAACGAACATCTTCGTCCTCAACGAAAATATTGACGAAGCGAAGTAAATTTCCTTCTTCATCAAGAAGGCGTCCACGAAATTCAGGAAAGTGTTCATGTAGCTGGTCGAATATCTCATTGACCGTCCCCTCATGGACATCTATTCCAGCTTCTCCATCAGTTAGCACACGTAAGGTAGTCGGTATCCGGATCTTCACAGGCATAGTTGTGAAGATATCGTCATTACTTTCTAAAAACGGCATTTCCCCCGTCTTTTTGATGATCACATAAACACTGCATATAAGACCATAGGATGTGAGTAACTCTCCTGCGAGGCCTCTACGGTGGACTGAGTGAAACTTCATGGTGTGATCAATGCTTCTCCTGATTCATTAGCTGACTTCTCTATCGCCACATCTGTGGCAGAGGCTGTGACCCGTGCGGAAACGCTGATACGTAATGGGTGTGTTGGTGTCGACCTTGGTGCAGCGGGTTCGACTCAATATGCAGACCGTGTCGATACGGAGAAAGAGTGGGATCGGCTCGATGGAAAAATTCAAGCGCTCTCTGGAATGGGAATTGAATTGTCTATTGATACATGGAACCCAGAAATAATGGAGCGGGCATTGAATGCGGGTGCAAATTTTATGAATGCGTCTGATGGATTACAGAATCCCGTTATGGTCGAGCTAGCTGCTGACTCTGGAGTGCCGGTCATACTCCCGTTCCTAAATGGAGATGACCCTAAAAGTCTGGAACTCGTTACTGGCGACCCTCTCAAAGCAATTATTGTTTGGTTCGAAGATGCATTAGCAAAAATCGAGCAAGCAGGAGTCAAACGTGAGCAAGTGATTCTGGACCCTGGAACCGGATTCGGGCCTGCGAATTGGTTATGGGAAGATAGGTATAAATTCCAAGAAACCATCTACAGCAATCTTGAAGAGCTCCGTATTTTTGAACTACCGATTTATATAGCGCTGCCATGGAAAATGGAAGATGGGCGAAGAGATTTACTTAATATTCTTCTAAAAGTTGGCTTCGACTACGGCCGGACGCATATTCCTGAGCAGGTATTTGAGGCAAAGGCTCAAATGATTCGTGATGAAACAATAGAGTAAAGACTTAGATCCTTCTCTTACTCTTCCCTAGGGCGCTCTCTTCGAATAGTCACTGCAGAATAGTCAACGAGATATGGCACCGGCGGTCGAAGTTTACGAATAGTGATTTCAACTGCGTCAACACCACCGAATAGAAGAGCTTCCTCAGCTATGCGTTGAGCAACACGTTCGAGAAGCTGATGTTGTTCACCCGAGACTGTTTCTACTACGGTTTCTATAAGGTCAGCATAGCTAATAGTGTCGGCTAGGTTGTCGCTTTGTCCAGATGCTGATAAGTCGCTCTCTATAAAAATATCGACTTCAAATGGCTGAGCGCGTTCTTTTTCTTCTGGTAGGACACCTATTGTCCCTAACGCTTTAATACCTTTTAGCTCGATTCGGTCAGCCATGAATACCTCTTAATCCTTCTAGTATGTTATCTTCTTTTTTCCCAGTCAGAGAATGCCTTTTTGGCGGTGAGCTCAATCGATTGCTTTGTTTTCTCATAAGCATTTTTTCGACCTACTTCATTCTCAAGGGAGTACACGGGTGCTGTACAGGGAACATCCGGATTCCATCCCCCAGCTATCACAAATGCAGGAGTATTAGTTTCACGGGCTAGTTCCAGAATCCCCCCCACAACTTTCCCATCGAAACTGGAAGCATCGACAAATCCTTCTCCGGTGATTACAAGGTCCGCCTGCTCAATCGAATGGAGAAGATCAACAGTCTCCGCTACTGCTTCAAAACCGTTTACTAGATTAGCCCCTACAGAAGCTAACCCGCCCGCCAATCCACCTGCTGCCCCCGCCATTTCTAAAGTTGAAACATCTACACCCCGGTCGTCAAGATAGATTTGTACAAGTCTCTCCAGACGGCGTCTTAAGAACTTGACTTCTGAAGGGGATGCCCCTTTTTGTGGTCCAAATACTTCCGCTGCTTTGATAAAAGGGGTTCTCACATCACATGCAACAGTTATCGAAACTTCCCGAATTCTTTGGAGAGGCTGTAAGGC
>JAKMEQ010000064.1 GCA_022425805.1 Acidimicrobiales bacterium
ATGAATTACCGATTAGCACCAAAGAAATTCAAAGAGCCTATATGCCTCTCGTACGTCTCATTTTGGAACAGGTACAGTCGGCGGTGAAGTCCGAACTAGATGCGCCAACCAATGATCTTAGAGAAAAGCCGAAGCCTTTCATACTTGGAGTGGCAGGAAGCGTGGCAGTTGGTAAATCATCAACTGCTAAAATCATTAAGGCTCTCTTGGAAGTAATGAGCTTTGGACTGGTAGTTGATGTTGTCTCTACGGATGGGTTTCTTTATCCAAATGAAAAACTTGCAGAAGCGGGCCTGATGCTCCGGAAAGGATTCCCTGAAAGCTACGACTACGTGGCAATCGTTAACTTTCTTTCAACACTCAAAACATCAACAGGCATACATGAAGCACCTTTGTATTCACATACGACCTACAACGTTACAAATTCGAAAAAAGTTCTAGAGAATCCAGACATCGTCATTATTGAAGGACTAAATACCTTACAAGACCCTCCGCAGAAACCTGAGACTGAAAAGAAATCGACAGTACGCGATCACATCGATTTCAGTATCTTTGTAGACGCAGATGAAAAGGATATACGGAACTGGCACACCAAACGTTTTCTTGATCTCTGCAGAAGTGCAGCCACAGATTCGTCTTCCTTTTTCCACCGGTTCAATAACCTTTCAAGGCATGAAGCCAGTATAGAAGCTTCGATTATTTGGGATTCCATCAACTCACCGAATCTCAATGAACATATTCTTCCCACGAAATGGAAAGCCGATGCAATTTTATTCAAAAACGAATCCCACGAAATTGAGGAAATTTCTTTAAGGAAAGAGTAAAACACCGCTGATAAAATATCACTTAGACATGATATTGATTTAGATGCCCGAAGTATGATGGGAGCAACATTGAGGAGAGCATATGCCAATCAACCTTGACGCTATCGGAACTGAAAGTGATCCGCATGAGAGTTCATGGGATTCGAAGGATTGCCTCCTCTACAGTCTCGGAGTAGGGGCAGGAGCCGACGACCCAACTGGTTCTGAACTTGAATTTACCACAGAGAACACTAAGGATGTAATACAAAAAGCCCTCCCAACCATGTGCGTAGTACTTGGAGCAACCGGAGGAGGCGGACCTCTCAGCCATCTCGGTAATGTTGATTATTCAAAGATGGTCCATGGTGAACAGGGAGTGATACTTCACAAGCCACTTCCAACAAGTGCAACGGTTCGTTCTACCAGTAAGATTTCAAATATTTACGATAAGGGAAAAGCTGCACTTGTCATACTTGAAACGACTGCTACGGATATCGCCGATAATCAGCCTATGTTCACGAACATCAGCAAACTGTTCTTCCGAGGCGAAGGAGGGTGGGGAGGAGATCGCGGACCCACAGACAAGTTTGAATTCCCTGAAAGGGGTCCCGACCATACAATCTCCTACCAGACTCGTTCTGATCAAGCCCTTCTTTACAGGCTGAATGGAGATAGAAACCCTCTCCATTCAGACCCGTCGTTCGCAGCACTTGGAGGATTTCCTAAACCGATCCTTCACGGCCTATGCACATACGGGTTCACGGGTCGCGCTTTACTCCATGCTATATGTGATAACGATCCACGACGCTTTCGATCTATGGAAGGACGTTTCAGCTCACCAGTTATGCCAGGGGAAAAACTAGAAATCCGTATTTGGATCGATGGCGAACAAATAAAATTTAAGACACTCGCTTCTGACCGAGTTGTCTTCGACAACGGTTTATTAACTACAAAGTAGCCATGCACTTATGAGCTTTCGTAACCCATTTGACCTCAAAATACCAGATAAGGAGTCTGCTCTTCCTGGGCGTGAAGATCCCATAATGAAACCAAACCCCCATTTTGTGCTCGGGACTACAATAGCCCCTCCCTTCAAAACCGAAACGGAGCAGGCGATTTTCGGCTTAGGCTGTTTCTGGGGGGCGGAACGAGTTTTCTGGGAAAAAGTAGGCGTCACTAGTACCGCGGTGGGCTATACAGGGGGCATTACTCCAAACCCGACTTATGAGGAAGTATGCTCCGGCATGACTGGGCACAATGAAGTTGTCTTAGTTAATTTCAATCCGAAAGAAATCTCTTTTTCTCAACTTCTGAAAATATTTTGGGAAGCTCACGACCCTACGCAGGGCATGCGTCAGGGGAATGACATCGGTACACAATATCGAAGTGGCATTTATTGGTTCGATGAAAAACAATCAATCGATGCGGAAAAATCGAAAGAAATATACCAAACAGAGTTAACAAATGTCGGACGTGGGGAAATCACCACAGAACTAACTTCAATTTCAAATTTTTATTATGCAGAGAACTACCATCAGCAATACTTGGGAAAAAATCCAAATGGTTATTGCGGGCTTGGTGGAATTGGACTGGAATATCCGTCCTGATTCAACCACAGATAGCGTTATCTAATTCACCCGAAATTCAATTCTGCGATTTTTCGCCCGATCTTCTCCCGTTTCTTCCGGGTCAACCTTCAATCTAGTTTCTCCGAAGCCAACCGCTGTAACTCTCTCTGGTCCAACTCCCTCAGAGATAAGGAAATCCCTGACTGTATCAGCCCGACTTTGGCTTAACGAAAGGTTAATCTCTTCACTTCCATCGGTATCGGTATGTCCTTGAACTTCAAGGTTCCCTTCTGAGTTATTTATTAGGATTGTTGCGATTTCTTCCAGAATTGGTATCGAACTATCCGCAAGAAACGGGCTACCCACTGCAAAAAGAACTGGGTCAAATACGACAATTTGATTTAGCTCGATTTCTGTTTGAATTGTTCCTGGGATGAGCACTTGATCAATTACGTGTATAACCCCATTCGTTGCTTCTATGTCGCTGGACAGAACTATTCCTCCGCCAATTGAAAGAACTCCTTCTTCTGTGCGGACAACAGATAGCGTTTCCCCTTGAAGTGTTATCAACAAGCTACCGTCTACCAAATCAGCGGCGTTCCAGACCTCTCCGATAACATGAAATTGCAGAATCTCGTTAAGTTGAACTAGTTCAGCAAATTCCTGCAGAGCCGCTATGTCTAAAGCCTCGACGGCATCATCAGTAGGAGCAAAGATTGTGAAAGTTTGGCTTCCAGATGATATGTCTCCTTCAATACCGGCTGCTTCAAAAAAGTCAAAGACCTGACCTAGTTCTGGCGTATCACGAATTACCTCAAAGATCGTCCGGTCTGATCCTCTAATGATTAATTGGTCTATAACATTGACCCCTAAGCTTCGAAATTTCGACACGACCCTGTAGCGATCTTCCTCATCTAGTACCTCTCCGGAAATTTCAAGTTGAACTATCGCTAGTTCTGCGCCGGATATTAGGTCGAATTCGTCGGAAACATAACCGCCCGCAACAAGCTGTTCTGAAGCTAAAATTAGTGCCTCGGCCAAAGGTTGTGCATTCACTACTCCAGATAATGCGATGCTTTCTGGGCTATACGCAACATGAACGATGACTGGAGCATTTTGCGCAAATGTCTCTGGTGCAACTGGAATTAGTGGGAGTGCTTCCACGGTCTCTCCGTTCGTTACACGTCCTTCTCCGAGTGTCACATTAGACTCCTCAAGATCTGTATGGTTTTGCCAAGCTAGCAACCCTGTAATAGCTGCCATGACTCCAAAGACAAAAATCGAAGTATTCCGGATGCTATTGGCCACAATCACACTCTTCATCGGTCAATCTATACTCCTTTAAGAAATTCCATCGATTTGGAAGAAAGCAACCTCTACCTCTGAGATTACGTTAGTCGGTCCGTGGCCTTCGCTTTGGCCATCTTTTTCTACGCCATCAGGCCAATAGGTTTTCACAACCCAGAAAAGGAGCCCTAAAACCAAGCCCCAGAGAATGATGCGGCCGAGTAAACGAATCCATAAACGGTCAAATCTTGCTCGGAGAATTGGGTCGTTACCAGTCGCCCCATAATGTGAAATATGGCCGGTCCATTTTTGTCCATCCCAATAGCGAGCTTCATATCGCCCTGACGGATCGCCATACCAGCCGGGTTCTAATAAAGGCGGTGGAGGGAACTGAGGTCTGGACACTCAACTAGAATACCGCCGGATTGACTTCTATATAGTTCACGCTAAAGAAGTTACTTCTAATGCCTTATTCTGTTACAAGATCCTCAGACTTCCAATCCAAATGTCTAGGGACAAGCGTGGTGTCTACTTTTAGAAACTGAATTGTTTACGACACTGTTTCCGTTCTACGCTTCAGCAATGACAACTGATGAGCCAATAGGCATACATTATGACAACGTAGATAACTGGCTCCGAGAACAGGTCATCATTCAAGGAAAAATCAAATTTGACCTGGTAACACACGGCAGGTCAAATCTCACTTATATCGTTACGGATGAACAACAAAACAAATGGGTTTTACGCCGCCCCCCTACAGGCCATGTCTTAGCTTCAGCTCATGACATGGGTCGTGAGCATCGGATCATCTCTGCTTTGCAAGAGACCGGCGTTCCTGTCCCAAGTATCATTGGAATGTGTGACGATGAATCAGTCACTGGAGCTCCTTTCTTTGTAATGAGCCATGTAGAGGGCCACATCATTAAAGCGCTCGAAGATAGTGAAGCTTTTTCCCCTTTACAACAAAGAACCCAGAGTGAATCTCTTGTTGATGTGCTGGTGGCCCTTCACGATGTAAATCCAAATTCGATAGGACTGGGGAACCTCGGCAAAACTGAAGATTACATAGGCCGTCAGCTCCGGAGATGGAAACGCCAAGTTGATGAGGGCTCAGATAGAGACCTTCCGCTATTCAATGACCTCCACCAAAAGCTTGAAAAATCTAAACCGCCCCAAATTGGGTCAGGGATTACTCACGGAGATTACCGGCTAGATAATTGCATGATCGGACACGATAACAACGTCGCTGCTGTACTCGATTGGGAACTCTGTACGTTGGGTGATGTACTTGCTGACCTCGGGGGAATGCTCATGTGGTGGGGGGATAAAACAAACTCGAATAACGTAATGAATGATGCTCCAACGTTGGCGGAAGGGTATCTCACAACGGACGAAGTAATAGAAAGATATGCCAAGGCTAGCGGCAGGGACCTTTCTGCTCTCCCCTATTACATTGCTTTTCAGTTTTGGCGCTTAGCAGCCATAACCGAAGGGGTTCGCGTGAGATTCACTGCCGGAGCTATGGGAAATAAAGATATCGGTGATGAACTGCAGGGATTCAAAATACGTATCGATGGGCTTCTATTGGCATCATCAACGACGCTCGACAGAATCTAAGCCAGCTCTCGGAAAAATCCTTGTAAATCGCTAACAAGCAATTCAGGTTCTTCTGCTGCCCCAAAATGTCCTCCGCTTGGCATAACCGAGTACTGACGAAGATCACAGTATTCTTCCAAGATAGCTCGAGGTAAATGAACGACATCCTTGGGGAAAACGGCAAAAGCAGTCGGCGCTTCCAAACGAGGGATTCTGTCATGCACGAGCGGCCAGGGTTTTCTAAAGTGTTCGTGATATAGGCGTAGAGAGGAACCTATCGCCCCTGTACACCAGTACAGGGCAGCGGTCGTACAAAGATGTTCCCTTGTGAATACATCTTCAACATTCCCATCATTATCACTCCAATTTCTTCTGCGTTCCCAAATCCAAGCAGCAGTGGCTATGGGAGAATCCATCAGGCCATACGCAAGCGTCTGTGGATCAAGGAGATGAACTGTGACGTGAGAACGGATATATTTTTCTGCTTCTGCAGAGCGGGAGATCTTCCATTGCTCATCTTCGGACCATATGTCTTCAGGTAAAGATCTTCTATCAACGCCGGGTATGAGACTGAGACTCATATGTCCCCCGATAAGCCGGTCAGGGTGAGCATGAGCCAAGTGTGCTGTTACTAGCGCCCCCCAATCACCACCATGGGCACAAAATCTTTCGTGCCCCAGAATGTCACTCATCAAAGACACCCACAATTCAGCGACGCGAGGAACATCAACCCCAGAGGACTGTAATGGAGTTGAAAATCCGAAACCAGGAAGAGAAGGCACGTACACGTCGAATGCGTCTTCGGAATTTCCACCATAGGAAGCCGGGTCGCTTAAGGGCCCAACAACATCTTTGAAGTCCCAAAAAGTCCAGGGCCAACCATGAGTCAAAATCAAGGGACGCGGGTTTGGCCCCTTTCCAGCAGCATGTAAAAAATGAATAGGGATACCCTCAATAGTTACCGAATAGTTATCCCAAAGATTCATTTGTTCGGCGACCTTTTCCCAATCCCATTCATGGAGCCAATATTCAGCCATTTCTTGCATCCACCCTTTGGGAACCCCATATCCCCAACTATCTTCACCAATAATCTCAGGCCATCGAATTCGTTTTAGACGACTTTTCATATCCTCCAAAGTCTCTTCTGTAATATCTAAATCGATTTTTGTAGGTTTCATTCTCTCTCCATCTCCTCTGTAAATAGTATTTCATCGACCATGAAGGATTGCGTCCTAGTAAAGTCAATAAATTTTTGTGTATCTTCACGAACGATGTTCTGGCTTTCAGGGTGAACGTAGAAACGCTCGGTCCAATCCTGTTCTGTTGCAAACCAGAGTTCACTTACGCCATCAATATCGCTTAGTTCATTTTCAAAGCCATAAATAGGTTCCAAGCTTAATGACTGTGCGTATTGAGACATCCCATGGTGGTATCTGGCGATCTCCCGATGGTTTCTGTAGTGACGCGCAAATTCTTCTGGGCTTAGATCTTTTTTTCGTCGAACAAGAGAGATTTGCTTCAGGCCTGCAAACCCACCTTTCCGTGAACGCAACAAAGATCCACCCCAAATTATCGACCGTCTAGCTTTGAAACCGACATTTGCAAGACGGTCAGGGCTGTGAGACCAGATAAGACCTTTTACGACTGGCTCTTCTTGATTATTCCCGCGGAGTTCTGACAAGGGACTCTGGTCTCCAGTGATATCACATGAAATAATTGGGTCTTCGCTAACAGGGTCGCCCATGCTAGGAAACGAATCAATATGAAGATGAATGAAAAAATCCACCCTAGGTATTATGTCTTCTCCATCAGGACGCATATTTTTCTTGATTCTCATTAGCCTTTGGGAACATCTTTCCATGGGATCCCTTTATCGACCCGAATATCTCTGGGTAATCCAAGTGCCTGTTCACCCAGATTGTTGTGATGCACTTCATCGGTCCCGCCTCCAATCGAAATGGGATACCTCGAATGAAGTAACTCCATAGCCCACTCGCTTGCTTCATGAGTTACTGCCACTCCTGCAGGGCCCAGTAAAAGTTGAGCAAGGTTCCCCTCTTTCCTCCGATTCTCAGCAACAAATAACTTTACGATCGATGGATGTATTGAGGGAGGCTTCCCCTGACGAACAGCGGCTTGGATACTCTCACTCATAATCTGTAAGAGTCGGTTTCTGGTGTACACAATAGCAAGCTTCTGACGGATAGATGGAAAAGTGTTTTTACCTATTTTCTTCGCTAGTTCTGTTAGTTGCTTAGCGTTATCACCGGATGCGGCTCCAATCATCGCTGACTCATTACTCATCACTGCTCTCGTTGGCCCCCAGCCCTTATCAATTTCTCCAAGGATATTAGAGACATGACACCTAGCTCCATCTATGAAGACCTCAGCAAAATGCCCTGCTCCATGTGCTTGGACAAGAGGGCGAACTTCCACACCGGATTGTCGCATATTGAAGAGAAAGAATGTTATTCCTTGATGTTTCGCTGCATCTGGGTCTGTGCGAGCAAGCAAAATACCCATATCTGCATACATGGCTGCAGAATTCCATACCTTCTGCCCATGAATAACGTATTCGTTGCCGTCAAGCTCTGCGCGCGTGCCTAGCCCCGCTAGGTCACTTCCTGCACCCGGTTCGCTGAAAAGCTGACACCAGCTTACTTTTCCGCTTATCAAAGTATGAATATGATCTTTCTTCTGTTCCTCAGTCCCATATTTGAGGAGAGCTGGGAGCATCATAGAAATAATCGAATTGTAAAATCCGGTGTGAACTTGATAACTAATTGACTCCTCTCGGAAAACTCGTTGCATCCATCCCTCTCCCCCTTGCCCACCGTATTCAGTTGGAACAGTGATACCGGCGTACCCTGCTTCAAACAGTTTCCCCTGAAGTCTTTGACAATCAAGATGGTGCTGGGTTTCTCTTTCTTCGCTGGGCATCCAATGGAGCGTGGAAAATGGCCCTTTCTCTTGAATGGGGTCTATATTCTCTTCTAACCATTTTCTGGCTTCTAACCGATATTGCTGTTCTAGGCATTCTTTCTCTGAAGTCATTACTCGGATTCTATGGTGAAGAATAGGTTTGTAGCGAATATCGTAGAAGCAGGAAAGAGAAAGTTGAAGATGGAGACGTTCCCACGACAACACGCGAGAACACGAAGATTTACGGTTGGAGTACCGCGGTCATTCTCTATTGCTTCAGAAGTAAATCTGATTACCTTTTTGCAGTCACCTTCAGGAAGTAACCCGATTAACAAACTCTGGGCACATGATCCTGAATCACAAACTTCTCATATCGTCGCTGATCCTAAAAATCTGATAATGCTAGGAGGAGAGTATACGGCCCCGATGGAAGAACAATCTCGAAGGGAGCGGGTTCGGGAGCTAGGTTCAGGAATCGTCTCTTACAGTTCCTCCAACAAATCTCCCAATATCGCATTTACTTTAGACGGTGCGCTATTTACCGTGAACTTAGAATCCAGTGAAATTACCGAGTTTGAAACTAATAGCAGCGTATTCGACCCTCAAATAAGCCCTAAAGGGGATCTCGTCGCTTACCTATCTGGTGGGGATTTACGGTATGTAGATGCCACCGGAAACGATCACCTGGTGATAGGAACTGAAAATCCAAATAAATCATACGGTGTTGCAGATTTTATTGCAGCTGAAGAAATGGGGCGAAGAAGAGGCCATTGGTGGTCACCGCACAACGACCGTCTTCTCGCAACGGAAGTGGATGAATCTAGCGTCCTTTCTTGGCATATCCTCAATTCATCCGACCCTAGTTCCCGCCCAAGAATGCTCCGATACCCGAAGGCAGGAACCAGTAATCCGGAAGTGAAATTAGGGATTTATTCATTAAACGGAGATGCGATTCCGATTGATTGGACTCAGCAATCCTTTTGGGAATATCTCGTTAACATCCAATGGACTGAAGAGACAACGATCTATCTAACAGTTCAGACACGAAACCAACAATCCATGGGGATCCTAAAAGTAGATTCCCATAACGGATCAGTTGAAGAAATATACCGATGGAACGATGAATACTGGGTAGAGATTATCTCTGGTGCTCCAAAGGTTATTGGAGAGCGAGTAGTCACAGTTGAGGATCGAGGCAATGCCAGAAAGTTAGTGGTTAATGATGTACCCGTATCCGATGATGGCCTTCAAGTCCGATCTCTAATCCACTGTGATGAACAAGGAGTACTTGCTGCAGTAAGCGCAAATCCACTGGAACAACAGATTATGCACTTTGATTACAACGGGAAGGCTACATCCCTTACAGAAGACCCTGGGGTTCATGACGCAGTATCTAACGGGACATGGACCGTTATCCAATCTCGGAGCATGGATTTCCATGGAGTCAAAACAACAATCCTCGGAGAAAGTGCCGCTATTTCAGAGATTCAAGATCTCTCAGAGAAACCAATCATTTCTCTAAACACAAATTTTCATCATCTTGGGAATAGAAATCTTGAAACAGTTGTCCTATTACCCCGAAATCATGATAATACTGAGACTCTTCCAGTTCTCCTTGACCCCTATGGCGGCCCTCATGCTCAACGGGTGCGTTCAACACAAGGCCTGTTTGGGGTTTCACAGTGGTTTGCCGATCAAGGTTTTGCTGTCGTTATCAGCGATGGAAGAGGGACTCCAGGCCGGTCACCCTCCTTCGAAAGAGAAGTCTATGGAGACCTCGCAACTGCCGCCTTGGAGGATCAGATAAGTGCTCTAACTGCAGCAGCAGAAATATACACTCATCTTGATTTGAATCGGGTTGGTATCCGTGGCTGGTCATTTGGCGGCTACCTCGCTGCTCTAGCGGTACTGAGAAGACCAGACATCTTTCATGCTGCCGTGGCAGGAGCACCAGTTACGAACTGGGAGCTTTACGACACCCACTACACAGAACGCTACCTCGGACACCCGCTACACAAACCGGAAAATTACCAGAAGACAAACCTGTGCAGCGAAGCACAAAATCTAGAACGGCCATTATTGTTAATCCATGGCTTAGCTGATGATAATGTCGTCGCCGCCCACACTTTTCAGCTTTCCCAAGCTCTTCTAGAGGCAGGGAAACCCCATGAAGTGCTTCCACTTTCCGGAGTCACCCATATGACCCCTCAGGAAACTGTCGCTGAAAACCTTTTACGAATACAGTTAAAGTTTCTGCAGAAATCACTAGGCATCAACGAAAAAGGAGACAAATGAGCGGTCCGTTGAGTGGCATGAGAGTCATCGAAGGATCCGCTTTCGTCGCCGCACCTTCCGGTGGAATGGCGTTAGCGCAACTTGGTGCCGAGGTTATCCGGTTTGATCCAATTGGAGGCGGATTAGACCATAGACGATGGCCCTTAACCGAAGGTGGAGATTCGCTTTACTGGGCTGGGCTTAACAAAGGAAAAAAATCGATTCAGGTTGATCTCAGGTCAGAGGAAGGGCAAGAGCTTCTCAAGGAGCTCATAGGAGCACCTGGTGAGGATTCAGGCTATTTCCTCACCAATTTTCCTGCCAAGGGCTGGCTATCCTACGACAACCTTCAACAGTGCCGTGAGGATCTCGTCATGCTAAATATTCTTGGGAACCATGATGGAACGACCGCTCTCGATTACACCGTGAATGCAGCTATGGGTTACCCCGAAGTAACTGGACCTGAAGGGTATGACGGAGTTATCAATCATGTTCTACCTGCGTGGGACCTCTTATGTGGGCAAACTGCAGCAATGGGTCTACTCGCCGCCGGACGCCATAGAGACCGAACAGGGGAAGGCCAATTTATCCAATTGGCGTTGAGTGACGTGGCACTGTCAGCCGTTGCCGCCCTAGGGCATATAGCGGAAGCGCAAATCCTTGGCTCAGAGCGTGAACGAATCGGCAACGAACTCTATGGGGCTCTAGGGAGGGACTACATAACAGCTGATGGGAAAAAAGTTATCGCTGTTGCGATTACAAAAAAACAATGGCAAGCCTTGTGCTCTGCATGTGAAATCACAGAAGCCATGGAAACTCTCGCTGCTAAAGAGGGACTCGATTTAGTTGGGAATGAAGGTGACCGGTTTAGGGTTCGGGATCGTATCCACCCGCATATAGAACAATGGTGCCAAAAACGAACGCTTGAAGAAGTACGACGAGTTTGGGGTCAGCTTGGGGTGTGCTGGGGACCATACCAAACGTTTAAAGAACTCGTAGACCAGGATAAGCGTGCTTCAAAGTCCAATCCCATGTTTGTAAACACGGAACAACCCAGGATCGGTTCGTACCTGACTCCGGGATCACCACTTAGCTTTCAAAACATTGGCCGAGAAGCTCCTCTGCCATCACCTCTTCTAGGAGAGCACACCGATGAAATACTCGCAGACATCCTGAGCCTTTCGGATAAAGAAATGGGACGGCTACATGATAAAAGAATTATCCAAGGACCCTCCAATGGATGATCAAGCGAAAGAGATGACCCAATATTTGATGTGGCATGACAACCTTTGACGCTCTTATAGACGAATCATTCGTCGAAGATTTTTGGCGTGATGGTTTTGTCATTCTTCGTGACGTAATCAAACCAGAAATTGTATTTTCAATGGCTGAACCTATCGAACGTGCTATTTCGGGCAACAGCACGGATCTCACCGAATTAGGGTCCATAGTCGCCCCAAAAAAAGTTCTGACCGACCCAGATGTTTGTTCCAGTGAGGATTCAGGACGGTTCGTTGCTGGCACTGACCATTGGATAGATGATCCAGATTTTGCAGAATTCGCATGCAACTCTGTGATCCCTCAGATTGTCGCTCAAATTCTTAAGAGCAAATCAGTATGGCTCTATGAGGATTCTGTTTTGGTGAAGGAACCGAATACCGCTGAGGAAACCGCTTTTCACCAAGATCTTTCCTATTTCCATGTTTCTGGCGAACAGATTTGCACTGTGTGGATCCCATTGGATTTCTCATCACCTGATACCGGTGCTATTCGGTTCGTCAAAGAATCCCACAAAGATCTAACCACTTACAGGCCTAACTGGTTCGTATCAGATGAACCCCTGCATGGCACCGAAGGAGAGCAAGTTCCAAACATACCCACTGATGTCGTCGTTGCTCCGACTCTGTCTCTTGGTGATATGACCATTCATCATGCCCGCACTCTCCATGGGGCTTCGGCGAACCGGTCTTCAAGTCAGTCCCGTAGAGCGATATCTATTCGTTATTGTGG
>JAKMEQ010000078.1 GCA_022425805.1 Acidimicrobiales bacterium
CTTTGAGTATGCACAAAAATGAGTCGGAACGCTATGAGTGATCTCCGCGCTGACCTTATTCTACTTTTTGGCGGCGAATCGCCTGAACATGATGTCTCATGTTCTTCTGCTCGTCATGTACTAGAAGCTATTTCAATCGAAAAGTATAATCTCCGTGTCATTGGCATCGATCGTTCGGGGAGGTGGCATGAATCTATTGGTAATGCTGATTTAGAGAACATTTCGAATGTTCCAAATGATTTATTAGTTGACGGACCACTAACTTCACCAGAAGAGCTATTTAACAGTAGGGCCAACTCTATCCCAACTGTATTTCCTGTCTTACATGGACCAAATGGCGAGGATGGAAGAATCCAAGGCCTTCTCGAAAGTTATCACGTGCCGTATGTCGGAAGCGGCGTACTATCATCTGCGTTGTGTATGGACAAGATCAAGGCTAAGGAACTTCTATCTGCGCATGGCATCGATCAGGTCCCGTGGGCGGGATACCATGCAAGTTCTTTAGAGACAATTTCCATAGAAATTAACAACTCTGACTTGTCGTACCCTTTATTTGTTAAGCCAGCCAATATGGGGTCTTCAATTGGCGTATCAAAAGTTATGAACCGTTCAGAAATGAATATGGCCCTTCATTTAGCAGCCCAATTCGATGACTGGATTATCGTTGAGCAAGCAAGCTCTGGTAGAGAAATAGAGATAGCAATCCTTGATGGAAGTCCAGCGACAGCATCTATTCCTGGTGAAATCACTCCTAGTGCAAATTTTTATGACTACAACGATAAGTACGATGACGGAGCGCTATTACATGTCCCTGCAGAACTTGACGATGAAGAAATAGCGGCGGTACAACGGATTGCCCTCAACGTATTCGAAGTAATGCGTTGTGAAGGTCTTGCGCGTATTGATTTCTTCTACGAACAAGATAAAAATTGTTGGCTTGTTAACGAAATTAACACCATGCCCGGTTTCACTCCCATCTCCATGTTCCCTAAACTCTGGGCAGCGACAGGTGTCACCTATACGGAGCTAGTACAGCACCTAATTGACTCAGCTCAGCGTAAATCAAATTCCTAAGAACTAAACCTAACCATCTCTATAGTGCCCCAACTGGGATAACAGCACTTTTCAAAAAGCGGAGTAGTTCTTTCCTTCGTTGGGCAACTTCACGAGGAGTTTGGTGTATGCCCACCGCTTCTAAAAGATTGCTTTCTGTGGCGGCTCCCATGATGGCAGAGTAGATTGACAGAACTAATAACTGGGGGTCAGATTCTACTACCCGCCCGTGTTTCATTTCGTTTTTCAGCCATTTCGTTGCCCCTTCGATGAGTGGCTCTAAACCCTCAACTGCTTTCGTAAGAACCGGAGGTCCTAGCCGGGAGACTTCGCGCAATAAGCCAAGAAGTTCAGGCCGCTGGATGGCTAGCCGAAAAACCCCGCGTACTATCGTTTCAATTCGATCCCAACCATCTTCAGATGCACGAATAGCTTCCGAAAGAACTTCCCTCAGTTCACCCAAAGCATTAGCAACAGATGCATGTAATAAAATTTCTTTTGTAGAGAAATGGTACAAGATAGATTGTTTACGAATACCGAGATCATCTGCTAGAGAATCTAGACTTGTACTATCGTAGCCATTCTCACCGAACGCAGATGTTGCAGAGATAAGTATTCGTTCAGAAGTATCCACGTAAAGATTGTAGCATTCCCTACCAAGTGGTAGAAAGTAGATGTGATCAAACAACACTTAGCTGGGAAACGAATAGCCATAACGGGCTCGACGGGGTTTCTAGGAACCGCATTAGTTGAGCTGCTTCTTCGTGAAATCCCCGATGTCGAACTGGTACTTCTGATTCGTAGCGCGCGACGCTCAGCGGCTAGACGCATTCAAAGAGACATTCTCCATAACGATGCCTTCTCGACTCTTCGATCAACCATAGGTAAAGAGAAATTTGATTCACTAACCGAGAACCAAATCGTTCCGGTCGCTGCTGACATCTCTAAGGATGATTTAGGACTTGATAGCGATGGGTTAGCTATTTTGCAGACTTGTGACATCGTGATACATAGTGCTGCCGCAGTGAGTTTCGATGAACCACTTGATCGTGCAGTAGAAGTCAATCTTATGGGTCCGGTCAGGCTTGTCGAAACACTAAAAAATCTTGATATTACTCCTCACCTAGTAATGGTGAGCACCTGCTACGTAGCTGGTAGCAGGAAAGGTGATGCACCTGAACTCGCCTTAAGCGACAGTCCATTTTACGTTCCGGTGGATTGGAATGATGAAACCAATGCTGCTCGGCGCACGCGATCGTACGTAGAAGATGCTAGTAGGCGCCCCAATAACCTTAAGGGGTTTCGCGAGAGTGCTATTTCAGAGCTTGGGGCAGCAGGAACTCCAGCGATTGCAAGTAAAACTGAAACCTTACGACAACGGTGGGTCAAAGACCAAATGGTCGACGCTGGAAGAAATCGAGCAAGCTCGCTCGGGTTTCCCGATGCTTACACCTTTACCAAGGCTATGGCGGAACAAGCTGTGGAAGAGACAAGAGATCGAATCCCCTTGACAATCGTCCGACCTTCCATCATTGAGTCTTCGTTGCAACACCCATTCTCCGGTTGGATTCGAGGATTCAGAATGGCCGAACCCATAATACTCAACTTTGGACGGGGGACACTGAAAGAATTTCCGGGAATACCTGAAGGGATAATGGATATCATCCCAGTCGATCTCGTTGCTTCAGCAATAGTCGCTGCAGCTGCGCAGGAAACCTCCGAAGAGACAACTATTTATCAAGTAGCTTCTGGAAGTTGTAATCCGATACGCATCTCTACTATCACCGACTACGTTCATAATTTTTTTGGTGAGAATCCAATTTATGATGAAAAGAATCAACCAATAGCTCCAGCCAAATGGAAATTCCCAGGCCGCGGACGAGTTGTTTCTCAGCTCAATCGAGCAAATTATCTTTTAAATTACGCTGAACAAATATTACACAAACTTCCAATCCGTGGACGTTCGGCCATGCTTGTCGCCGATATTCAGGAACGCAAGGAAGAGATAGACAAAGCGATGGAATACGTAACTCTGTATGGAAAATATGTCGAATGCGAGGCACTTTATTCCGTAAGTAACCTGATCACCCTCTGGGATTCACTATCCGAAGAAGACCATCGAACATTCCCCTTTGACCCGAGAGCCATCGACTGGTTTGACTATATATACAATACCCACTTACCCACTGTCATCGCCAAAGGCAGAGTAAAAACCAGCCCAGCCAAATCGACTGGAGCTTCGCGAACTACAAGACTTCGCACTCAGGTCCTAGACCCTAAGAGAGAACTGGCAGTATTCGATCTTGAAAATACGCTGATCGCATCAAACGTTGTCTCTTCTTGGACATATCTCGCTACCAAGAGACTACCTGCAGCCGAAAGGTTCAAACTTGTTAGTAGAACCTTGGCTCAAGCTCCTTCTTTACTTGCACTAGACAGGAAAGACCGAACAGATTTCCTTCGGAGCTTTTACAGAAGATACGCGAATGCTCCCATTGAACAGATCGATAAAGATGCTTTCGAAATGTTTAGTGAACTTATACTGGCGAAATCCTTCCCTGCTGCGCTCTTACGCGTACGTGAACATAAGGCGATCGGCCACCGAACCCTGCTTATAACGGGAGCTTTAGATTTTGTTGTCAAGCCGTTACAACCTTTATTTGACGATATTATTTCTGCTACCCTTTCTCACAATGGAAACTCATACACTGGGCAGATGCAACAAGTCCCTCCTATCGGTGAGACACGAGCAGCTGTGCTACGCCGTTACGCAAAAACTCATTCCTACGATTTAACAGAGTCGATCGCTTACGCTGACTCGACAAGTGACCTCCCCATGCTTGAAGCGGTTGGGTTCCCCGTTGCAGTCAACCCAGAACCTAAGCTAGCGGCTCTCGCTCGCCGACGTGGTTGGCTCATAGAAAATTTTCAGGCAGCATCTGGCTCCCCGAGCAAGATGCTGCCCATTGGTTCGAGAAAGAGGAATTAGGCATATGGGAAATGAACAACGACGAAATCCACGGCCAGGCTTGGTCTTAGATGTGGACCGCTCTACGCCTCCTGTGCTCTTTCACCACGGTGAGGGGTTCCGTTTAGAAAAACTGCCCGCAGGGCGTTCTAGAATTTTGTATCCACCCGAAGCACAGCCGGGACTAAAAAATCCTGACCAACGAATACGCGAGGCTCTTGAGAATCCACTCGGCGATTCAGAACCTCTGTCTGCGCTACTAAAATCGGGAATGAAATTAACTATTGCTTTTGACGATATCTCTCTACCGTTGCCACCAATGAGAGCACCCGATATCCGCCAGCGCGTAATTGAAGCTGTGCTAGATACAGCAGCTAGTAACGGTGTCGATGATATCCACATCATCGCTGCACTCGCGCTTCATCGGAGAATGACCGAAAGCGAATTACGCCATGCAGTAGGTGATCGTGTTTTCGATGCATTTGCTCCTTCAGGAAATCTTTATAATCATGATGCAGAAGATCCGGATGGGATGGTTGTAATCGGAGCCACACCACATGGAGAAGAAGTTCAGATGAATCGAAGAGCAGCAGAGTCTGATCTGATTGTCTATGTGAACATCAACCTCGTAGCAATGGATGGAGGTTGGAAAAGCACAGCGACGGGCCTCTCTGGTTACACGGCATTACGTCATCACCATAACCCTCAGACTATGGTCCAATCTCGAAGCTTCATGGATCAAGAAAATTCCGAATTACATAAATCTAATTGGCGGCAGGGAAAAATTCTTAAAGATTCCGGAATACAGATTTTCCAGATTGAAACAACGGTGAACAATAATACGTTTGGCCATGATGGCCCTCTTGCGATGCTTCAAAAACGTGAATGGGAATGGACATTGGGTGACCGTTCCGCTTTCATCGGGTATCAAACAGGACTACGTCGTATGTCCGCTTCGGCTAAACGGAAAATATTTAATGGATGGCAATCCCCCTATGAAATGACCTCTATCCAAGCAGGAGAAGTAGAAGCCGTCCATCGACAAACAACCGAAAATGTTTACAAAGAACAACTTGTGGATGTACAAGGTCAAACCGACATCTTAACCATGGGACTACCTTACATATGCCCTTACAATGTCAATTCTGTAATGAACCCAGTCCTCGTCGCCTGCTTAGGACTCGGCTACTTCTTCAATATGTACCGTGGGAAACCGCTCGTACGTAAAGGCGGTGTAGTCATAATGACGCACCCTACACCGTGGGACTTCCACCCAGTGCACCATCCAAGTTACATCGATTTCTTTGAACGAGTTCTCAGCCAAACTAAAGATCCAGTGGAGATGAGTCAACGTTACGAAAAAGCATTCGCAGAAGATGAATGGTACCGCCATCTATACAGAACTTCATATGCATACCATGGAGTCCACCCTTTCTACATGTGGTATTGGTGCGCACACGCGTTAGACCACCTGGGACAAGTAGTTATAGTTGGCGGTGACCCAAAAGCGGTCCGGCGCCTTGGATTCCGTCCAGCAACAACCTTGCAAGATGCTTTTGAAATAGCTAGCGACGTTGTTGGGCCTCAACCAACTATCACCCACTACCACAGTCCACCCATCCTCATGGCTAACGTTCAGTAGCAAGCACGGAACGGATGGAAAAGCTATCCCCTCGGGACCTAAGAAGAAAAACAAAGCAAATTCGGCGTGCTATCGACACCACGCAACGGCGAATAATTAATATTAAATGCTTTCGAACATCTCAATTCCCTTATCGAGCACCTTCTGTTCCTAAGGGAGTTGAACCTCTTCCAATCAAAATCCAAACCGGTTCTGCGTTCCAGACCGGATGGGCACGGAGAGGCCCAGCACAGTACGTCCGTTTTGTTTTTACACAGTTTCCCTTACGTCCAATTGTTCGCTTCCTAGCCAAACCTAATGTCATGGGAACCAACAGTTTGAATGATATCCCTGAATACCAGCCTGCAATATTTGTCGCTAACCACCACAGCCATATCGACACTCCCCTACTCATAACATGCATTCCTCAGCGATGGCGAAAAAAACTTCTCGTCGGTGCTGCAGCGGACTATTTCTTCTCTACTCGATTTACAGGAATTCTCTCAGCGCTCTTTATTGGGGCTGTTC
>JAKMEQ010000087.1 GCA_022425805.1 Acidimicrobiales bacterium
TTCTCATGCGGTTGGCAGCAGCAGGATGTGGCGCCAACATGCTAAATGGTGTCTTAATCACACACCTTCATAGTGATCACATAACTGACTTAAATGACGTCATCACATCTGCTTGGATTGCTACGTTCACAGAACAGGAACCTCTTCAAATTATTGGCCCGCCTGGGATGAAAGAGGTGGTCGACAGGCTTTTGCATTTCCTTAGCTTCGACATTAAATACCGAATAGATCATCACGAAGACCTTAACGAACCTCCCGCAGTGAATGTCACCGAAATCGAAAGTGGAATAGTGCAATTAAAGGGTGACGTCAAAATCTCTACTGAACTGACAGACCACCATCCAGTAGGCCCCACTATTGCTTTTCGCTTTGATCATAAAAATGACGCTGTTGTTGTAGCAGGAGACACTATCCCATGTGCTGGACTGGATAAATTATGTACCGGAGCGAAAGGACTTGTTCATACCGTTATACGTAAGGACATTATTGAGAGTATTCCTCTCCAGCGCCTACAAGATGTTTGCGATTACCACTCTTCGGTTGAAGAAGCTTCACAAACTGCAGAACGCGCCGGAATAGAAACACTTGTCTTTACACATTACGTACCTGCCTTTCCTTCTGGACAAGAGGAAGAATGGGAAAAGATCGCAGCTCAACATTTTTCCGGAAGAATTGAACTAGGCGATGACTTACATAGGGTAGAAATAGGAGAGTAGAGGAAGAAACATGCAGATAATACGAACCCCTGACAACAGATTCAAGAGCTTACAGAACTACTCATTCAAGCCAAACTATGCAGTCATCAATGATGCTGAAGGTGGCAATTTGCGCGTTCATTACCTAGACGAAGGCCCAGAAGGCAAGGGCACTATCCTGTTACTCCATGGAGAACCCTCATGGAGTTACCTATACCGGCACATGATTCCGATACTTGTAGGAGAAGGTCATCGGGTAGTAGTGCCAGATTTAGTCGGTTTCGGTAAAAGTGACAAGCCAATTGGTCAAAATGACTACTCTTACGCCAGACATGTTGAATGGATGAGAGAACTTCTCTTTGACCATTTAGATTTAAACGATATCACTTTCTTTGGACAGGATTGGGGTGGATTAATCGGATTACGACTAGTCGGACTTAACCCAGAGCGTTATGCAAGGGTTGTTATCGGAAATACTGGCCTTCCCACCGGGAAAGGAGAAGCAACGGAGGCCTTTCTAAGATGGCAAAAATTTTCACAGATAACTCCAGAGTTTCCAGTAGGGAACCTTATCAATTCTGCCTGTGTGCGGGATCTCAATCCTGAAGAAATCAACGCATATGATGCGCCTTTCCCCACCGATGATTACAAAGCCGGAGCAAGAATCTTTCCATCTCTCGTCCCCACAAGTGAAGAAGATCCTGCCAGCAAAGACAATGTTAACGCATGGTTATCGCTCAGTGAATTTACCAAACCTTTCCTCCTCGCTTTTAGTGATAGCGACCCTGTAACTAAAGGTGGAGACGCCCCATTTTATGCGAAAGTACCTGGAGCTAAGCAGCAAAACCACGTAACAATACAATCAGCGGGGCATTTCCTCCAAGAAGACAAAGGTCCAGAACTTGCCGCGCTCATTAACGACTTTATTGCTGGCACATAATACTTGGAAGAGACCAACTATGGCATCACCAAAATACGGAAACGTTGACTACGACTACGCTATGCAACTTGCTACTACCCCTATTAATGAAGATGGACCTATCTGGATGGTTAATCTCATGAAATACAATGACGTAGCTCAGTATGAAGATGAAAACACGACAGAAATCACAGGTCGAGAAGCTGACGATCGCTACACGCCACTAGGACCCCTTGAAGCAGTAGGGGCGGAAATCGTTTACCTTGGGGAAGTTGAAAACAAACTTCTAGGCGATCATCGAAACTGGGATCGGATAGCAGTTGTGAAATACCCGACAAGGAAATCATTCATCGATATGCAAGAAAGAAAAGACTTCCAAGACAAACACGTACATAAGGAAGCAGGGATGAAAGAAACAATCGTTATGAGCTGCTTGCCCATAGATTTCCCGAATGCGAAAACATCCCTTTCTGATTCGGAGATTGTGGAACATCCGCCAAGTGAAGAAG
>JAKMEQ010000095.1 GCA_022425805.1 Acidimicrobiales bacterium
TGCCAAGTACCTACTTCCTCTTACTTGTAAGACATCGGCTAGAGTTGCGAATACCAACATGAATGGAGAGGATACTTGTGGATGTTTTTGAGGCAATGAGCACTTGTCGGGCTATCAGATACCTGAAATCGGATCCGGTAGATGCTGCACTGGTTGAGCAGGTAATCACTGCGGCTACATGGGCACCAAGCCCTGGGAACTCACAGGGTCGTGATTTCATCGTTGTCACTGATGCGACAAAGAAAGCTAAAATTGGTGATGCCATTGACAAAGCCATGAGGCAAAGGGTTGCGAGCATGGAACGCCCTGACCGGACTCATAGATTAATGTTGGATGGGACTGGTCATTTAGTTTCCACGTTGAAGGACTGCCCTGTCCTAATTTTCATTTGTGGTAAGAAAGTTTACCCTTATGAAGCACCTAGGGAGTCTTTCGTCTGGTCATCTATCTACCCGGCCGCTCAAAATCTAATCGTCGCAGCTCGCTCTTTAGGTCTTGGTACTGTTTTTACGACCTTTCAAGGTGTCGCCGAGCCAGTAATTCGAGAAACCTTATCGATACCGGATGATGTCTTAATCGGGTGCATGATTCCTATGGGTTGGTCTGATGCCAAATTTGGCCAACTCAAGCGTGTCCCCTATGACAAGGTCGTTCACCATGACGGGTGGCAAGGCGATTTACGGACCTATCCTCCTACTTACGAATAATCAGGGGGCTTGATTACCCCATTCTACGGCAAGTTTTTCATCTCCAAATATCTGTAAATCTTCTGGGTGACGCCCCCATAGGTAAAGGAGGAGCTTCATCGATGTTCCGCGAACAGCTACGTCTCCTTTTGCATGAACATGGGCGACGGTGAGACCATCCGATGAAGGTTCGAGTAGCCACTCTCCTTCCCCGTCGGTGCGATGGAGGTGCAGCGAACCAGTCGGGTAGGAAAATTTACGGTTCAAATTACTGGAAAACTGCAGAGGGCCTTCGATGAATTCGTCAATTCCATCATTAGCTAGATCACTATCCACTGGGAGGTGTTCTGAAGTCACTGTTTCAGCGTCCCACATGTGAACCAAGGTCTCATGGGTCACCCTTCGTGCTAGCCATCCGACTGTCTGTTCTTTTCCCCACGTCCAAATGGGGTGTTCCGGTTCACGGGATGCAAAAAGGTCCAACATCGTATACAGATTATTCTGAGCCCATCCGTGAAGGTCGCGATTTGGAGGAGTCGGGAAAGGGGTCGAAGGCCGATCGGTAATACCTGCTTTTAAAAGATCTCCAATCCCCCCGTAGATAACGCCAACATGGCCGACCAAGTTAGACATCTTCCAATCGGGGCATGCCGGTATCGGGGCATCGGGGTATTGCTTAGCTATAGAAAAAAATCTAGCTCCATGGCTCTGAACTGTTATTAGGAGGGCATCAGTATCCATAGTCATCCATCCACGATGGCGTGAATCCCTTCCAAGAAGGTTTCAACATCTGATTCTTGCGTGGCAAAGCTTGTCATCCACCGAACCTCGTTCTCTCTTTCCCACGTGTAGAAGGGGGACCATGCCTGTAATTTGGGTATAGATTCTGGTGGGAGGATTGCAAACACGGCATTTGCCTGGGTGGGCTGAGTTATTTGTATTTTCGAGATACCCGCTACTCCATCAGCAAGAAGTTGGGCCATAGCATTCGCATGTCGTGCTTGAATAAGCCACAAATCGTTTTTAAGAAGCGCCGAGAACTGCGCAGAAATATAACGCATCTTTGATGGCAGTTGAGCCGATTGTTTCTGGAGGTACTCAACAGCAGTAGCGAGCTCTGGATCGAAGACAATAATAGCTTCACCATATGCCATTCCATTTTTTGTTCCGCCGAAACTTAAAACGTCTACACCAACAGCACAAGTGAAGTCCGCAACGGAGCACCCAAGGGATGCAGCAGCATTCGCTACTCTGGCCCCATCCATGTGAACCCGTAAACCCCCAGCGTGAGCTGCAGCGATCACTGTTTGTAATTCCTTTACTGAATACACCGTGCCATATTCAGTTGACTGCGTTACCGAGATCGCCCCGGGTTGAACGTGATGTACAACACCTAGAACATCCAGTTGCGCAGTCACAAGATCTGGAGTGAGTTTCGCATCAGGGCTTGGTAGATCGATCAATTTACTTCCCAGAAACCGTTCGGGAGCACCGCATTCGTCAACGTTGATGTGTGAGGACTGGGTGCAGACAACTCCCTGCCATGGCTGAAGAAGCGACTGAAGGGCGACGACATTTGCTCCGGTCCCACCCCATGCGAGAAAGGTTGAAACTTCTTGCCTGAATAAGGTATTCATTTCAGACCGCAGCTCTTCTGTGAAGCCATCATCGCCGTAGGCAATGGAGTACCCAGCGTTCGCAGCTACAAGAGCTTGCATGACTTCTGGAGACACGCCAGAAGCATTATCACTTGCAAACGTGGTTTTAGGGGGCATGGGAAGCATAAAAGAACCTTATCCGAATGACGGTTCACACGGACCGGTTTACTAAGAGTTCTCCACTAGGATCGGTGATAATGCATCCCCCTTTCCCGTTGCTTCAGCAACCAAAACCTCTTCTGAGGGGGTGGTTACACCGGCTGGCTTTTATTACAGCGATAATATTAAGTCCGATACTAATTCATGCAGCAGAGGGTGCTCGAGGCCTAGCTTCTCTCTATTCCGTAGCTATTATTGCTCTTTTCGGGGTCAGTTCTACATATCATGGGCATGATTGGAGCAGTAACGCCCATGAACTGTGGAGGCGTATCGATCACGGGATGATTTTTGTTGCTATTGCTTCAACATACACTCCCTTAGCATGGTTAATCCTTCCTAGAACAGAACGGTTGTTGATTCTTTCGATCGCTTGGGTAGGTGCAGCATGCGGTATTTTAATCATGCTTTTCTGGCCAGCAGCCCCCAGGTCACTTCTTGTGAGCTTATTTATCCTTGTAGGTTGGTCTGCATTGTTAATTATTGATGACCTATGGCGCTTCCTAAGTCCGTGGGGCTTTATGCTCCTTATTTGTGGTGGAGCATTGCACACTCTTGGAGCTGGTGTGTATGCAGCGCAGAGACCTGACCCTTGGCCTTCAATTTTTGGTTTTCATGAGATCTTTCACATACTGGTCGTTTTCGCAGTTGCAGCCCACTATGTCCTCATTGCATTCTTTGTCCTTCCTACCGCACATCCGTAGCTTGTCTTTCACTTAATCAGACTCTGTGCGAGTATAGAGAAAGACTACGAAATGCCTTTGGATTATGTACACAACCAGAAATGACGAAGTAAAACGCAACCGAAACCGGAAAATTACTTCTTCTGCCTCTGATGGCAGCGATACGAGCGCCGGATTCACCGTCAGTGACGACTTTGCCGGTTTTAACCAAGCTGATGATGTGTTCTGTCGATCTCAATACGATCCAGTAGTCAAGACTTTAGAGACAGAGAGGTTCTACGACATGTATCGTAAACCTTTGACAGGGTGGCGAGGGTCAGAAGGATATGAACAACATGATTACGCTTTCAGAAACGCAGCTTGGCACATTGCAGATATTTTTGCTGAGCTACGTGAGTCAGAGGACAGGCGAGATGGGTTCCTAGACCCCTTATCGATATTGCGTGAAGGTGCTGAAAAAAGCGTACCGTTTCCATCACCAACGGAAGCTTCACGAATCCTCAAACATGCTGCGATTACAGTTGGAGCTGACCTTATTGGAATTACCGAGTATGACTCACGTTGGACTTATACCGAACGTTTCTCAATGGAAACTCTGGGACCAAAAGCGAACATCATCCCAGACGGTATTGATAATGTAATTGTGGTCGGACAGGCCATGGATACCGACCTTCTCCATACTGCCCCTTCGGCTCTATCTGGCGCCGCAACAGGAATGGGCTATTCAAAGGATGCTCTCGTATTACTGACTATCGCCCAATTCATTCGAAACCTCGGTTATCAGGCCATTCCCTCCATGAACGACACAGCTTTAGCAATACCTTACGCAGTAAAAGCCGGACTTGGAGAATACGGTAAACACGGCCTCGTGATTACCCCTGAGTTCGGATCGAGCGTTCGGTTCGGCAAAATCTTTACAGATTTACCCGTTGACCATGATTTCCCCATCCGATTTGGCGTACAAGAAATGTGCAATATCTGTAATGCTTGTACAAAGGCATGCCCTAGTCGAGCTATTCCAGACTCAGAACCAACCTTGGTAACATTTAACCGTTCAAACATTTCCGGGGTCAAAAAATGGACAATAGATGGAGAGCGTTGTTTTTCTTATTGGGCAAAGATCAATACAGATTGCGCAGTTTGTGTTCGAGTATGCCCATTTACTCGGGACTACGCGAAGGCACAAAATCGGCTATGGCTTCGGCTAGCGCATTCACGGTTTCGAAGATTTGCACTCTATCTAGACAGAAGACAGAGCCGTGGGAATCGAGTATCTAGCAAGAAGTGGTGGATGTCTTCGTGACCCTACGCATCTAGAAACCGGAAAGTAGCAATAGCGGAACCGACTGACCCCACAAGTCCTCCGATTAAGAACAGCAGGGCACCTATGCCCCACACTTCCCCACTACCGACAGCAAAGCTCTGTAAAATATTTAAGACACTATCACTTGCCAACCACTCCTCGAAGGCACGATTGGCGCCATAAACAGAGGCCGTTCCTAACCCTGCGCCAACAAGTCCCTGTATCGTTCCTTCTAACATGAACGGTACAAGAATAAACGAATTAGAAGCACCCACTAGTTTCATTACTTCTATCTCACGCCGTCTAGCGAAGATCGCCATACGTATTGTATTAAGAATGAGCAGTAAACCTGTTCCAAGTAAAATTGCGCCTGCACCTAACACGATCCAGCGAATAACATCTGTTGCTTTTTCAATTTTTTGAATTTCATCTGTTGCCCGGACAACCTTCTTTACTCCGGGTTTAGTTTCAAACCCTGATGCCACAATCTCTATAGCTTCAGCGCTTAGCTGCTTCGGGGTAATCCGGTACGAAGGCGGAAGAATTTCTGGGGTAACAAGTTGGGTAATTTCAGGATTCTCAGGAAAAAAATCTTCGTTAAATTCCCTATAGGCTTCTTCCTGATCGACAAACCTGTAACTCTCTATAGCCCCTGAACGATCAATCTCGTCTTGCACAAGGCCCAGCTGGCTTGAACTAATTTCTGGTTCAAGGAAAACTATGAATTCGACCCCGTCTTGCCAACGTTCCGTGGCGTTAGAGACACCGCGTTGCAGAAGAAGAGCGATACCAAGAAGGCTTAACGAAACTGCAACTGTAAGGACCGAGGCAAGAGTCAGAGTCAGGTTACGGCGTATATTACGGATAGTTTCACGAGCCAAATAATCTAGTCGCATTACATTGCTACCTTGTTATTCATAAACGCCTCGGGCCTGATCGCGTACAATTTCACCATTATTGAGCTCTATCACTCGACGACGCATTGTGTCCACGATACTCCGATCGTGAGTTGCCATCACGACAGTCGTCCCGATCTCGTTGATACGTTCTAACAAGCGCATAATGCCAACCGATGTAGCGGGGTCTAAATTACCGGTAGGCTCGTCGGCAAGAAGAATTAGCGGCCTGTTCACAAAAGCGCGAGCTATAGAAACCCGTTGTTGTTCCCCGCCAGAGAGTTCATGAGGGAAACGGTTCATTTTCGTTTGAAGTCCAACTAGATCAAGGATCGCAGGGACTTGAGAGCCAATAACATGTTTCGGCCTCCCAATAACTTCGAGAGCAAATGCAACATTCTGTGAAACGGTCTTGTTCGGAAGAAGTTTAAAATCTTGAAAGATGCTTCCAATCTGGCGTCGCATTTGTGGCACCCTCCAACGTCGAAGGCGACCTATGTTTTTCCCTGCCACAAAGATATTTCCGTTATCAGGCTCTTCTTCCTTGTTCAACAGTCGAAGAAAGGTAGATTTTCCAGATCCTGACTGTCCAACAAGGAAGACAAACTCACCTTTCTGGATATCACAGGATGCCTCATGCAACGCAAGCACTTCCCCTTTGTATACCTTTGTGACTGATTCAAGTTTGATCATAATGTTCGCATCTATGCTGCTTCTACTTAGATAAGAGTAACACTACCCAATATCAATTCTAATAACATAGGGAGCAATACTCATAACTTCGGGCTTCCGGCCCGTAACCAACGGAGGTAAGCCTCAATAAAAGCATCGATATGCCCATCAAGAACTGAGTCAACAGCTCCTACTTCATAACTAGTTCTCAGATCTTTAACCATCTGATATGGCTGCATAACATACGACCGTATTTGACTTCCGAAACCCACATTTTGATTTTTACCACTAATACTGGCGAGGTCGTCTTCACGTTGCTTACGTTGAAGGTCCAATAAACGGGCTGCAAGCATCTGCATGCATCTGTCTTTATTCTGATGCTGACTTCGTTCGTTCTGACACGAGACAACTATCCCAGAGGGAAGATGCGTGATCCTTACTGCCGAGTCAGTCACATTAACATGCTGTCCCCCCGCTCCAGAGGAACGGAACGTGTCGATACGTAGTTCTGTTTCATCAATATCTACTTCATTCGAAACTTCTTCGAAGAAGGGAACTAAGTGCATAGAAGCAAACGAAGTGTGTCGATTCGCTTGTTTATTAAAGGGAGAGATCCGGACGAGACGATGAACGCCGTGTTCTGATTTCAGTTTTCCGTATGCTCTCCGACCACGGATGATGAACTCAGCTGAGGATATGCCAGCTTCCGTTCCTTCAGAGACTGAGGTCACTTCCAAATCAAAACCTTGCTGTTCCGACCATCGCTGATACATCCGAAACAACATCTCCGCCCAGTCTTGCGCTTCTGTCCCACCTTCTCCTGACTGTATGTAACACACAGCATCACTATCATCATATTCACCGGTAAATAGAGACCGGAGTTCCAATTCGTCCAAAGCTTTATCAACAGTCGCTAATAGAAGATTTACTTCATGCTTCAAACCAGAATCAGGATCTTCGTCGATAAGCTCCAGAAGAGTTTCAGCGTCTTCTAACTGTGAAGAAATTTCTTCATGCAGGATGATATCTTCTGTGATTTCAGCTAGTTCTTGACTCACTTTCCTTGCTCGCTCCGTATCGTCCCAGAGATCAGGCTGTGCAACTACATCTTCTAGTTCTATTCGTCGATCGCGAATGTCATCCAACCGAAGATACAGTTCTGCCTCAGCTAATTTTTGGCGGAGAGAACGTGGATCTCGATTCACTTCAGACATATGGAAAATTCTAACCCTTATCGGGCCATCTCCTTGAGATCAATGCTACTTAGATTACCTACCGTGACATTGTTTAAATTTTTTCCCAGAGCCACACGGGCAAGGTTCATTCCTACCTGTTTTTTCAAAGTCGCTTTTTACGATAGTTTCTTTCTGGCCCGAAACATTCTCTTCGACTGTTTTTGGCGACTGACCTACAAGGGACGCTGCAGTTTTTTGCTGCGATAGAGTTGCCAAAACTCCTGCTTCTATCTCATCAGTTCCAGAGTATTCAACATTACTTGCTTGATTCTCGAGAGTGATGTCCTTCTCTGCTTCTTTTCTATCTTCGATTTGAATATGAGTGATGTACTTGACAAAATCTTTACCCACGGATTCCATCATTGAGCCGAACATCTCGAAACCTTCTCGCTGCCACTCTGTAAGTGGATCCTTCTGCCCCATTGCCCTTAAATGGATTCCCTCCTTGAGATAATCCATGGCGTAGAGATGTTCTCTCCAACGTTGATCTAGAATACGGAGCATGATTTGGCCTTCAACTTGCCGCATGACTTCTGGGCCGATATCTGATTCGCGGCTTTCGCAATAACTCAGAGCTTTCTCCATTGCTAGTTCATAAACCTGGTTCGCATCTTTGAGTCCATGGAAAGATGACGGTGACAGTTCGTTAGGCCAGATACTGCCAAGACCAGTTACTAGTCCATCGAGATCCCATTCTTCTGGATGTTCAGAAGAACAGTTCATAGTAAGAATTCCATCGACTTCAATTGCTAAGAATTCTGATGTTTCGTCTCGAAGGTCTCCTCCGTTGAGGATCCCATTTCGTCTGGCATACACAACCCGACGTTGTTCGTTCATAACTTCGTCGTATTTCAGGACATTCTTCCGAGTTTCTGCATTTCGTTGTTCAACTGTATTTTGTGCACGCTCTATTGCTTTTGTCACCATTTTGTCACCTATTGGGACATCATCTGGTAAAGCTTTTTTCATAACCCATTCCATCGCTCCCGTCGCAAAGAGTCGCATCAGTTCATCCTCTAGGGAGAGGTAAAAGCGTGACTCTCCTGGATCGCCTTGACGCCCTGATCTACCTCGTAGCTGATTATCGATCCTACGACTGTCATGCCGCTCGGTAGCAAGGACGTAAAGACCCCCCGCTTCTTTTACTTTTTCACCTTCCGTAGCGCATATATCTGCATATTTCTTAAGAAGTTCTTCATACCGTTCCGGTCCTTTTTCTTCTTCGAGACTAGAACCTTCAGCGATGAGATCGCGTTCCGCAAGTGCTTCTGGGTTTCCTCCTAGGATGATATCTACTCCCCGTCCTGCCATGTTAGTTGCAACAGTCACAGCACCAACCCTCCCTGCCTGAGCAACTACATCCGCTTCCCTAGCATGAAGTTTCGCGTTGAGGACAGCGTGATCAATTCCTCGTTTATTAAGAAGGTCAGAGACGAGTTCTGACTTCTCAACAGAAATTGTTCCTACTAAAACAGGTTGCCCTTTTTGAGACCGATCAACAATATCTCCCACAACTGCATCATATTTCCCTTGCTCGGACCGGTAGATAAAATCAACAGCATCAGTTCGAACAATCGGTTTGTTTGTGGGGATCGGAACAACATGAAGCCTGTACGTATTGTAAAATTCTGCAGCTTCGGTTTCAGCTGTTCCAGTCATCCCAGCTAATTTCTCATAGAGCCTGAAGTAGTTCTGTAAGGTTATTGTTGCAAGTGTCTGGTTCTCTTCTTTGATCTTTGTCCCTTCTTTCGCCTCTACAGCCTGATGGAGACCATCGCTCCAACGACGGCCATCAAGGATACGGCCGGTGAACTCATCCACGATTTTGACTTCTCCGCTTGAGAGGATGTAGTCCTTGTCTCGGTGGAATAGCTCTTTGGCTTTAAGTGCTACCTGAAACTGATGAACAAAGTCGGCAGAAACAGCGTCGTATAGATTCTCGATACCAAGCGCCTGTTCTACAGCGTGCACGCCTTCTTCGGTAGGCGCCACAGTTCTTTTCTCCTCATCGACTTCATAATGCCTATCACGTTGAAGTCCTTGCACAATAGATGAGAACTGGTAGTAGGTCTTCGCTGCATCAGCGAGCTTCCCGCTAATGATGAGCGGGGTCCTAGCTTCATCAATCAGGATGCTATCGATCTCATCGACTATGCAGTAATGGTGGCCGCGTTGAACTTTTTTTGAAAGCTCCATAGCCATATTATCTCGGAGATAATCAAACCCGAGTTCATTATTTGTCCCATAAGTTACGTCTGCATTGTACTGGGTTTTTTTATATGCATTATCTCGATTCCCAGGGATAACAAGACCTACATCAAGTCCCAACCAGTTATATATTTGCCCCATCCATTCAGCATCACGACCAGCTAAATAGTCGTTAACCGTGACAACATGAACTCCATTCCCAGTTAGGGCATTGAGGTAAATCGGTAACGTCGAAGTCAAAGTTTTCCCTTCGCCGGTCCGCATCTCAGAAACCCAGCCGAAATGCAACGCTGCGCCACCCACGAGTTGAACATCATAATGCCGTTGGCCTATGACTCGCCATGAGGCTTCACGCACAACCGCGAATGCTTCGATAAGGAGTTCATTTATTTCTTCTCCATGTTCGATTCGCTGCTTGAATTCGGCTGTCTTACCTTTAAGTTCAGCATCACTCAAAGATTTGATATCAGACTCAAGTTCGTTAATATCAGGAACCAGCGCTTCCAAAGCTTTTAATTTTTTTCCTTCACCAGAATGAAGGACCTTTTTCAGCGGATTTAGGCTCATCAGAATGTAAATCCTATCTTCGTATCTGTAAGTTAACGGTTTTGTTATCTAGGAAGGTACAGGTAACGATCATTTGACACAGTTTAGTACCTGTAAAGATCAGGTTTAAATGGTCCGTCCTTGGGGATTCCAAGATAATCTGCCTGGTCTTGGGTCATCTCTGTAAGACGAACACCAAGTGCATCCAAATGAAGTCTTGCGACTTTCTCATCAAGTGATTTAGGCATCGTGATCACCTCTTGATCGTAATTCTCCGAATTTTCATACAGGTCTATCTGCGCCATCACTTGATTAGTGAAACTAAAACTCATAACGAAACTTGGATGACCAGTGGCATTCCCAAGATTCAGCAGCCTTCCTTCAGACAACACAATGACCGAATGGCCATCAGGGAATACATATTCATCGACTTGCGGTTTAATGTTTTCCCTCCGAACATCTGACATCTCGTGAAGGCCTGCCATATCGATTTCATTATCGAAATGACCAATATTTCCCACAATTGCCTGATGTTTCATACGTGCCATATGCCCAGCAGAAATAATGTCTTTGTTTCCTGT
>JAKMEQ010000004.1 GCA_022425805.1 Acidimicrobiales bacterium
TAATGTCGCATTGACTGCCGTAATGTTCGTGCTTTTAGCCTCATGTGGGACCTTGTTCCGGTGGAAACTTCAAAATTCACGCTCGTGGATTAAATCAACCGGAACCTTTATCGCCAACGTTTCTTCATCTTTCTTATTAGGTATTCTTTTAGCTGGCTTCCATGATCCGGCAACTTTGACAGTGCTAGGAGCGGGATTCCTCGGGTCATTTTCAACTTTTTCAACTGTCATGATGGAGATAAATGAGAAAATTGAATATAAGGGAAAAAATTTCTCAATGTTCTATCTAACTAGTTCTATTGTCGGAGGTGTTCTAGCTGCATTAATAGGATTAGAGGTCGGTGCCTAATAATCCGTTATTGTTATAAATATGGATAATACTATTTCGTTGATTGTTTGGTCCGATTTCCTCTGACCATGGTGCTACGTCGGGACAGTTCGCCTTGACGATGTGAAAAACCACTTCGGTGACAAGGTTTATATCTCATGGAAAAGCTTCCTTTTAAAACAAGCGGGCGATACACCCGACCGAGCAAAATTCGTCCGTTACTCACAAGGATGGGAATCGATACACAACCAAGAAAAGCGAACAGAATTCAGACCTTGGGAGGGTGACAATGATCCCCCTAGTGGCAGCTTACCGGCACAGATTGCTCACAAATTAGTATCAGAGCTCTGGCCAGAAAAAGCAATGCTTATGCATTATCGTCTTCTTGAAGCTTATTTTTCTGAGAACAGAACCATTTCAGATTGGGGAGTACTAACAGAGCTGGTATCCGAAATCGATGCAGATTCTTCTGAATTCCTTGTGATGCTCAATGAACGAAAAAATGATCTTACTAATCTCGTTATTAAAGAACACAATGAAGCGGTAAATCAGGGGGTTACAGCAGTCCCCACTGTTCTCATAAATCACGTTCTACCAGTACCAGGTGCCCAAGAGAGCGAAACATATATCAACTGGATAGAACGAATAATCGAACGAGAAAGAAGCTCTTAGCTACCTTTTTTCACGTTTTTGTATTTCTCTTCTATCAATCTTGTCAGAAGAATTCCTTGGGAGCATTGAGACAATACTAATTGCCTCTGGGACCTTATAGGAAGCAAGAGAGTTCTTAGCGTGATTTTGGATACTTTCCAATGTTGGTGGGGACTTAGGATCAGAGGGGACAACTACTGCAACACCTATCTCTCCCATAACTTCATCTTCTCTTGGTACAACAACTACTTCTTCTACTTGTTTATGTTCTGAAATAACGGATTCTACTTCAAGAGGAAAGATGTTGTACCCGCCACGAATAAACATCTCTTTTATCCTCCCAGCCAAACGGAAGCACCCACTGTCATCCACGATCGCTAGATCACCAGTCCTTAACCAGCCATTAACAATGACCTCATCTGTGGACTTTTCATCGTTCCAGTATCCGCTCATAACAGCGTTGGAGCGCATCCATATTTCACCTATTTCACCATCAGGGAGAAGTTGCCCTTCATTATTTCGAATTGATGCTTTAACCCCTTGACGGGGGCGCCCCACGGAATGTAAAGCTTCTTCTTGTTTCGCATCTAAGGCTGTACCAAGACCCACTCCACCGGACTCTGTCGAGCTGTACCGGATCGACCACGGAGCTCCAAAAATCTCCCGACCTGCAGCAACCAAGTCAGGGGAAGCGGATGCTCCTCCAGTAACAATAGCTTGTACAGAACTGAAATCGAACCTAGAAAGGTTTTCGACTCGAAGCATCAGGGCAACTTGAGGCGCAATCGCACTAACTGCTGGTATCCGGTAATCATGAATCAATCGAAGTACCGACTCTGCTCTCCATTTATCTAAAAGATGTGTTGTGCCAGCGCTTGCGAGCAGCCATGGTAATTTCGTCATGACGCCAACATGGGCGAACTCTGTACTCGCATACCGATGACCAGACCCTCCCCATGCGCCACCAGTATCTAGGTCACTAATAGCTTGGAGTTGCCGGTTTTTGAACCAAGCCCCTTTGGGTTCACCTGTGCTGCCAGATGTGAAACAGATACACACCGGTCGATCAGGGTCAGGAGGAAGCACCTCAATCGCAGGATCTTTGCGACGGTTCTCAATCATCAGGTCAGTTGTTTGCTCCGCAAAACGAATATATTCAACGTGCCATTCATCTTGTATACCCTGATCCCAATCGTGGGCCGTTACTACAAGATCGGGTCGAAGTAGTTTCAAAATATTTTTACGCTCAGCTGCTGTGAAACGAGGATTCACCCCAGCGGTAACAGCACCCAACTTTGCTACCGCTAAATAACTTAGGATGTATTCGATCTGGCTAGGAAGACAGAGAGCGACTACAGAGCCCTCCCGAATCCCCTTAAATCGCATCCAAGCCGCAATCTCTTCAGAGTAGTGATCAAGTTGCTTATACGTGATAGCTTCACCGTCTGCGGTCAAATATGCTACAGAGCTACCATGTGTTTGAGCAACTTTCTTTAAAATGGAGGGAAGCACCACTCAAGCTTCGCATGAGTTCGACGAGGTGTCACCTCTTATCGATTTTTACTAGATGTATTTATAGAAAATGTCTGGTACTAATTCCATAGGATGGAGTGGTCATGCAGATAGTCTCAATGGAGTGATTGATTTACGAAAACTCCGTGAGAATAAAGACTATCAAAGCGGGATAGTCCGAAAAGGTGTCGATGCTTCAATCATCGAAGAACTTCTCTCACTGGAAGAATCATGCCGAGCTCTCCAATTAGAAGTAGAGCAATTACGCTCTGAACAGAATGCTGCCTCTAAAGAGATTGGGATGGCCGCCCCTGAAGAACGAAAAGAAAAAATTGAACTCGCCGCCCAACTAAAAATCGATCTACAAGAAAAAGAAGAAGAATACAGGGAAGCTACAGAAGCCGTAGACACAATTGCGATCACGATCCCTAACCCTGCTGATTCACGATGCCCGAGCGGCGGGGAAGAAAATTACAAAGTTATTGAAGTCGTAGGGGGTCAGATTCTGCCTCCTCCCATGAATCACTCCGAATATGGAGATTTCATGGGATGGGTTGAAAAAGAAAAAGCCGCTGAGAATATGGGCAGTCGATTTGCCTACCTAACTGGAGAAGCAGTGCTTCTCGAATTTGCACTCGTGCAGTACACATTATCGAAGCTAGTCTCTTATGGTTTCACTCCAGTTGTAACACCGGTGTTGGTCCGAGAGCAGATGATGGTCGATGCCGGATTTTTCCCCACTGACCGCCACCAGGTCTATGAACTCGCTGAAGATGACCTCTTCCTTACCGGCACAAGTGAAGTTGCCCTCGCTGGGCTCCATCGAGGCGACCTACTTGACATGACGCAACTACCAGTTCGTCTCGGAGGTTTCTCGTCATGTTTCCGCAGGGAAGCTGGGACGTACGGGAAGGATACAAACGGCATTTTCCGTGTTCACCAATTTGATAAAGTCGAAATGTTCTCGTTCTGTGACCCGCTTACATCTTGGGAAGAATTAGAAACCCTCCGCTCTATCGAGCAGGAAATCCTAAATGAATTAGAGCTTCCACATAGGGTGATTATGGTTGCTGCAGGCGATCTTGGAGCTCCCGCAGCTATGAAATATGACTGTGAAGTGTGGTTACCATCAGAAGGCCAGTATCGGGAGTTGACAAGTTGCTCAAATTACCTTGACTATTCCGCTAGAAGAATGAAGACGAGAGTACGAGGAGAAGAAGGAAATCAGCTTGTTCATACTTTGAATGGCACGGCTTGTGCTGTTGGCCGCACCCTGGTTTTCCTTATGGAGCACCACCAGCAAAACGATGGAAGTTTCAAGGTGCCTGAAGCTCTCCAACCATTCTTGGGATATGACGTGATCCTCCCCCCTACTAAAGAAATTTGATCTTCTAGCGATCTGATTCAGATCGTTCCAAAGGGGTATCCACAAGGACTAATTCAGGTTGGTTACGTTTACTCCATTGGAAGAATCTTGTTCCGATCCATACCCAAAGGTAGACCCCTCCTATTAGTTTCATGACAAATCCAGCTAGTTGCTGATCTGTTGTTATATCTATACCCCAAAGCCGTACTTGGTGATCATACGCTTCATACAGGGCTCCTCCTGCAAAGGTTAAAAATCCCGCCGGTACAGTAGGGATCACTGACATCAAAAATAAATAGACCATCTGAGTTGGGAGACTGATCCGGAGTTCTTCCATCGGATTAATAACGGGAAGCCACATCCAAAGAGAAGTAACGAATACAAGTAAATGTACAAAGTAGTGGAAAGCACCGTTTTCTAATGAATAGTTCACGGTGAAGGGAAGGTGTGTAATGATAATTATAAAGTTGTAGCAAAGTCCAGCGGCCACCGGTCGTGAAAGCCGTCTAACCCACCTCCCCACCTTGCCTGAAGGAGAGACGAGTAAACGTGCTAGCCACTTAGGAAGAGCGATAAGTAACAAGGGTGGAACGATGAGCGAAAAGATCATGTGTTGAACCATGTGGGCCGAGTAAAGATATTCTTCTGATATGTCATGCATAGGCCAGTCCGAAGCAAACCAAAGCGATAGAAGAGCGGCCCAAAAAGCGTAGAGATTCTTCTTTGTATATGCCGCTTCTCCGGATGGGACGACATTCGGGGCCACTACTTTAAGCGTGTAAAATGTGAGGAGAAGAATACCAAGGATTAAGATCCAGACCTCAGGGTGGATTTGGAATCTCCAGACCTGAGGGTCAGCTGCGATTATCACACCACCAGCCTCCTTACCGCTGGTTCTACTTTAATGGTGACTTCCTGTTCCGCCCTTGAAGGAGAATCCAAGCCATGATCCAGTAATCGACGGGGGCACCAGAAGGAACAGAACTTTTAGAATCGGGTTCCAATTTGGAAGAAAACCAAATGTGAACGCCATAATAAAATAGACAGGCCATGCTATACACAACCCCAGCACCATAAGTTTCGTGAAAACAGCGTTGTCATCGCGTAAATGCATAAAAACCGCAGTCACAAGAAAAAACTTTATAACCATGAGAAATGACAATGTAATCACAAGAAGCCAATCCGGTGCTTTATGCACAGATTCGAAGTACGTGAAAACCTCTATAGCAGTGAAAACACCGAGCACTATAGCAGTTTTAATGTATACCATGTCTTGTTTAACCCATGAAGAGCTTTCATCTGCTCCTTCAGAAAGTTGTTGTTCAGTTGCGGTCATCTGATATCTCCTATTGTGGGAAAAGATAGACGATAGTAAATATTACAATCCATACAACGTCCACGAAGTGCCAATACAAGCCAATAATTTCAAGCTTCTCTGACTGGCCAGAGGTTAATTTACCTCGCATAGATTGTATGTACAATGACATGAGCATCACTATTCCAACGGTGACATGCACTCCATGGAAACCCGTAAGAGTAAAGAAGGAAGTTCCAAAGAGGTTCGTGGTGTAGCCCAAACCTTCTCGGTAAAACACTGTAAATTCATATACTTGACCGCCAACAAAGATAGCCCCGAGTACTGAGGTAGCTAGTAGCCATATTCTACTCCTGCGAATGTCATTTCTCCGGAGAGCAGTGATAGCTAGCACCACCGTTAATGAACTCATAAGAAGCACAAACGAGCTAACTGACGTGAACGGGATATCAAACATTTCTGCAGGGCCAAGATCATCTGGACCTATGCGATCCTTATACAGCATGTATGTGGAAATAAGCCCACCGAAAAGCAGACAGTCAGACCCGAGGAAAACCCACATCCCTAACTTGTCGTTCGATACACCTAAGGTCGAGCCATGGTCCCCATCGCTATGCTCGTTCGATGTTTGATCTATCGCAGTATCAGTCAACGGACACCTCCTCTGATGCGTCCTCTTGGTTTTCCGGAGAATCATCGATGTGCTCGTGGTCATCATCATGGTCGTGACCTGCAGCGTTTGGATCGTCAACGGGTTCGAATACCCAACCGTATAATCCTCCAAGGACGAATAGTCCTCCAATTACGCACAACCAAAGGTTATAGATAAGGCCATACCCTATTATTGGCAGTCCGACTGCTGCAAAAATGGGCCAATAGGAGGGCGAAGGAAGGTGCACATTCGTGTTGCTCCCATCATGAGCGACCTCTTCAGCCGTTGCCCTTCGCACAACTTGGCCAGATTCATTCTTCCCCCATTTCCTATGCCAGAATTCATCTTGACGTTCCACCTCGATAACTTCATCAAAATTATGCTCTGGAACGGGCGACGCTGTCATCCATTCAAGCGAACGGGCATCCCATGGGTCAGGTCCAGGGTCAGGTGTCTTCCCATCCCGATAAGCCCGCCGACTGATGAGAATATTCACGATAAACATAGCTGTTGCCACAGCAATCAGGAAAGCCCCGATTGTTGAAATAAAATTCCAAAAGTCAAACCCTTGGCCTGCTGAATATGTTTGTATTCTTCGACTCATCCCTTGCAATCCAAGGATGTGCATGGGCCCAAAGGTGAGATTGAATCCTATGACCATTACCCAAAAACTCATTTTACCAAGTTTCTCCGATAGGAAATAGCCGAACATTTTCGGCCACCAGTAATAGAATCCTCCAAAGAAACCTAGAATAATACCGCCGAATATTACGTAGTGGAAATGAGCGACGATGTAATAAGTATCCGTCTGTTGCGAGTCAGCGGCGGCAAGTGAGTGGGTTACTCCTGAAAGACCGCCAATAGTAAACATAGCCACTACCGCAGTTGCATAAAGCATAGGTGTAGTAAAACGAATTCGACCTCCCCACATGGTTGCGAGCCAATTTAAAATCTTTACTCCAGTAGGAACCGCTATAAACATTGTCGAGACAGAAAAAGCAGCGACTGCAACCGGACCGACCCCTGAAGCAAACATGTGATGGGCCCATACGCCCCAACCCATGAACCCGATTGCTATGCCAGAAAAAACCATGAAGGGGTAGCCAAATATGGGTTTCCGACTGAAAGTCGGGATGATTTCTGAAATGATGCCGAAGCTCGGCAAGATAAGGATGTATACCTCTGGGTGGCCAAAGATCCAAAACAAATGTTGCCACAATAGAGGGTCAGCTCCCTCGGCAACATTAAAGAAATTCGCATCGAACAGACGGTCGAAGGTAAGTAAGAATAAGGCCACGGAAATGACTGGCATAGCGAACAGAAGGAGCATCTGCGTTATAAACAACATCCAAGTAAGGACTGGCATTTTCATTAATGTCATGCCGGGCGATCGCATATTCAGAACAGTTACAATTAGGTTTATTGCTCCTACGAGGGACGCTATACCAGTTATCTGTAGACCGATAGCAAAAAAATCAATTCCTTTACTTGGGGAGAAAAGCACCCCTGTATTAGGAGAATAAGCAAACCAGCCACCGTCAGGAGCGTTTTCCCACCATCCGCCAATAAACATTGACGTCAGTAAAAAGAGTCCTCCTCCGAGAAACACCCAGAAGCTAAATGCGTTTAGTCTCGGGAAAGCGACATCTCGGGCTCCGATTTGAAGAGGAATAAGGTAATTCGAGAATGCTGCTCCTAATGGGATTGCTGCTAGGAACACCATAACTACACCGTGCATCGTAAAAACTTGGTTGTAAGTTTCTGCAGAAAGAATTGAATTCCCAGGACGGGATAGTTGCAAGCGCACAAAGAGTGCATAAATACCGCCGATTATGAAGAACAGGAGACCAGCGGCTCCGTACATGATCCCAATTTTCTTATGATCGACTGTAAATAACCAACTTCGCCAACCACCACTCCCCTGAGGCCTGGTGAAAGCTCCAAGCGGGCGCTCAGTAATCTGGTTTGATTCGCCAGACCCTAGCTCAAGAGGAGCATCTTCTTGCTCAACGATTGCCATTAAGAGCTCCCTTTTTCTTCCAAATGTTAGTCATAATCAGTCCAATGAAATTAGATAGTCAACGAGTAGGTCAATGTCAGCTTCACTTAAATTCAGATTCGGCATTCCACGAGCTTGCCCAGGTTGAGCATTAGGTTTCGCAGCTGGTGAATTTCGCAGCCATGATTCAAGCGTTCCTCGCCCATAATCACTTCCAGCTAAACGAAGATAGTCACCAGCATCGGACATATCTTGCGCGTCGGGGTAAAGTTCAAAAAATGAACCCGCATAACTGCTTCGAGTAGCAAAGTGGGTAAGATTTGGTGCTGCTCCAGCTGTTAGATTCACCGACCCCGTATATTTTCCTTGTCCGAGAGAACCATCACTATGGTCTCGGAATTCTTCTATATTTCCATACATAGCCATGCTGTCCGGTTGAATGCTTCCATTCACTTCTCGAGATGTAATTCCGTTAATGACATGGCAACGAGAACAGTTTGCAAGGAAAATCTGCTCTCCTTCATAATTTTTATCTCCTTCTTGGAGTGGCTGACGCGATTCCAGTTGGTTCTCTACCCATGTTTGAAAGCCCTCGTGAGAGAGTGCGACAGCGTACATTCTCATATATGCATGACTCAGACCACAGAACTCGGTGCACTGTCCTGCAAAACGACCTACCTCATTTGCTTGAACTACCCATGGTGTTGTTCTACCTGGTACGGCGTCTTTTTTCCCATTAAGACGTGGAATCCAGAAACTATGGATCACATCTCTTGACGTGGTGTATATTCTCACATCTTGACCTACGGGAATGACGATTTCATTTGCAGTAACGAAATCGGGTTGGTCTGCCCCGTCAACTCCATCAAGGTAATAGTGGTATTCCCACCACCATTGTTGGCCGACAACAATAACCTCTACCTCAGGATGTGCAGCTCCTTCAGGGGCAGCATCAACATCATCTAGGCTGAACAGGGCTCCAACGCTGAATATAGCAATAGCTGCCATGAGAATTGCTGGACCAATTGTCCATCCAATTTCCGCGGCAAAATGACCATGCACTTGTTCCGGGAAATCTTCGTCAGGGTAATCGCCATTAAAGGAATCCTCACCCTCTTGTGGCGCCCGTACTCGAAATTTCCAACCGAGATATAGAACAGCGCCCTGTATGAAAATAAAAATGATTCCAGCAATGACAAATATTGGGTTGATGAGTGTATTTATGTCATTTGCTTTTCGGCCAGCAGGTTTAAGAGTGTCTAGGGGGGCGTCGCTTGCACACCCAGTCACAAATAACGTGGCAATTACCACAAAGAATATCATCAATCGAAAATGCTGATTTGGGATCTTTTTCAAGCTGTTGACTCCTCGGGTAGCCCTAGAATAGCTTGACTGTTTAGACACGGTAGAGCCAAGTCGGGGTGATGTCATTTGTCATACCCTTCTTCACTGTCACCTTCACTGTGACCTTCACTGTGACCTTCACTGTGACCTTCACTGTGGTGAGGAGCTATTTCACGTTCACCGACCGTAGCGGAAAACACACCAGTAGCGAGTAAAGCGATCGCCGAGAAGGCGAGAACTCCTGCTAAAAGATTCCGATTAACTTTTTCAGCCAAGGCGAATACAAGAGCTACAAGAAAAACGAGGCCCGAAAGAATAACTGCAATCCAGATTGCCCAAGCCTTGGAAACCGTAAGGAAGATACGGGAAACACAGAGTACCGTCACCGCTATTCCTATTACTCCGAGGAAAGGTACTTCAACTGGTTTCATGATTCGGTTCCGAAGTTCGGCATTAGCTAAAGGATCACTCGTAGCTCTATCTGCCCATGCGCTCATCATTAGTTCAAACGTTGCGGCAATAATAACGAGAAGTCCAACAGTAAAAATAGCTGGATGGGTAACCAGTCCCATAAGAAGAGTTCCAAAACCGAATGCTCCAATAATTGGCCAGAAGTTATGGGCTACAGGACCTTGTGCTGGAGGAAGTTCTCCTTCATTGAGTTCTGCGACAGCATCAGGGTCCGCATCTCGAAAAGCGGTCAACATAACAGCCAATATTCCAGAGCATATGAACAACATGACCAACACTAGGTAACCAACGTGGTCGCCTATCCCACCCTTCCAACCAAGACTGAGGGCTCCGGTCCAAGCTTCAGCATCCAGAAAGCCCAAATAGTCAGCACCTCCGCCATCACCGCTAGTTACTCCATAGAAGAATGCGGCAATTAGACCAAAGCCAGAAAATCCTATGAACAGTCGAAAGCCCGGTGAAAACATTAGAGAATCCCTACCGTCATCATATTCCTCATTTCGCTATAAAGACGGCTATCCAAATAATGAAATAGATGAAAACCAGTGAGTACCAATACAGAGAAGCCGCAACGATGCCGTCCGTCTGGCGACTGCTGTATTGACCGGCGAGAGCTCGAAAGCCCATCAAAGCTATAAAAATCATTCCTATCACAAGTGCCGCCATGTAACTTCCAACAATGGTGTAAATCAGAGTGGCAGCTGTTGTCGGACCTTCATCAGCAACGAGATTCATTTGTGATAGTTGCCAACCATGTTGCACTAATACCATTCCACCCATCAGCAATGTAGTCCCAACTGCAAGAAGCGCATGCTGCCGATCATCCCGCTTTATTGAGTACACAGACCACTGCATAACGACAACAGAAATCAGCAGCGTCCAGATGATCATTCCGGGAGGTGTCAGTTCAATATGTGCTTTGTCAGGGATCCAAGTTCCGCCATCCGAACGAACCAGAGAACGTTCCCGAAGGTAAATTCCGAAAAGCCCCCCGAAATACATCAGAACTCCAGTAACTCCAAATCCTGTCGCTACTAAAAGACTTCGAGCTCGGGGTGGAGGTGCTGCCGGAAGGTTCGTGGTCACCATATTCATGCTTCATCGCCTCCCATAACAACTTGGGATAAAAGCGGTCTTTCAGAATCAACAACCGGAGGTATTGGAAAATTTCCTACTGGCGGCGGTGAGTCAGTCGCCCATTCTAAAGTATGGCCGCCCCATGGGTCATTCGCATCGGTGACATCACCTTTATTAAGAAGTACCGAGACCACAATATCCAAGAGAACCAGAGCCGCTCCCGCTAGAAGGAGCATACTTCCAACAATCCCAAGTAGGTTTAGAAACTCAACTCCATCAGGTTCCCAAACGCCGTCGTAGGCCGATGACCGGAAGACTTCATCCCCTTCATCAAGAATTCCATTAATAGCGTTGCTACCTCCGGACAACATCAGCCCTCCAAGAAAGGCTAACGCAGCGAGAATTCCAACTTTACGATTCAGACGGCATCCGAAGATTTTTGGCGCCCAGTAGTACAGTCCTGCGACTGACCCAATGACCGCCGCTACTAGAGCATGCTCCATGACAGCCGTAGCTATAACAGTTCCTTGAACATCTCTCAGCCACGAAATAAGGCCATTCAGCCAATCGTCGTCTAATTCCTGCACTGCGCCCAAGGCAGCACCTGATACATGAAAAATAGATAACACCGATGCAATGAAAAGAGACAGTACCCCAACCACTGCGAGAATCAGATGGGCTGAAATTATTGGTTTGCCCTGCTTAGCTGTATCTGCCAGACCACCCATCACGATAAAAATGGGTATTATAACCAAAAGTCCCATCACTACAAAAACAGCTTGATCCGCGACATCTGGATTAAAGAAAGGTTGGGCAAACGCACCGAAAGACAAGACTCCCAATGCCCCGATAGCGATCTGCTGTAGTCTGTACCGGCGCTGCGGGACTCCAGCAGAAACCGGAAGGATATCTCCTGCTATCCCAAGGACTGGAATAGCGAAAGCAAAAATCATCGGCTGAGACCAGAGCCAAGAGAGTTGATCCCAAATATTTTCAACGGTTCCATAACGAAGAGCATCATTTCCCTGAAAATCAACCCATGAGATAGCAAGGTTTGACAACCAGACCGGAAGCGCAAGTACCCAGATACCACCTGCGACAAGCATAGACCAACTGAAGAGCGGGACTTCAAAAAGAGTCATCCCTTTGGGGCGCTGTGAAATGACTGTCGCCACCACACAGATCGTTGCCAACAAAAGTGCAAAAACAACCATTGCTATTGAGAGCATCGAAAGCTCCGTGGCTTCAGGGTCCATCCCTTGAGCGAATTGAGACACAGGTTCAGGAACTCCTAGGCCTCCATCTGCGAAAACTGTTACGACGTGAATAAGGATTCCAATAAGCCATGCCCAAAAAGCCAAAGAGGCGGCACGAGGGAACGATAGAGAAGGCGCTCCTAGTTGTAACGGGACCAGGTATGTTGCGAGCCCAACGAGTAGAGGCAGAACACAAAAAAACAGTAGCGATGTTCGGGATAAACTCCATGTTTGGAAAAACTGATTTGATGACCCAAAGTCGAAAACTCCAATAGAGCTAATATCCAGCCGTTCGAACCTGACAAGTATGTTTAAGACGAATGCAAGCATTCCCCCCATCAAACCAAAATAAATGTACAATCGACCGAGATTTTTGTGGTCGCTTGTTCCAAAGACGCCAGCAAGGCCGCCAATCTCAAGTGAGCTAGATGCTGAGTCAGCTGTGTTCGATTCAGTTTCCATTTGATTTTCAGTCACAGTTATTCTTTTTCCATTGTCAATACTGACAAGGGGAGAAACTCCAAAGTCAGCACATTACATGCTAGACAATCCGATCCCAAAAGAGATGGATTTAATATTGATCGTACACATCAGAAGATGCACTAGCCGAACTCAACAGACAAATTCAGTCGATCATTATTTTTCGTCGACTCTGGCCAAAGAATCAGAATCCACTCCGAACCAATTCATCTATTGCGATCAGGAGGAATAAGAGAGTTAAATATGTAATCGAGTAACCAAAAAGGCGCATAGCTGCGCGTTCATTTTGATGGCGCCTGACCTGAAGCGAAAGAAAAACAAAGAAAGCTCCAAGAATAAGAGCACCACAGAAATAGATAACTCCCATCCCTGCCACAGGGGCGAAAAGTAGAGACGTTGCCCAGACCTCCAAAGAGTACAGAACCATTTTCGACCCTGTAAATTGGGTTCCAGAAACAACCGGAAGCATCGGAATTCTTGCCGAGGAGTAGTCCTCTTTATAACGAATCGCAAGCGCCCAAAAATGTGGTGGGGTCCAAAGAAAGATCAGAGCAAACAGGACTACAGGAGGCCAATCCAAAGAATTCGTCACTGACGACCAGCCAATCAGAACGGGAGCAGCTCCAGCGGCTCCACCAATAACAATATTACTGCTGGAGGTTCTTTTGAGCCAGAGACTGTAAATAAAAACATAGAACAGGCATGCTCCGACTGCGAGGGCTGCGCTGAGAAAATTAACTGTCTTCCAAAGCCAGAGAAAAGCAAGAATTTCTATTGTTATTGCAAAAACCAGAGCTTCAGTTGGGCGAAGAACTCCAGTAACAAGTGGTCTATTTTTCGTACGTTCCATTATGTGGTCAATATCTCGATCAATGTACATATTGATCGCATTTGACCCACCGGCGGCGAGTGTTCCTCCAAATAGTGTTGCAAGAATGAGTGAAATGGAAGGAAATCCTTTTTCGGCAACGATCATTGTCGGTACGGTGGTGACTAGAAGCAACTCGACCACCCGAAGTTTCATCAAAGCTATGAAACCATTAAGTTTTTCTCTTAGAGAACTCATTTGAATTGAAGTTACAGCCACGAGTCCGAGGCTAGAGCGAAAGAAGCCACACCACCAAACTAGGTCGAACTTCACTGCAAAACTGAAAAGACAAAATCTAGAGTTAGTAAATAATTGCTTGATGAGGTGTCGTAAATCGAACTCTGTGGTGGACTGTAGTGTATGTCTGGGAAATTTCGTATCACCCCTGATCGTTACCAGCGAATAACCGGAGCTGCAGTCCTTTTTCTGTCGCTGATAATCGTGACAGGTGCTGCTGTTCGACTGACCGGTTCAGGCCTCGGGTGTTCCGACTGGCCGACTTGTGAAGAAGACCAGCTTGTCGCAGAAATAAGCGACCTCCATGCGATGGTTGAATTTGTCAATCGTGTAATTACTGGAGTTGTATCTCTTGCAGTCATAATCGCAGTATTGGGCTCTCTCTTTCGTGACCCTAGACGAAAAGACCTTACTTGGTGGTCGCTAGGACTAGTCGGTGGAGTTATTCTTCAAATCCTCGTAGGTGCTTTGGTTGTACGTGAACATCTACCACCAAGTTTAGTGATCGCTCATTTTCTCATTTCCATGGTTCTTGTTTGGAACGCTGTTGAGCTGAATCACCGTGCCAAGTTCCCCAACGCAAAGTACCCCATTCCAAAACGTTCTACTTTACGTTCCCTTATTTCCCTATTAGTAGTCCTTGCTTCAGTTGTCTTAGTTACGGGAACACTAGTCACAGGAAGTGGCCCACATAGTGGCGCCGAAACTGAACAAACAAAAGATATCTTTCAAAATCTCGCGGTTGATTCCGCCTCATTTGGGAATCAAGAGGTGGAAGTAAAACGGCTTCCATTTGATGTTCCGGATGTTGCCCGAGTTCATGCCATCGCAGTGATCATTTTTCTTGTCGTATTGACCTATCTTCTTTTACGAATCCGGCGGTCAAATAAAAATAGACACGTCTTGCTCTATGCTCAAAACCTTCTGACCGTCACTGTCCTTCAAGGAGCCCTTGGATACACCCAATACTTCACGGATGTTCCAGCGCTTCTGGTTGGTTTCCATATCGCTGGAGCTGTAGCTGTATGGATAATGACCCTCAGGCTACATCTCGCTGTTCGGCTTCCGACAGTAACGACAACAGGGGAAGTACGTGCCTAAAGTGTATTCAGAAAATTTATATCATGCTCTTCAAGCCGCTTCTGAGATGATGAGAGGCCATAGTGTTCAAGGATCGACACAGTCGAACCTATACTGTCGATAATTTCTACTGCTGACTCTGGAACCAGAGACGGATGGCCAACACCTACCGCTTGGCATAATCGCTGGATTTCTTGTCGTAGACCCATAACATAATTAGCTGCGCGAACGCTTTTGTCATTAGGGTTCAGTCCACGTGCCAGCCAGGGAGATTGGGTTGCAACCCCTGTAGGACATTGCCCCGTATGGCAACGTTGCGCCTGGATGCATCCAATAGCCAGCATCGCTTCACGCCCGACATTAACCATGTCGCAGCCAAGCGCGAACGCTGCAAGAGCTGTATCAGGATACCCAAGTTTCCCTGCTCCAATAAAGGTAATTTCACGATGTAACCCTTGCCTATAGAAAATATCGTATACCTTGGCAAAACCAATCCGAAATGGATATGCGACACTGTCGGAAAAGACTAACGGGGCGGCTCCCGTACCTCCCTCTGCTCCATCAATACTTATGAAGTCCGGCCCTCGGCGAGTCACATGCATTTGATTCGCTAGATCTACCCAGAAATCTATTTGCCCGACAGCGGCTTTAATACCTACCGGCAAACCAGTCTCTGTAGCAATCATTTCAACGAAATTGATAAGGCCCTCCACATCACTGAAACTAGTATGCTTCGGAGGGCTTTTAACCATGACTCCTTTAGGGACCCCTCTAGTGTTAGCAATCTCCGCTGTCACTTTTTTCGCCGGAAGTACTCCCCCAATACCAGGCTTTGCTCCTTGACTCAATTTGATCTCTATAGCCTTTACCGGAGATTCTTTGATCGTTGCCTGCAATGCATTCATAGAAAAGTTTCCTTCAGAATCACGACTTCCGAAAAGTCCAGTCCCTATCTGGTATACAAGTTCACCCCCATGACGGTGGTGAGTCGATATTCCACCTTCTCCGGTGTTATGTAAACAACCTGCAAGGATCGATCCCTTGTTCAATGCTTCAATTGCCCTCCCAGAAAGAGAGCCGAAACTCATTCCAGAGATATTAACAATTGAATTTGGCCGAAATGCCTTCTGCCTATTCCCCCATGCCCCCAAAACTTTTGCAGAAGGTAGGAAGGGTTCCGTCGAATTATTCTGTGCTGGGAAAGCCGAGTGTTTAATAACGACTTTCCCAGGAAGATCAACGTCATTATCTGTGCCGAACCCAAAGTAGGGATTCTCTTTTTTTGCAGTAGCGTAAACCCATCTTCTTTGGTCTCTATTAAACGGCCGTTCTTCATCATTATCAGCAACAATATACTGTCGGAGTTCTGGACCTAATTTCTCTAAAAGATACCGAAGATGCCCGATGATAGGAAAATTTCGGAGGATGGCATGGCGTTTCTGAAGTAGGTCATGGGTACCAACAAGTAACAATAGCCCTGCCACAATTAGAATTATCAAAGTTCCGAAACCCACTATATGCCACCTCACTAATAGCCTATTCCCTACCATTAAGAACCACTGAGATTAAGCTTTCCTCGGGATCAAAAATCCCTTTCTCTATGGTGACACAAAAGTAGAGGCAATTGATGAAAAAGTGATAACTCTAACCAAATCCTCCCTCCAAATTTCTACGGCCTCACCTGACCTAGATAGTGACCAGCTAACTGATATCCAACGACCATGGGTCGTAATAGTATGGAATGACCCGATTAATCTAATGAGCTATGTTTCTTTTACTTTTCAAAAACTGTTCGGATACACAAAAGAAAAAGCAAATGCATTAATGCTCGATGTTCACCATAAAGGCCGTGCTGTAGTCTCTCAAGGCACACGTGAAAAGGCAGAACTTGATGTCCTTCGCCTGCATCAACATGGCTTGTGGGCCACATTGCAACAGGATTGATGGCAAATGATTATTACTCAGTTCGAGGAGAATAAATACCGGATAGAAATAACCCCCTGGCAGTGCCAATTATTTTCTAGCCTCGCATCTGAGCTAAGAGAGTCTATTACCAAACAGAATAATCCTTTGGTTCAGCGACTATTCCCAATTGCTTATCCGGATGATCCGGTAGCAAATAGAGAATTTGATTCTTTAGTTCAGAAAGAACTTCTCCAGTCTCACCTTTCCGCTTTAGAAATCTTGGAGAACAAAAGCGAAGTCGAAGAGTTTCACGAGACAGAGCTAATTCATTTGATGCAAGCTATCAACATTGTTCGAATAGCTCTAGGAACACGATTAGATATCCACCACGAAGATGACTTCTATGACATTGCTGAGAGTCATCCTGATCACGATCTCTGGGTGATATATCAAATACTCGGTGAAGTTCTCTCACTCATCGTTGAAGCGCTTCAAGTTTAAAATCCAAATAAAAAATATTTCTTACACCCTTATTTATGCGAGATGGCCATTTGTCCTGCTATCGTGATCTGACCCCCTGTGGGTAACCCTGCCCCGTTCGTCCAGCGGCCTAGGACGCCGGCCTTTCACGCCGGTAACACGGGTTCAAATCCCGTACGGGGTACAAAAAAAATAAAGCAAATACCAAGATTGATTGGTGTATGCCACACAATAGCGTAGAGTGACCTGTCGGTTCATTTGAACCGATCGCTACCGTAAAGGTAGCGAACAGTATCCTAGATACTGTCAATTAGGTCCCGTGGTGCAGTTTGGAGTGCACGCCGCCCTGTCAAGGCGGAGGTCGCGGGTTCAAATCCCGTCGGGACCGCCACACAATTCCTTCTTTTCGAAGGGGGGATTTTGTGTGGGGTCGGGTAGCTCAGTTGGCAGAGCGGCCGCCTGAAAAGCGGTAGGTCACCGGATCGACGCCGGTCCCGACCACAGAAGTATTGGGCCAGTGGGAAACCACTGGCCCAATATATTTACAAAATATGCTGTTTCTTATTTTTCTGAAAGATGTAATTCAGAAAAGCGAGGAAGAGGCCGAATAGAATTCCTCTTTCAATCCGTGGTGAAGTTGCCATCGTAGCAACAAGGGTTCCTAAGGCTACGCATGTTTCCGGAAGGCTTTTCGTACAAAGTTTATATAATTCTTTTGGTTTAATCAGCCGAATTACTGCTCCTATTACCGTTGCACCAAGAATTGCACTTGGTAAATTCTCCAAAAGCGGTGTGAATGGTAAAGCAAGAAGGACAAATGCACCGGTTATTGCTCCAGCCCATGGAGATGTAGCTCCAGCAAAGCGGTTTAATGCACTCCTACCAAATGATCCACCTACAGGAAATGCCTGTGAAACTGCAGCCGCCAAATTTGCGATACCTTGACTAACCATCTCTTTATTCGGATCCCAGCGGGTTTTTTCCTCAGATGCGAATGTCCGCGCTATTGCCGTAGGCTCTGCAAAACCGACTATTGCGATGACTAATGCTGGAAGAATGAGTTTCGAGATTGAATCCCATGCAAAATCAAAATTCAGTGATAGGAATCCCCCTTCCAGCTCTCCTACAACAGATCCCGAATAGCCAGTAGCGCCACTGATAACTATGCTTAAAACTACTGCGAGTAGAACGCCGGGGAAGAGTTTGTGGACTCGCCGGCCTCCGAAAATAACGATAATCGTTCCTATGGAAAAAAGAATTGCAGAACCATGCCACTGACCAGGGTGAACCACAGCCTCAAAACT
>JAKMEQ010000017.1 GCA_022425805.1 Acidimicrobiales bacterium
TGACCGGAATGAGTTTCCGAATTGCTCACCCTGTAGGATATGGGTTCTCTGATTCTGATATTTCAAAAATTCAGCAAAGCGGAACAGATCTCTATATTACGAACGATCCCAAAGATGCAATTAAAAACGCTGATCTTCTATATACAGATGTTTGGACATCCATGGGGCAAGAAAGTGAAAGAAAGAAACGGCTTCAAGATTTTAAAAACTTCACGGTAACCGATGATTTAATGCACTTAGCTAGTGGCACCAGCATCTTCCTGCATTGTCTTCCTGCCCATCCTGGGGAAGAAGCAACGCGTTCCGTTCTAGATAGTACGAAAAGTAGAATATGGAAGCAAGCAGAAAATCGTATGCATGCATCACGGGGTTTGCTCATGTTCCTTCTTCAGAACGGGGCATAACGTATGACGACTAAACGACAACGACAACAAGTAATAGTCCAAATACTTGCCGAACACGGAGTCGGTTCCCAAGGGCAACTAGTCAAGTTGTTAAAGGGAAGAGAAATCGAGACTACGCAAAAAACCGTCTCAAAAGATCTAGAAGAACTAGGTTCTGTAAAGGTTAGAGTTAGTGGAGGAAGGATTGTCTACGCGATCCCAGAATTACCAGCAGAGCAACACCTCCCAGAAGATCATCTTCGGCGGGTTCTCGGAGAATGGGTTGTCGAAATTAATTCATCTGGGAATATTGTGATGATGCGAACTCCACCGGGGTCAGCTCACGTCGTGGCAGCTGCATTAGACAGAGCAGGTTTGGAAAAGATACTAGGCACGGTGGCTGGAGATGACACCATAATGATTGTCACGAATGAAGAATCGACAGGAAGAGAAGTAGCTATCTCGCTTCAGCAGTTAGCAGGATTGGAATAAGATGGAACAAGAAAAAGAAATCAACAAAGTAGTCTTAGCGTATTCGGGTGGCCTTGATACTTCGATCATTTTGAAGTGGCTACAGGAAACGTATGAGTGTGATGTAGTTACGTTCACAGCAGATATTGGACAAGGGGAAGAACTCGAACCAGCGCGATCAAAAGCGCTACAGATGGGAGTTTCCGAAACCGAAATATTTATAGAAGACCTGACTGAAGAGTTCGTTAGAGATTTTGTATTTCCGATGTTTCGAGCCAACGCAATTTATGAGGGGGAGTATCTTCTCGGAACTTCAATAGCCAGACCTCTAATCGCGAAACGACTTGTGGAAATCGCAAGAGAAACTGATGCTGATGCGATTAGTCATGGAGCGACAGGTAAGGGTAATGACCAGGTTCGTTTTGAACTCGGGGCCTATGCCTTGGACCCATCGATAAAAATTGTTGCCCCATGGAGAGAATGGGACCTAGGGTCAAGAGAGTCTCTTATGGCATATGCCGAGAAACATGACATTCCTATTGAAATGAAAAGAGGAAAAAAGTCTCCGTTTTCTATGGATGCAAATCTGTTGCATATTAGCTACGAGGGAGGACCATTGGAGGACCCATGGAATGAACCACCAGATGAGATGTGGCGGTGGTCAGTAAGTCCCGAGTCTGCCCCGAACCAAGCAACTTTTGTAGAAATTAGCTACCAAAATGGTGACATTGTAGCTATTGATGGTGAATTGCTGTCACCCGCACAAGTGCTCCTGAAACTCAATAAACTTGGTGGTTTAAATGGTGTAGGAAGACTAGATATTGTTGAAAATCGGTTTGTTGGAATGAAATCACGTGGTGCTTACGAAACCCCTGGCGGAACCATAATGATAAGAGCACACCGAGCAATAGAAAGTCTGACATTAGATAGGGAAGTAGCTCACCTTAAAGATGAGTTAATGCCAAGGTACGCAAGCCTAATTTATAATGGGTACTGGTGGAGCCCCGAACGTGAGATGCTCCAAGCTGCAATCGACCACAGTCAGGCTCATGTGAATGGCGATGTCAGATTAAAAATCTTTAAGGGGAATGTGGACGTGGTCGGTCGAAGAAGCAATCAATCACTTTTTGACGAGAAAATCGCAACTTTTGAAGACGACGAAGGCGTGTATGACCAATCGGACGCAGACGGATTCATTAAGTTAAACGCTCTTCGGCTTCGGACATTAGCTTCGAAGCGACTTGAGACATGATATTTAGAAAAGAACGGGAAGAAAAATGACACAAAATCCAGATAGAACCGTCAAAAACTCTCTATGGCATGGGCGCTTTAGCGGAAAAGCGACAAATGAGTTGCAAGAACTTAACACAAGTATCACCTTTGATATTCAGATGTTCCAACAGGATATTTCAGGATCTCGTGCCCATGCGCGGATGCTCGCAAAGATCGGAGTCTATGAGGAAAACGACCTTGAATCAGTACTTCTTGCTCTCGACCAAATCGAAAAAGAGATAGATGGCGGGGCAATCGAAATTCTCCCGACTGACGAAGATGTACATACCTATATTGAGCGAAGAGTTACTGAAATAACCCCTGCTGGGGCTCGGTTGCACACCGGGCGAAGCAGAAATGACCAGGTCGCCACTGATTTACGACTCTGGACGAAAGAGGCCGTCGGAGAAGTAGTTCACTTAGCGCTCTCATTTCAAAAAACCCTACTTGCAAAGGCAGAAGAGACAGAGGGGGCAGTATTACCTGGATATACGCATCTTCAACAGGCTCAGCCAGTTCCGCTAGCGCATCACCTACTTGCACATGGGTGGGCGATTTCACGGGACATCGATCGACTTTTGGAAGCGAGGAAAAGAATGGATGTTTCGCCTCTGGGAGCAGGAGCAATGGCAGGTTCCTCATTACCTTTAGATGCTTCTATGGTCGCTAAAGACCTTAACTTTTCAAAAGTTTTTGACAATAGCATCGATGCAGTGTCCGATCGGGATTTCGTTGCTGATTCACTGTATGCATTAGCACTTCTTGGAATCCACCTTTCGCGAATAGGGGAAGAAGTCATACTTTGGTCTTCTACTGAATTCGGTTACCTTGAACTTGCAGATGGCTATTCAACAGGGTCGTCAATGATGCCACAGAAAAAAAACCCAGATATCGCTGAGCTGGCTCGCGGTAAATCTGGAAGGCTTATTGGGAACCTAACTGGTTTTCTGGCAACTTTAAAAGCTCTTCCGCTTGCATACAACAAAGACCTTCAAGAAGATAAGGAACCATTATTTGATGCGGTAGAGACAATATCGAGGATCCTTCCTGCTATGGAAGGAATGATTAGAACAGCTAATTTTCGAGTAGATCGAATGCTTGAACAGTCTCTATCTCCATACATAGCTGCAACAGACTTAGCAGAATGGCTAGTAAAGAGAGGCATACCTTTTCGGGAAGCCCATGCGACCATAGGAGAACTTGTAGAAAGGTCTATATCAGAAGGTAAGGATTTTCAAAGTCTTGTTCTGGAGCATCAAGAGCTTGGGGATGAAGCCATAGCCATAATGAAAAAAGAAAGTATATTTACCAGCAAGGTTACGCATGGTTCAGCAAGTCTTGACAAGATAGGAGACCAGCTTCGAAATTTTTCGAAACAAATCTCTGAGGACGAAAAACGGCTGTGACGTACACGCATGACATACGTATACGCTACGTTGACTGTGACATGCAGGGAATTGTTTATAATGCCCATTACCTGACTTTCGTAGATGATGCCTTTGATTGTTGGCTGCGTCATCTCGACCCTGTTTTTGAAAATACTTACGGTTGGGAAGTAACGATTAAGAAAGCCGAAATAATATGGGAATCACCTGCTAGATTCGGAGAAAATTTGAATCTTCTCTGCACAGTCGATAGATGGGGGAATACAAGTTTCGACGGAGCCGTCGAAGGAACGACAAGTAAAGGAAAGATATTTACTGCCTCTATAACCTATGTGTGCGTTAAGCAAGGAACTTTTCAGCCGATACCAATTCCACCTGAACTCCGTAAACACTTCAAGACAGAATACTCAGAAGAGTCTTCACTCTCTATCAACCCTCCTGATGCCTAGTACGATCCTTACCTTCTCCGACATACACATAGGCGGGTCGATTCCCCAAGCTATGGAAGAGGTAGGTCGTGTCTTACCAACATCTCCAGAATCTACTAAGGCCCGTGATAGGACACTGGACTTTCTCCGAACTCATCCAGATGCCCTTCACCGCTCTTGTTCAGCCGGTCATTTGACCGGATCAGCTTTGATCGTAGACAATTCTGATAGCAAAGTACTAGTGATGTTACATAAAAAGCTAAATATCTGGTTGCAGCCCGGAGGTCATGCAGATGGAGAAGGGTACCTGTCTAATGTCGCTCGCCGCGAAGCGTATGAGGAAACTGGAATAAGGGGTCTTAGGGTACTAACTCCAGGGATCGACTGTGATATTCATCGAATCCCAAAATTCAAAAAAGAAGAACAGCATTTCCATTACGATACGACTTATCTTCTCCTCGCTCCAGAAACAGCAAAGATAAAACGAAACCACGAAAGTCTCGACATGCGTTGGGTGACACTAGAAGAGCTAGAAGAGCTAACACAAGAAGAAAGACTCCGTCGGTTAGCTCGCATAGGTATTTCTTTAGCACGTGAAATCAGGGCTGAAAAAGACAGTGAATCGCTCTAACGTTATTCTTTACTGAATAGCTATGAGATCGTGAAAGGCCATAGGCTACTACTATGAGGAAGCTTTGGATCGGGCTACAATTTCTGTTCGTAGTCTTCGGTATTATTTCATTCGCGTCTTGTAGCGACGATGACGAGCTTACGTCCCAGTCGGGAGAAGAAACTATAGCCATTCAAGGACTATCAGAAAATTCTGTTGATGGGAAGATTGCGATTCCGGTAGAAGAAACTCCCGCAAGCGCACAAATTAGTTTCAAAAATCAAATATTGCCAATAATTGAATCCTCATGTGCTCGTTGCCACACTGGAAACGGCCCTGGTGCCACTCACGTGTTATTCGAAACAGTTGCGGATGTGTCAGCGTATGCATTCGCTGTTGCAGCAGTCGTGGAAAGTGAAATCATGCCCCCATGGCCGGCATCAGATTTAAGTCTTGATTTCCTTCATGATTGGAGCCTAAGCCAACAAGACAAGAAAGCGATAGTTGATTGGACGAGATCTGGTAGCGCTATTGATATTGATCCATCAACTAAGGTTATCGCTACCGATGGTATTAATCTGCTCGTTGATTATGACCAAGAGCTTTTTCCCATTGGGAATTACGATGGAGAAAAAGGACAAACTGATGAATATCGTTGTTTCATCTATGACCCAGAGCTAACAGAAAGTAAGTACCTCACTGGCTACCAATTCATCCCTGACCAAACAGAGATTGTTCACCACTTAGTCGGATATCGAGTTCCAAAAGAATTCCGAAGTTCTGCAGACCAGAAAAACTTCTCCGACGGGCAGGGAGGATGGAGCTGTTTCGGTGGAACCGGACTAGGGGGAGGCCAAATTGCCACATTAAATCAAATGATCACAATTTGGGGGCCAGGAACAGGGGCGATTGAATATCAATCTGGATTTGGTTTACAGATGAACCCAGGAGATTTCTTTGTTATGCAGATTCATTACCACTACGACATTGAGGCTCCGGAAGATAATTCAAGCTTTCGCGTCAAGTGGAACAATCCGGGTTCGATAAGCCCAGTAGAACTTGTGCAATACTTCGCCCCAGCTGAAATACCCTGCTCAACAGATGAGGCAGGCCCGTTATGTGACCGAAATGCAACAATCGCAGCTCGACTAGTCAGTTACGAAGGAGAAGGTGTCCAAGCTGATACGATACTTGGCCTTTGCGGGTACACAGCCGATGATTTCGCTCATATGACGGAAGGTGTTTCTTCGTCAACGTGTGATCAGCCAGCACAATTCGATGGAACTATCGTTTCAGTTCTTGGTCATCTGCATAATATTGGCACAAGTTTCAGAATGACCTTAAATCCAGACACTTCAAAAGAACGCATACTTCTAGACATACCTAAGTGGGACTTTGAATGGCAGTTTAACTACTATCCAACCGAAGAAATCAAAATAGAATTCGACGACATAATCCGACTGGAATGTACTTGGGATCGCTCCCTGAGGCCGTCAGATCTAGAACCCAGCTACGTACTCTGGGCTGATGGAAGCGACGATGAGATGTGTTTCGGTATTATCATGAATTCTTGAACATATTTTTGCTTGTATAGGCGTAACCGGAGGTTAACAAATGATTCCTAAAATCATCAGTGCTGATGATCACGTCATAGAACCACCGAATGTTTGGCAGGACCGAATACCGCAAAAGTATTTATCCGCAGCGCCCAAGATCGTGATAGCTCCTCAGGGGGATATGTCTCTGGTCGATGGAACTTGGGTTGAGGAACCAGGTGATGGTGAGAAGATGGCAGCATGGTGGCATTACGAAGACAAAAAATACCAGATTAAACAAATGGTCGCTTGTCCAGGAATCCCTCCGGAGGAAGTCACCATGGAAGGTGTGACGTACGATGACATAGCCGAAGGTTGCTATTCACCAAAGGCGAGGCTTACTGATATGGATTTAAATCATGTGGAAGCTTCTCTTTGCTTCCCAAACTATCCACGATTCTGTGGGCAACTTTTTTCAGAAGCAGATGACCTAGAACTCGGCCTTTTGTGCATTCAGGCATATAACGATTGGATGATCGAAGAGTGGTGCGGAGACAGTGATGGGCGCCTTATCCCGCTTTGCATAGTTCCTCTGTGGGATCCAATGCTTGCAGCTCAGGAAATCTATCGCGTAGCAAGCCTAGGGTGCCGAGCTGTTGCATGGTCGGAGCTGCCTTCATGGTTAGGGCAACCAGGAATTCATGTAGATCACTGGGACCCATTTCTACATGCCTGCGAAGAAACAGGAACCGTTATCTGTATGCACATCGGTTCGGGAACACGAACTGTTCAGACTTCGCCGGAAGCGCCCACGGTCGTGACCGCAAATCTTATTGTATGTAATAGCGCTGCATCTATGATTGATTGGATTTTCTCTGGAAAATTTGATCAATTCCCTGGGCTTAAATTACTTTACGCAGAAAGTCAGATTGGCTGGATTCCCTATTTCATCGAACGCGCAGATGACACCTGGCATACACACCAGTGGGCACAAGGAGAAAACAGAATTCCTCACCCTCCTTCCTATTATTACCGGAGGCATGTTTATAGTTGCTTTTTTAAAGACACCGTTGGAATTGAACTGTTAGATAGAGTCGGGGTAGATAATGTTCTATTCGAAACTGACTACCCGCACCAGGACGGAACTTTCCCAAATAGCCTTCAGGTAGCAGAAGATTTATTTGGCCACCTCGATCAAGAGACCATTAATAAGATAACTCGCGGTAACGCTATTAATCTTTTTGACCTTGACCTAAAGACCTGACCGAGAAGTCGCCATGCTAGAAGAAGAGTTTTTACCAACTGATCAACATGTTGAACAGGCCTGGGAAACGCCAAGCCATGAAGAAATCATCAGCTTAACAAAAACACATGTTGAAGCAATGGAAATAACCGATGATGATCTTGTTTGGGTTCAAGCTGGAATGGAGCATATTCTTCTAACAACTATTGGTCGAAAAACAGGGATTCTACATAAGGTGGCGCTTCCAACTTGGAAAGACAGTAATGAAGAAAGAATTGTTGTTGCATCTTTCGCAGGTGCGGAAAATCATCCATCGTGGTTTATCAACCTCCGTGATAAGAAAATGAACCCTCGGATTAAATGCAGAGTCCAAACTGGTGAATTCTGGTCACAGCCTGAAATCTTGAACGCCGAAGAAAGAAACCTCGTATGGAAAAAACTTTGTGCTGATAGATCCTGGTATCAGAGCTATCAAACCAAAACTGTTCGAGAAATCCCTCTCGTTCGGCTTCCAGTGACTGAAATAATTTAGTCGAGCGCTGCCTTCATTCCAACCAAGACATTCATCATGTTGCGATTCAGTGCATCCAGTCTCGAATCGATAATAACAGATTCATTTTCGGGATTCGCCTCAACGAGACGAGTCAACCCAGAAGGCCCTGGTCCAAGAAGTACGCGGAAGCGAACCCTCGTTCCACCTCCAAAAGCTTCCAGCTCAAACTTCCACCGAGCTCCAGGGTGTCTAAAATTACCTGTGCACCAACCAAATGTTTTGAATTTCTCATAAGAATCAACAAAGCAATTGACTGACCAGTCACCAAAATGCTCGTTGTTATTTCGACCAATGAAAAGCGCACCTACGGAGGGTTCTAGCCTTTCATTTTCCCATTCTGCCCCCACGAATTCCTCGGAGAAACTGGCTGGGAAGTTAATATCTGCTACCAAACTCCACACTTTCTTGACGGAAGCATCTATGTCGATTTCTACTATTGTCCCAGGTCCATCACTGAAAGAGATCGGTGAACTCGGACCACTTTCAAATGTCTTACTGTATTTGTCAAAAAAGGTAATATCTCGTGCGGGGTGGCGTCTTGCGGGGGAGAACTCCGTACCTTTTGTCCACGCAACTGGGAGCATGACTATTTCAGTAACCTCAGGAGGGATACCAAGTAGAGACTTGAGCTCGTCGCGTTTCTCGAAGACCGCTGTTGTCCACGCTGTCCCTAGGCCGCGTGCCCGTAATGCTAAACAGAAGCTCCAGGCGCTTTGGATAACCGAATCAAACAACCCCGGGCGGCCACTTCCATCGTGTTCCCCAATAATCGTAGGTATAACAATCATTGGGACTGACTGAAGGTTCTCTGCTAGGAATGCAGCCGATTTCATCATCTGTTCATTTGGATGTCCGGTTCCTTGTAACTCATCTCGCATTCGTATCATCCAATTTCCACCTGCTGCATAGTACAGCTCAGCCAGTTGCTTCTTTATGGTTGGGTCAGTTACGACAATCCAACGTCGACTACCTAGATTCCCGCCAGTAGGTGCTTGCTCGGCTAAGTCGATGCAATCTACAATGATTTGTTTTTCTACTTCACGCTCAAGGTCAAGGCGGAGGCGAACCGCACGAGTTGTTGAAAGAATGTGGTCTATGGATGATTCATCGAAAGTCATGTGGTAGCTATGTTACTTTCTTGCTTGGCGGCTTCAACTAGTAAAGGTTATTCGGGGCATAATGTGACCATGTTGCCATTTGCTCTTAAAACGATTCTAAATCCGCAACTTACTGAACTTAATCGTCTTCCGGCGCGTAGTCCTTTGACGCCATATCCAAAATTACCAGATAAAGAAATTGATTCAGAGACTCCGTGGCGGCTACCTATTGATGGAAGCTGGAAGTTTCACTTGTCAATGGCACCGACCGACACACCAGAGAATTGGGAAAATGAAGAATTGGATGATGCCTCTTGGCGTTCAATAGAAGTTCCCGGAAGTTGGACGCGCCAAGGAACAGAAGATTTTCCCCATTACACAAATATTATGATGCCATGGAAAGAAGATCTAGAACCGCCTGATGTTCCCCGAAGGAACCCGACAGGCCTGTATAGGAAAAAGTTCCAACTCCCAGATGACTGGAAAGGGAGAAAAATTATCCTACATGTAGGCGGAGTAGAGAGCGTTTTACTTGTTTGGTGTAATGGAAGATTCGTAGGTCTAGGAAAAGATTCACGATTACCCAGCGAATTCGACATCACTCCTTACCTTTCTACAGGGTTAAACCTTCTCGGCTTGATGGTTATTCGGTGGAGCGATTCCACGTGGATAGAAGACCAAGATCATTGGTTTCACGCTGGAATTCATAGGTCGGTGCATCTTGAAGCAAGAGGGAGTACTCATATCGAGGATCTTCACATCAGCGCAGATTTCGAATCTGTTACTGAACTTGGTCGATTGAACGTCGTAGCAAAGATCTCAGGTGAAGCATTCGGCTGGAAGGTACGAGTTTCATTGAAGGAGAAAGAAACTGGATTGGAACTGGGTGCATTTACCGCTCCTGTTGCCGTCCCAAAGACCAGTAAGCCGCTTGAGGAATTGATTTCTGCCTATACATTTCCTGGCCCGTATGCTGATATGACATTAACTGATTTAGCCGTATTTTCTTGGTCAGATGAAATCCCATTGTTATATCGTTTAGACATTGAGCTCCTCGGCCCGAAAGGAGAGACAAAGGAAGCGTATGTAGAATGGGTTGGGTTTCGGAGGGTTGAGATACATGACCGCCGTCTCCTCATAAACGGTGAACCGGTCGTTCTTCATGGCGTCAACCGGCATGACCATCATCCGGTAACAGGAAAAACACTCACTAGGGAAGATCTACGAGCAGAGCTCATTACTATGAAGCGCCACAATATCAATGCGGTTAGGACGTCTCATTACCCTAACGACCATCGGATGCTAGATCTTTGCGACGAATTGGGTCTTTATGTCATTGACGAAGCAAATTGTGAATCTCATGCACGGTTACAAGCACTCGCTAATGACCCAGAATACTCGCATGCTATTATCGATCGATCGAGGCGGATGGTTTATCGTGATAAAAATCATCCTGGGGTTATCGGCTGGTCACTCGGGAATGAATCCGGTTGTGGCCCTCCTCATGCTGCGGCTGCAGCGTGGATTCGTTCGGTGGACCCAACACGGTTCATCCAATACGAAGGAGTTCTGGAAAATCGGTTTTCCTTGAACGGTAAAAAAGGGTATGCCAAGGCCACGACGAGTCCGAGCAAAAATGAACGGCTGATAACAGACATAGTCTGCCCAATGTATGCACCAATTGATACGGTAATCGAATGGGCGCAATGGGCCGAACTTTCGAAAGAAGATGACCGCCCTTTGATTCTCTGCGAGTTCTCACATGCGATGGGTAATTCAAATGGGTCTATTGCAGAATACGTTGATGCGTTCCACTCAGAACCCGCTTTAGCTGGCGGGTTTGTATGGGACTGGCGGGATCAGGGTTTAGTAGAAAAAGATGCAAAAGGCCGCTCATATTGGGCATATGGAGGGCATTTTGAAGACGAACCTAATGATGCGAATTTTTGTATTAATGGCCTTACGGGCCCTGACGGAAACCCTCACCCAGCATTAACGGAGTATTGCTGGGCTGCTCGACCCGTAACAGTCTCTGCATCCGATCGACAAATATTGACTATTACTAACCGCAGAAGATTTAAGGATTTAAGCGACCTATCCTGTCGTTGGGAGCTTCTTTCGGGTGGAGAAGTTGTCGAATCAGGTGCTTTACACGTCGACCTGTCGCCGGGTGTTGAAGGCACGTATCCACTTCCCTGTTCTTCAAAGATGAGTTCATCTGAGGAGAGTCACCTTAACTTCTATTGGTATTTAAAAGATGGTGTAGAGTGGGCGGACTCAGGTCACCTTCTTAGCTGGGACCAAATTGTGCTGAGCGAACCAAGGCGAGAACTCGTAGAGCAAGCACTTTCGAATACGGTCTATAGAAAAGCGGAAGTTAGTACCTACACAAAAGGCGATATTTCAGTTTTGCTGGATGGAAATCATGATTTAGACAGAGTTCTGTATCAAGGAAATACAGTGATATCTACGATGCCAATTGCTTCTGTATGGCGTGCTCCGACGGATAACGATGGTGTTAGCCAAGGGTGGATGGCCGAGGTCTCTGGCGTGCGTCCAAAGTGGATTAGTGAAGGGATGGATAGAGTTACGATACGGAATAAAGAATGTCGAGTAACGTCTGAAGCAGAGAAGACTATCTTTAATCTCAAACGAGAAGTCCATGGTACGACTAGTTTCGCTAGCCACCATTCGGTTTACTCTTTAACCCAAGAGTGTCTTCACGTTAGTGAGGTCATACAGATTCCAAAACAATGGGATGACCTTCCGCGTGTGGGGATTCGATACGAAATCCCAAGCAGGTTCGAAGCCCTCCGTTGGTTCGGCCGCGGTCCGAACGAGTCATACCCCGATCGGTTCCGCTCTCAGATGTTAGGGATCTGGTCATCGACAGTTGAGGAGCAGTATCACCCTTATGTCGTTCCGCAAGAACATGGGGCCCATCATCAAACTCGGTGGTTCACTCTTTCAGGTCCGGATGGCTCCCAAATGACGGTCACCTCATCAAATGTTTTTTCTTTTTCAGCGCGTATTCACCATGATTTGGATTTAGCCGCAGCTAAAACAATCGGAGAGCTTGAAAAGAAGGGAACTATAGAAGTGCATTTAGATGCTGCTATTCGAGGATTAGGAACCGGAGCTTGTGGGCCAGATGCCCTAAGAAAGTATCGGGTTTCTGCGGGCACATACAAGTGGGACTGGCAAATGAGCTTTCAAAGCGGAGATTAGAAAAGCCTACACATCAAGGGGGACCATGCATTCTTTGAGGTCATTAGCCTTTGAAAATTCATCTATAGGCTGCGTAGCCCACTTGTTCCCTTTTATGGAAGGGGAAACTGTGAAAGCTTCATCAACGCCTTTCCTAAATTTTTCTGCGTACAGGTCTCTGTCATTCAAATAAATTTCGTAGTCCGTTATCCATGTCTGTATGTTTTTCCCATCACCAGTATTTGGATCAGGGGCTATTGACTGCAAAGCCTTAAGAAGGTTTCTGTATATTTCCGTTCCTTTGTCGATGAGATCGGCGCGTTCATTAGGAGTTTTTGAAGTTAAGGCAAGAGGCAGTTCCTCGATTTCATCCTCGGCATCTATGCAAAATAGCTTGGCAGCCTTAGCAAAGTCTGGGTCATCGAGTTTGTCAGGGTGTCCGCTAGGGGCCAAAGGGGACAAGGCCCAAATCCAGAAAAATAAGATTACGACAATTAGAAATAGAGAAACAATTCGGCCAACCGTCCACTGTTTGTAGTCATCACTGCTTTCGGACGTATTTACCATTCGGAATTACCTTTCGCCATTAAGCATTACGCTGTCTAAGCCTTTATGCCAAGCACCCCAAGTTAAAACTAGAACTAGAGTCTCGATAATCACTCCCGAACCGCTGAAAGGGGCGTAAAGTTCACAGTATGAGCAATGTAAATATTATTAATGACCTTCTGCAGCGCGGGATGATTCAAGATACTACAGATCGAAAGACATTGATAGAACGTGTTTCTTCTGGGCCAATTTCGCTATATCACGGCATCGATCCATCTGCGCCAAGCCTTCATATAGGAAACTTTATTGGGATATTGATGCTACGGCGTTTTCAAGATGCTGGGCACAAACCCATTGTTTTAATAGGGGGCTCTACCGGAATGATTGGTGATCCAGGTGGGCGTTCAGAAGAACGTAATCTTCTTGATGAAGAAACACTGCAAGAAAATGTTATTGCTATCCGGCACCAGTTGGAAGGACTTGTGGACTTTGACAGGGCAGAAATGGTGAATAATTATGAGTGGACTAGAGACGTAAATATTCTGGACTTTCTTCGAGATGTTGGAAAACATACGACAGTGAATCAGATGACGGCAAAGGATTCCATTAAAACAAGAATGGAAGGAGAGCATGGAATCTCGTATACAGAATTCTCTTACATGCTTCTCCAAGCATTTGATTACTGGTGGCTACACACCAACCGTGGATGTGAATTACAAATCGGAGGGTCGGACCAATGGGGAAACATCACTCAAGGAATTGACCTTATTCGGAGAAGGACTGGTAGCTCTGTCCATGGATTAACATGGCCACTCATTACCAGGAGCGATGGACAGAAGTATGGGAAGTCAGTAGATGGAGCAATATGGCTTGACCCTATTCGAACGTTGCCTTACGAATTCCATCAATATTGGCTTCGCGTTGATGACCGTGACGTCCGCAAATTTCTCATGCAACTTACGTTGATGGGTATCGACGAGATAGAAGCTTTAGTTGCCGAGCATGAAAAGTCTCCAGAACTCCGCCTTGGGCAACAACGCCTTGCCGATGAAATCACTGTGTTGGTTCACGGAAAAGAGGCAGTAAAGAAAGCTCAACTTGCAGCGAAGGCCCTCTTTGGCGCAAGTGAATTGACAACAGAGATGCTCGAAGCATTGGAAGGTTTAGTCCCAGAAACTCCAGTTCAGAAATCTCTTTTAATAGGTGAAGAGCCACTGATTGACCTCTTAGTCCAGAGTGATTTATCCGCTTCAAAA
>JAKMEQ010000018.1 GCA_022425805.1 Acidimicrobiales bacterium
GTGCTAAAGCACCGGCCCCATTAAATGTCAAAATCTTGTATCCGGAAAAATTTGAAAGTTCGAAATGGCAAATAACGCGGTAAGTCTTGAAGGTGTTTCACTGGTCTTTGGCGGCCAGGATACAGAACACGTACTGGCCGTAGACACCATCGATCTTGAAATTCCACAAGGAGAATTTGTAGCAATCGTAGGCCCCAGCGGCTGCGGGAAAACAACTATCCTTAACATGCTTTCTGGGCTTATCAAACCTACCGAAGGTTCAGTTAAACGGCATGGGAAAGAAGTAACTGAACCGAGCCAAGACATTGGATATATGCTTGCCCGTTCTGCTCTTAGCCCTTGGCGTACAGCTCGGAAAAATGTTGAGCTCGGATTACAGTTCCATGGTGTAGGAAGAACGGAACGCCGAGCTCGAGCGTTAGAACTACTAGAGCTCCTTCACCTTCAGGACTTTGCAAATGCATTTCCTTCCCAATTATCTCAGGGCATGCAACAACGAGTTGCGATAGCTCGAACGCTCGCAATCGACCCAGATCTTTGGCTCATGGATGAGCCATTCGGAGCCCTAGATGCTCAAACTCGCCTCGTAGTTCAAGGAGAATTTATTTCTCTATGGGAAAAATCTAAAGAAAGCACGGTGATCTTCGTAACTCACGATCTTGAAGAAGCGGTTTTGCTCGCAGACCGAGTACTAGTGATGACAGCACGACCAGGACGAATCAAAAGTGACAATGTGATAGACCTCCCAAGACCAAGAGTCATTGACGAATTACGTTTCGATGACAGTTTCAAAGCAGCAGAACACAAAATTTGGAAAGAGCTACGTGATGAAATCATCTAATGAAGAGCCATCAGCAGAAGGCCAACAAATAGTAGACGAAAACGCTCCCATCGAGGATGCAAAACGCTTTGATGTATCTGCTTTACCTCTCGAAACAACTAGCCAAAAAGTTATTCGAAGAATCGACTTTCCCGTTCAAATAGCGCGAATTGCCATACTCGCTTTCATCATATGGATTTGGCAAAGTAGAACAATATTTGCAGGATTTAATCTCTTTGGAATTGATTTTCTTCCAGAAATCATTCCACTTTTCCAAGGAGTGCCAACTGAAGCTTGGGACTATATAGCAAAGGTTTGGGACGACAAGCTCTTCTGGCAAGACTTCTGGGTAACGCTACAAGAAGCCCTACTAGGTTTTACTTATGGCGCTCTTTCAGGTTTTATCATTGGAATGGTTTTAGGACGTTTCAAAAAAGCAAAGAAAGTATTTTCCCCATTTCTGATTTTCACTAACGCTGTGCCGAAGATCGCCCTAGCCCCTATTCTCATCCTCTGGTATGGAGTAGATATTGGTTCTAAGGTTGCTCTCGCAACAATCATCGTATTTTTCATTGTTCAAATACCAGTGATGGCAGCTGTCGGTGGAGTTGACCCAGACCTAGATACGGTCGCGTCAAGTATGGGAGCATCACAGTTGCAGAAGTTTCGGCTAGTGGTTCTTCCAAGTATTCTCGGGCCGTTATTTGGAGCTCTTCGACTGGCTTCGGTATATGCGATCCTTAGCGTCGTGTTTGGTGAGTTTTTAGCATCAAAGCGCGGGCTTGGGCAACGACTTCTTTATCAGGTGAATAATTTCGGAATGGGAGCTGCTATCGCCCTAATGTCTATTCTTGCGTTTCTAGCATTGTTCTTTAACGCTGGGATTGGCATTATGGAACGAAAGTTTTTGCGTTGGCAAGATGACAGTACCCGAGGAAATGTTGTTTCTCTTTAACCCAAAAATAATCGAGTCGAATTTTGAGAAAACGTGGAAGACCTCCTGGTGTAGATAGTGCCGATACCAAAAACGTATTATTGAAGTAGCCCGTTTAGAGTTCTCTAAAAAGGTTTTGATGGAGCGTCAATAGCGTCTAATGCTGAACTTGCTCTAAGCGCTATTTATAACCACTAGGAAACTAAGCTAGGGCTTTGCGAAGCAGTATTTTACCGAAACGGCTGATGAAGTCTGGTCTGATGTGAGTAGTTCTCTAAACGAAATTACGGTATTAGCGGCAATAACTCATCTCATCGAAAGTAGTCAATCTTTAGCTGAACAGGTGCTGCACTACAGTAAATTTTTTGGCTTCTGTTCCGGTTGAAGCTCGACTCATAATGGATTCTCTGACCTCCTTGACCGGCGAACTAGATATCAGGATGAAACCTTTAACGAATCAGCACGTTTAGGTGTTAAGACAGGGGAGTTTGATGGGTTCTCAGTTGATCAAGGGAGAGAACTACTTAGAGCGTTGGTAATGGGGTAGTTCCTTGAACGCCATTTTCGCAATGAAGAACTTTTTGGCGGCGGCGAGGTTTTAATTAAATTGATCAGAATTCTCGGACCTTCTGCATCTTCCCCATCAAACAATCAGTGATCATTTGACAAGCGTGTATGGAGCAAAATCTCTAGATTTGGTTATGGTCCTGTAGCGCCGCGATTGAACGTGTTGCCATACTGACCCCCAGTGAATGTACCCGAGGTTTCGAAATATCATTAACTAATGGTATGGAGCATGCGACGGCGAGGCTATAAAACAGTGACGACTCATAGACCTCGCGAAGGTTCTCGAGGCTAATTTGAAGGCCGTTTCTGTGCAGCTCCTGTTTGTAGAAAAGAAGCAGCTCTTCCTCGAATAGCTGACGATCGTTGATTGTGAGTGATTGGCATAAGAAATAGGCAAGGTCGAACACTGGTGGAGCAATAGAGCATCCTTGCCAGTCTATTAACGTGACTGAAGAACCATCTAGTGAAAAAAGTAAGTTATCTGAACGTAAATCACTATGAACTAGTGTCGATGGGAATGTGGCTGTACGGCATAACATGTCATCGATTTTTTCTGCTAGTTGGTCGCCGTTGAATTCAATCGTTGCCTTCACGTCTTCGTCGAGTAGCATGCGTAGTTCTCCCCAGCCTTCCCTGGCGATCATCGTCAAGTTTGTCCGGCGTCGTTGATCATCGAGACGTGGTAGCCATGACAATGTCTCTAAAATAGGTTTGTCCCACCAAAACGCATGCAATTTTGCCATCTCTGTGATCACAAGCCGAGATTGTGTTTGTGAAATACCAGTGATTTGATTTACCGAAGTATCTGATTCGACCATTTCCTGGAGTAGAAGGAATTCAGCGGTTTCAGGGTTATACCATGCAGCGAACATTTTGGGAGCATCGATAGGGGTAGCAGCAAGAAGCTCGTCGTAACAACGTAATTCTCGTTCATGGATTCCACCTCGTTTCGCTTGATCCAAAGAGAAATCGCGCATAGCCGCAAATTTTGCCACGATCGATATCGGGGTTTCTCCCTTATCGTGAAAGGAAAGATCGAGTCTAAAGATCTCTCCGAGCATGCCGCGGTCTTCCCCGATCTGGGTCGCTTGGAAAGTTTCGATTTCCTTCCCAATTGCATCGCTGAGAGTACTAGTTGTAAGTTGATCAACGGACGTGGGAAAGGGCGGCGGGTATATCACGCTATTCCTGAAGCGATACGAACTCTGCTGATTCAGCTTCTCGGAGACATTCGAACCATTCCTTGACCTCTGCCCTCCGGCTCGGGTCCATGGCGAGGTTTTCTAACTCGAAAGGATCTTCGTGCAAGTCATAAAATTCATGTTCTTGATCGTCGAAATGCGCATCAGGCCCAAAGAGCTTTGTCTCTGGAAAAGACTTACCTCGAGTAGTACCAGAACCGCCAACGCCGTAATAACGGCAATATTTGTAGCGCCCATCAAAAATGCCCCTACTTGCGTACCGTGTATTGATCAAGCCTTCATACCAAGCATAATCCTGAGCGAAAAGCACGTAGTCACGCCCTGGCGATGAAGGAGTGCTCCATAGAGGAAGCATCGATTTTCCAGGCAGTGAAGCTTCCTCTAACCCTATGCCCCCAAGCTCGCAGATAGTGGCAGCTAAATCAACAGGACTCATCATGGCATCACATACCGTTTCCGGAGAGGTGATACCGGGGGCGACGACATAAAGCGGGATTCTCATCGTTTCTTCGTAATTCCATGGCCCTTTAGAACGAAGGCCATGCGACCCGCATTGGTCACCGTGATCTGCCGTAAAGATGACCACTGTGTTATCCCAAGCATCCGTATCATCTAATGCATTTAGGATTAAAGAAAGGCTTTGGTCGCTCATTTGATGCAGTTTTAAGTAATAGTCGAGTAGGCGAAGCCACTGCGCCCGATCGTTTGGGTCCAGCCAACCATTTGACCTTGACATCTCATGCATGAACCTTCGATGCACGTCAGGTTTCGTATGAAGGTCATCATCAAAATTATTCGGGAGTTCAGTCATCCATTCTTCATAAGGGAGTGTAAAAGCAGGAAGAGGGTCTTCGCGCCCCCAGTCATATTTTCGATAGCGTTCTTTGAGGGCAGAAATATCATCACTGTGAAGCTTCTGATACCAAGGCTGATCTGCGGGGAACCACATAATATCGTGGGGGTTTACCAGCCCGACTGATAGGAACCATGGTTGGGCATCGTCTTTCCGGTCGTGTATCCATTTAGAAGCTGATTGGGCGATCGGCTCGTCAAACTCGGTACCGCTGCCCGCTTGCCCCCAAAACGCTTTGTCGTTGCCTTCCCAGTCACTAAACCCGTAGGCTTCCATATCTGGGAACGCCGTAGGAGAGAGATGCCATTTCCCCTTGTATCCGGTGTAATAGCCCTTAGATCTGAAAAGCTTTCCGAGCGTTTGGGCATCGGTCGATAACTCTGTATTTGTTGCGTTGATTGAATTCTCGGAAACTCCATGTACCGGTAAGTATTGTCCCGTAAATAAGGTCCCGCGACTTGGAGAGCACGGCGACGTGTGGGTGTAGTACTTAGTGAATTCCAACCCCTTATCCATAAGGCGTTGGCGCGCTGGAAGCGAAAAGCCTTCTGGTAACCAATCACGCTGCCGTTCTTGATCTGACACGATGAGAAGAATATTCGGAGCGTTCATTTAATTGAAGTTAGCACGAGAGACACTATCTCAAAAACTTATAAAAAATACTATGCTGTTCCTGATGCCTCATCTCAACTCATGGTAGATACACCTGACGAATTAGCTTAAAGCGTCTAAAGTTTCAAAAGCACAAAGATTAGATTAGATAGAAGGATCACACCTCATGCTTGTTCCATTAACCGTCAGAGACCACATTGATCGAGCTGATCTTGTCTATGGGAAACGCGTTGGCGTAATAGATGAACCTGATCAACCAGCAAGACCTCTCCCTAATCTTACTTACGCTGATTTTGCAGAACGGGCAAAGGCTATGGCGAAGGGTTTTGAAAAATTAAACGTACCGCTCGGAGGGCGCGTTGCGCTTGTGTCTCAAAATTCCTCGAGAATGCTCGCATTTCTTTTCGGTACGGCTGCTTGGGGCAGAGTGGGCGTTCCGATCAATTTTCGTTTGAATCGGGAAGAAATAAAATACATTATTGAACATTCAGGTTCAGAGATTTTACTCGTTGACCCGGAGTTAGCTGATTCTCTTGGGGATTTACCTGCGAAAAATGTTATTGTGCTCGGAAGCGAAACCGATAGAGATATTTTTTCGACAGGTGAACCGGAACCGTGGGAAGCAGATGAGAATGCCACTGCGACCATCAACTACACCAGCGGAACGACCGCTCGACCCAAAGGTGTGGAGATGACCCACCGAATGCTCTGGACGAACGCAGCTATTTTCGGTTGGGAGGCAGGAGTCAACGACCGCGACGTGTATTTGCACACATTACCGATGTTCCATTGCAATGGCTGGGGAATGCCATTTGCCTTAACTGCAATGGGAGTTCCCCAGATAGTCCTGAGGAAAGTCGATGGCCCAGAAATTCTTCGCCGTGTCGAAAAACATGGGGTGACTTTGATGTGCGGGGCTCCAACGGTTGTAGCTTCAATTCTTGAAGCTGCGAGCGAATGGGAAGGTCCTATTCCTGGAGCTGGGCGGACAAGAATCATAGTCGCCGGCGCTCCGCCACCTTCATCAATTATCGAACAAGTCGAAACCGAGTTGAACTGGGAATTTATTCAAATTTATGGGTTGACGGAAACAGCTCCGTTGCTCACTATGTCAAGAGGTAGATCGGAGTGGGATGACCTCACAAGTGGAGAACGGGCACAGCGTCTAGGAAGAGCTGGAGCTCCGGCGCTTGGTGTCAAGATAAAAGTAACAGATGATGGAGAGATTCTTGCCCGATCTAACCACGTATTGAAAGGGTATTGGGAGCAACCCAAAGAAACAAAAGAAGCAATCCGTTCCGGTTGGTTCCATACTGGCGATGGAGGCTTTGTCGACGATGACAATTATGTTTCTATTGCAGACAGGAAGAAAGATGTCATCATCTCTGGTGGGGAGAACGTATCTTCCATAGAGGTCGAGGACGTTCTGTTTTCTCACGAGGCTGTGATAGAGGCGGCTGTGATTGGCGTGCCGGATGAGAAATGGGGAGAAACAGTTAAGGCACTAGTGGTCGTGAATGGACAAATCACTGAGCAAGATCTCATGGATTACTGCCGTGAGAAACTTGCTCATTATAAATGTCCCACTTCAATCGAATTACGTGATGAGTTGGCTAGAACAGCGACCGGGAAATTACAAAAATATAAGTTGCGAGCTCCGTATTGGAAAAATCAAGATAAACAAGTGAATTAGTTAGATGAAATGTCTTCCTGAAAGCGAACACTAGGCGTAGTTAGAACTGAATACCAGCACCGTGTTAGCTAGCGGGAAAATTTCTGTTAGAAAATCGTGTATCCACCGTCAACGCACACCAGTTGACCGGTATGGAAAGTCTGTGCTGGGTCAGCAAGAAAAGCCCCAACAGAACGAAACTCGCTTGGATCAGCCCAACGGCGAGCAGGTGTTCTTCGAGTAGTTATCTCTCGGAAACGCTCATTTTCATAAGCTGGTCCGGCAAGGTCTGTTACCGTCCAACCTGGAAGGAGACCATTTACTCTGATCTCATATCGTGCCAGTGCAACGGCGAGTCCGCGCACAAGTCCTGTAACACCAGTTTTTGCTGTTCCGTATGCTTCGTTACGAGCAGCCCCGTGAACCGCTGAAGTTGATGAGACAGCGACAAGACTACCTCCCACCCCTTGAGAAATAAGTTGCCGAGCTGCTTCTCGCAATGTGAGAAAAACACCATCAAGGTTTACCGTCATCATTGATCTCCACTCCTCTAAGCTCAGATCAACAAATGGGGTCCCGCTTCCTGCCCGACCAGCATTCGCGAAGAGACCATTAATGTGACCAAAATCATCCAGAGTCCGAATCATCGACTCTTCGACATCGGTTTCGCTACTTACATCGCACACGTACGCATGAGCTGAAACCCCTAATGATTTGAGTTTGGAGACTGACTCTGCATTCTTCTCTTCGTTCCTAGCCCAGATAGCTATAGCCCCACCAGCTTCACCTATTCCCTGTGCCAATCCGAATCCTATGCCGCCGTTCCCTCCGGTAATCACAAAGACCTTGCCAGCAAGATCAGTCATTCTCCCTCCTCTGTCTCTGCACGCTAGGAAGTATCTGTTCTGCGATGAGAGATATGTGGTCAAGGTCATCTTCATCCCAGACCTGCAAATATATTTTGCTTGCCCCAGCAGCTCTATACTCTTCAATTTTTGCTATAGCTTCTTCAGGCGTCCCAGCGATAGCGTTTTCTTTCAGTTCATCGGCTTGCCGCCCGATTGCTAAAGACCGTCGCACTAGGTCGGCCTCATTTTCTGCAGTGCATATAACTTGAGCAACCGAATAGGTCAGGTCATCAGGATCTCTGCTAATTGTTTCACATGCTTCTCTGACCAGGTCACGTTGGCGTATAAACCGGTCAAGTTGCTGGAACGGGAGATTGTATTCTGCGCCGAACTGGGCTGCCAAACGAGGAGTTTTTCTTGGTCCACCGCCACCAATGATCAGAGGGACACCGCAGCTTTGAATCGGTTGCGGAAGCGCTGGGCGGTCTGACAGGGTGTAATAGTTTCCTTCATAACTAAATGTCGCACCATTTTCTGTCTCCCAAAAGTTTTTGAGTATCTCCAACTGCTCTTCGAGACGGTTAAATCTCTCTCTGAGCGGAGGGAAAGAAATACCCATGGCTAAATGCTCCTCTTTGAACCAGCCTGCACCCAGCCCGAGTTCAAACCTGCCGCCGCTCATTTGGTCAATTTCACTAGTCATCACTGCAAGTTGGCCAGGCCTGCGGAAGGTAGCTGAGCAGACTAAGACCCCTAATCGCATTTTCGTCGTATCGCGGGATAGGCCAGCAAGTGTTGTTAGAGCATCAGAAGGACCCAACCGTGGGTCTCTGTCACCCATATGGTGGTAATGGTCACTGACAAAGAACCCATCGAACCCGACTGCTTCCGCATGTCTCGCTAATGTTGATAAGCGGAGATACCCTGCTCCTTGCTGTGGTTCAACGAAAATGCATACATCCATAAAATTGCCGTTACGTGAAAGAGTTAATTATTTGGGTGAAGCGCTGATTGTAACGCAGCGGTTTGATCTGCAGCCCAGCGAATCGACAATGAGGATTCTGCAACGAAACCATTACTGCCATGAAAAGCCCCAGGGTAGACATGGAGTTCCACAGGCACACCAGCCTGAGACAAGCGTTGTGCATATTCAATATCTTCATCTATAAAAATATCTAGTGTTCCCAGACAGATATACGCGGGAGGCAGACCGGAAAGGTCATCAGCAATACTCGGAGACGCATAGGGAGAGACAGGTTGTGCCCCATTAAGGTAGGCTGCCCACCCCGCTAGGTTCGCATCTCGATTCCAAACTCTTGTATCGGTGACGCCGAAACTGCTAGGCGTTTCGTTTCTATGGTCAAGCATCGGGTAAACCAGCAATTGAAAGATGAGATTAGGGCCCCCATTTTCTCTGGCCATTAACGCCGTCCCCGCTGCAAGTCCACCACCAGCAGACGCACCGCCAATAGCTATCCGTTTAGATGAAGCACCTAAGCCATTTGCATTTTCGGCGAACCATTTCAATGCTGCGTAGCAATCATGCAATGGAGCGGGGAAGGGGCTTTCGGGGGCGAGACGATAGTCAACCGAAACTACGACACATTGATGCTGATCAGCAACCGAAGCACAGTCTGCATCATCCATATCAACAGAACCAAGTACCATGCCACCGCCATGGATCCACAGCAAGCCAGGAGCTTCAGGTGGAAGCGATTGAGGTTTATAGACCTTCACCAAGACATCTGGGTCCCCATCAAGACCAGGAACATGAACACTCTCAATGGAAATATGCTCTGGAAGTTCAGGTGATGGCATTTGACTCATAAGCGCATCAAGTCCCTCTCTGGTTACTGCGATATCCGAAAGGTCCAACAATTTCTCAGGAAGCACACTCAGTACTGCTCGGTGCATTTCATCAAGTTCAGTTTCAAAATTAAATTTTCTACCCGTCATTAATCCTCCCGATTTCTTACAATAATAGGCATGCAGCAACATTACGTCTAAAATAAGAGTGAAGATGCATCAAAACACGGTAAAGATATGTAAGTTCAGTTGATTGCGCGTGGAATACAGAAAGAGCACCGTACGAAGCAGTCGGATACATTCTCTGGGAACCGGCGACGAAATGTGCTACTCATATATTACGACCGCTCCCGTACAGAATTAATGCAGCTATCTCTCTAATAATTTTCGACCTGCTTCACGTGCCAAAGCCATGATTGAATGATCACCTTTTTTCCAAAGCACAGTGAGTTTCACACCGGTTAAGAGCCAGCCAGTAGGAGACAAATCACTTCGAACTAGGGTGTCGTCATAGTAGCCTCCCAATGTAAGCCACGAGTCAGGCTTCTCAACTTCATAGACATGGTGAGCTTGCATGTACATGCGGCAGGTAGCAGAATCCCCATTTATCGCCGGTAGAGGGTTCGTCATTGTGTGTTGAGTCGCTGCTAGTCCGGTAAAAAGCGGCTGCACACGACGAACCCATTGATCACCATGTAATATGCTTGGTTCTGTAACTGATGAACCTTCATAAGATGAGAAATCAATCTCTACCTGATCAGCAAAAATGGATCGGTAAAGAAAAAAGTCTTTCGTGTCTATACCTAAAGCATAGAGATAGATAGTTTCAGCTATCGCTAGTTTATCCTTTACGAATTTACCGTCATTTGTCATGGGCGTTCTCCAAAATTAGGTTTCTCTGTTCTGGTCCGTTTCAGCTCCCAGAAACCCGGTGTGGTTGTCAAGGTAACCACACTATCCCACAGCTTAACGCTTTCGTCTTCCTCGAGCACACGGGTTATAACAGGTCCAAAAATCCCAACTTTTTTCCCCGAAGGGTCTTTAAAGGCAATGATAGGAGTCCCGATATCGTCCCCAGCTAATTCAATGCCGCTGCTCATACGAATACGGATCTCTTCATCAAACGTGGGATCCTCATAAGCGGCGACATGGTTACTACTAACTCCGACCGAAATTAAAGCATCTTCAAGATTGAAGTCCATAAAATTCTTATCATGGTGGATTCTCCGTCCCAGCTCCCAATAATAGTTTTGAACAGCTTTATTCCCTTCTCTAACTCGTATGGATTCCATTACTCGCAGCAAGTTATGGGATCGTTCGTACCAAGCGAAACGCGTGTTTTCCTTATCGGGCTCATTTTTGAAATAAAGACTGATTGGTTGCCAAGTGATATCGAGATCACGTTGTTTTTGCACTCCATCAACGACCCACCTGGCCGTCACCCAACACCATGGTCAGATTGGGTCAACCCAGAACTCTATATTCAACTTGATGCTCGCTTAGCCACAAGGTCTATCACGGTCTAACAAGCACCTTAGTATGTTGTGATTGCCCTCCAGCTAAATCAACAAAAGTCTCAGCTATGTCGGTAAGGTCGATCGTCCCTGAATGCAGGGCATCTAGATCTATGCGACCATCACTAACGAAACCCATAGTCATTTCAAATTCCTCATGGGTGTAACCAAGGGCTGCGCTTACTTTGATTTCTTTGTTTAACCATCGGCGAGGATTTATAGGTGCATCACCCATAGCTAAGCCAATCAAGGAAACACGGCCACCACGACGAGCTAAATCAATGGCGGATTGTACTGTCGCCGGAACTCCAGCACACTCATAAACGATGTCTCCTCCCAACCCCCGTGTATGATCAGCGACAAAATCTGCAGCAATACTCGGATCGATACTATGATGAGCGCCAAGCGATAAAGCAAGGTTCCGCCGTGTCTCATTTGGTTCCACAACAATAGTGGTTCCTGCACCGGCTGCCAGTACCCATTGCAACGTACTTAACCCGATAGGCCCAGCTCCCTGAACGATAGCTATATCACCGAGACGTGGCGCATTGGCACGTACAGCATGAAAACAAATTGCTGCCGGCTCTATCTGCGCTGCTTGTTCATCAGATAATTCTGAGTTCGCTAACACCACGCGACCTTGGTGAATCGTCAACTGGTCAGCGAAGCCACCATGGGGGGTTTGATACGGCCCACGGCCCACGGTTGCTGTGAGAACTGTCTGACATTTGTCCATTTGACCAGCGTGACATGCTGGGCAAGACCCACAGGAAGGAGGAACGCCGATTATGACCCTGTCTCCTTCTGATACGCGAGTTACATCAGACCCTATTGCAGAAAGAACACCGGTCCATTCATGACCACACGTTGATGGCCAGGCTGGTCCTGGGCTTTGAAATGCATGAATATCAGTCCCGCAGATCCCGCAAAGCGTGATATCGACGACAACCTGATCTTTCTCAGGAGGTGAGCTTTCAAGCTCAAAGAATTCGATCGTTTCTTGATCAGTGATTAGAGCTGCATGCATATAGTAAATCTAGTACTCCCTGAGAAATATTTCACATTCGACGGATAAGTGAGTGACCCTTCCGAAACCAGCACTCAAGGAGTACGAATTACCTTGTCACCGAGGTGGATTGTCTCGTTCGAAGACAGGATGGATCGGGCCCCAGCACGAGAAGCTTGTACCCGAGTAATACTCGCATAATCGATGTGCAATCCGTAACGATCCGTATAGCCGAGGATTCGTTGAAGATAACACATAGCTACCATCGCGTGGCAGAACGCCACAACAGTTTTTCCGGAGTTGTCACGGATTATCTCTTCGAAAGCTTCGAAGACCTTGTCAGCAAACGCTTCAATGTCTACATCTCCATGGATGCTGTCAGGGTCGTCGATGACAGCTTGCCAGTCATCCCCGCCTTGGGCTTTTACCTCTTCCATAGGTAGGTAGGTATTACTGTCCTTATCGATCTCTGCCAGATTCTCGACAATGATCAAGTCCATCCCCATCTGGGTTGCAAGAGGTTGCGCTGTTTGGCGAGCCCGCAACATAGGTGACGAAAAGATATGGTCGATTTTGCTCTTCGATAGAAAAGCGGCAACAGCTTCAGCTTGTTCAGACCCTATCTCAGTCAGGCTAGGGTCTGCTACACCCTGAACACCTTCTACACGGTTGGGTCTTCCATGGCGAACAATGATTAATTCCACAACATGAGCTTAGAGACGCTGAAGGAGAAGACCACCATCAGTCTGAATTAATTATGATCTACGGGACCAATATAGATATCGGTATGCAATCCAGCTAACCTGCAATCGTGAGCGCCTTACCGACACTTGATCTAACCGGAAGAAAAGCTCTTGTCATTGGCGGGGCTGGAGGAGGCATAGGCTCTGCAGTTACGTTGGCTCTTATCGAAGCCGGCGCAGTTCTTGATGTAGTTACTTACGATGAGGGACATACTAATGACCTGATCAAAGAAGTAGCTGTACTGGGAGGATCAGTCGATGTCCACCTTGCTGATGTGACAAAAGAAAAAGAATTCTCTAAGGTGCTCGACCAGATTCTCACCAGATCTGGACCAGTCACGCTTTTAGCGAATGTGGTTGGCGGGGTCGAAATTACAGACTGGAGCCGAACAAAGGATTGCCAACTAGAAACGTTTGACCGGATCCTCTCAAGAAATCTTCGATACGTTCTGGTTAGTTGTCAACGATTCGCTTCGGCCTTGATGGAAAAATCAGATTCAGGGTCAATCGTTAATCTCTCATCTATTCGCGCTAGGGGAAGCCCCCTCCTCGCTGGCTATGGAGCGGCAAAAGCAGGGTTAGAGTCAATGTCCCGGACCATGGCTGCTGAATGGGGGCAATACGGAATTCGTGTGAATGCTGTCGCACCGGGGACTGTCAAGACACCTAGAGCTGGTCAAAGCGATCTTGAAGAAGTGGCACAGAAGATACCGCTTCAGCGTCGTGGAGAACCCGAAGATATCGCCAATGCGGTGCTTTTCCTTCTCTCAAAAAGGGCAGAGTACATAACTGGACAAACTTTGACTGTTGATGGGGGAGCGACCCTTGGCGTTTCGGGCGATAGTCTTCCGGATGTAGTAACTAATCCGGCGATTCGGAAACAATTCGAATAGAGTTACGCGTCTTTTTCTTCGACAAAGTCACCGATAGACATACGACCAGATTTTGTTGGATTCAAGCTGATACCGGCTTCTCGTTGATGGTTTCTGCTGAGGTACTTTAAAGTCGTCCGTGAAGCTGGATGTTCACCAACTGCTCGCGTGATAACTATGCACCTGTCTGTCCGTTTCTTTACTGATGCCGTGACGGTCCCGAGAAGAAGATCTTTCCCAACCCATTCATCTTCAATGAATGCATCAGGCGTAGAAACAACAATATTGGGCCTAAATCTTCTTACATCGCCAGCGCCACCCCCGACACGGGCGTTAAGCATGGATAAGGTACCCGAACCGATGAGATGAAGGCTGGAACTTGAATCATAGAACCAACCAGGAGATGTAGAGAATTCAAGTATTTCCGGTTGTTCGGGCACGTCTTCGGCCCCTTCATCCCATTCAATTTCGATTGTTTCCTGTTGCCCAGGTGTGGGAGAAGCTAGTCGGGTGTTACGCCCAAGCCATGTCGATAGTATTTCATTTATCTTTGGGTCAGAGCTGTGGTAATCGCTACCTTCAATCGTTAAGACACACCCGTCCGTTACCAACTTGGCAGAACCTTCAAGCAGTTTGGGTACTCGCTTAGCAGATAATAGCTGACCGTTTTCACAATCCATAATGCCCCAAGCACGATCACCTGGTATCACATCACTGACAGTAGTTGAATTGATTTCTTCCCCCTGAAGGGATTTAACCGGATATCGCCACAGCTGTTCGATAACGGCCATTACTACCAGGGGTGGTCTGTTCCATCCCAGCGGATGAAGCGCCCAGAGTCTTCGATCGTTAGGCTCAAAAGAGAATCAACGATAGCTCCAGCAGAATCAGAGACTTCCATTTCCGCAGCATCCGTTCCCATATCGGTCTTGACCCATCCCGGATGCAATGCGACAAAAGCTACGTTTTTATTCGTTGAAGCGGACATGACGGTAATCATGTTTACTGCTGCTTTTGAAACGTTGTAGGCAACATCAGACGGCATCATGGCGCCTATCACCATTGACCCAAGTTGTGAAGATGTGTTCAGGACAACAGGGTTATTTCCAGCTTCAAGAAGAGAAATAACATTTCGGGTTACCATCATTGGTCCAAGGGCATTTATCTGTGTTTCTTCCAAAACAATCGCTGGATCAATCTCCCAAGGGTTACATTGACGCCTGTTAACGCCTAGGTCGTTACTTGTAATACCAGCATTATTGACCAGTATGTCAATGCCATCTGTTATCGAGGCTAGTTCTTGACCGAAGGCGTCAATGGAAGATTGGTCTCCGATATCGAGCTGCAAAATTCCAGTAGGACCAGCCTCACGGAGATCGTTTGCTCCATCAGGGTTACGAACGGCACCATATACTGAATGCCCTTTACCGATAAGGATCTTTGCCATTTCGAGACCAATACCTCGACTGGCTCCTGTGATAACAATACGTTTTGAAGTCATAGAGTAACGGTACATCATTGGAGCTTCTCTGACCTACCTTGAACAGTTAAAAAAGCGAAAGTTATCGTACTGGCTCGAACCTTACTGAGATGTTTCCTTAGTAAGGTCAACTGTGTTTGGATAAAAGAGAAGAGCAACAATGCCGCCAACTATGTAAGCTGTTCCTCCCAACACCCAAACCCACAGGTAGATGTCAGCGAAATTATCGCCGGTTCGGTTACCGATGATTGCGGCCGTTGCTACTGCACCGAAAGCTGAGCCCAATCGTCTCGTTAAGTAGTACCCAGCATTTGCACTACTAAGGACAGAGTTCTTAATGCTAAACAGAGCAGCAACGGTTGTGGTATTGCTAATAGCCATAGCCCCGAACCCGAGAATGCATAAACCAACAGCAATATAAACGTACCCGGCATCCATCAGCCAGAAACCAATGATCAGGTAAATTAGTCCGGCTTGTATCCCGCCCCAAGCCATTGCCCGTCTTGGCCCTTCCCTATCTACGATCTTCCCTACAGCAATAGCAGCAAACAATGGGATGATATTGATTGGCAGCAATCCCATACCAATTTTTAACGGCCCCCAATTCCATACTTCTTTCATGTAGAGCGGCAATCCAAAGTAAAGAGAAAAAAAACCAACTTGGCAACATACCGAAGAGATCGATGCAATAGCAAAATGCTTGTTACCAAAAATCTCAGGATTGAACAGCGGAAAACTTTGCCGCCGATTACGTACGAAGAGGAGAGGGGCAAGAGTCGCAGGAATGGCTGCAGAGATAATTGTTTTCGGGTCTGACCAACCCCAAACATTTCCCTGAATTAATAGCAGTGCAAGTCCGGCGACAGCAATCGTCGCTAGAGCTGCTGCTAGGGCATCAATCGGGTCTTGATTTCCTTCAGCGGTTTGATCATCAAGGACTTTATATCCAACAAAACATGTAAACAAGGCCACTAGGCCGTTAAAAACAAACACCGCTCTCCAGCTAAATATTGCTAGAAGTACCGCCGCCAATGGACTTGCCAGCATTCCAGCAGCTGCTCCGATAGTGGCCCAAACTCCTAAAGCATAAGCACGGCGTGAATGAGGGAATTCGGGTAAACATAGCGCAAGAGCACTTGGGGCAAGAAGGGCTATGCCTATGCCTTGCACGGCACGCATCAATATAAGAAGCCAAACAGTAGTAGCTATAGATCCGATGAAAGCAGCAACAGCGTATGTGATAAGGCCAGCAAGAAAAGTCTGACGTCTTCCCCAACGGTCGGATAATCTTCCCGCAGCAAGGAACACGGAGATCATCACAATATAAAAAACTGTTACAATCCATGACAAAGTTGTTCGCGTTGCTTCCCCACCAAAACGCTCTTCAATAAAGGGGAACGCGATAAAAACCCCCCCGCTATCAAGAAGCATAAGGAAAACGGTTGAGGTGCAGACCACGAGAACTACCCAAGCTCTTCTAGTTATGGGCTCTAGCTCCTGTGGACTCTTCGGAGTTTCGGGGGATGTCACAATTATTCGGGTATGGGGTAGTGGACTCCGGGCACTCCTGCTTCCAAAGCTTGGTACCAATCAGGTCGCGGTTGAACTGGTTGGTAAGGAGATGGAACCATTGGTGTGTCAACGTTCCATTCATGGTGAATCGGTGGAATCTGAAAGGTTCCGTTACTTGCGTTGGTGCCACCATCAACGAGAAGATCGACGCCGGTTATGTAGCTAGCAAGATCAGAGGCGAGAAACATTACGGCATTAGCTACTTCGTGTGATTCTCCTACACGTCTCATCGGGGTTCGGCTAGCGATCCACTTGTCAATGCCCATGGCCTCCAATGCGACTCTTGTCATTTCAGTGACAATAAAACCCGGTGAAACTGAATTTACACGTACGCCCCTATCAGCCCATTCGGTTCCAAGTTGGAGTGTCATATTTCTGAGCCCACCCTTAGCAGCGCTATAGGCGATAACACCATTTTCGCTTCCGCCGCTTCCTAGAATCGACCCAATATTGACAATAGAGCCAGAACCATTTTCCAACATATGTAACCCACATTCACGAGCAAAGTAAAACGCTCCTACAAGGTCGACAGAAATTATCTGGTTGAATGTTTCGCTATCGAAGTGTTCTGGGGCGATACCGCGCATATCAGCAATGCCGGCATTATTAATCAAGACATCAATTTTCCCGTGGGTTTCAATGCCTGTAGTTACCACGGCCCTAACGTCATCTTCTATAGAGACATCACCGGTAACTGCAGTGACTTCCCTCCCTTTCGCCCGACAATTTTCTGCTACGTTTTGAAGCAAATCCTCACTTCGTGCTGTGAGTATTAGGTCAGCACCCGCATCGGCAAACGCATACGCGAATTGTTCTCCGAGGCCATAACTGGCTCCAGTGATCAGTACCGTTTTTCCATTGAAATCAAACATTTAAGCTCCTAACTTTCAGTTCTTATAGGCTCAATAGCCTTGGTTCTTAATGACTTACCCTCTTCCGACCAAGTCAAGCTGGCCGAGGATTTCTTGTTCTTTCTCTATACGTAAAGAAAGCAGATTTTTCAACTTAGCTATCATAGCTGCATTTTCGTCAGCAAAAGCCTCGTCGATAGCATCACCTAACGCTCCAGAAGCTTCCGAATACTCTGCCGCTACATCAGCAAGTAAAAGGCTGTTGAGGTCTTTAGGCTCTCTCCCTATTGCCATATTTATAGCTAAAATTTCTTCCACCATCCAAGCGATTTCAGTTGCGCTTCTTCGGCTCAATCGCCGAAGCAACTGGTCAATCTGCCCTAGGAGAATTTTAGCTTGTTCATCATCAACAGCTGGAAGAACAATGGAATTCAGGTCATCTGCTATTGCTAGAAGAATTTTGTCTGTCGTCGGTTGTGCTAACACTATTTTACCTCACCATCTAGCGCTGCTTCCAAGGCATCGGTCGCAGCTATCCAAGCAGCTTGACCAAAAAGTAAATTATCTAAATTGAACGCAATGCCCGTTGATGATGTCTCTCCTCTAGCCATAGCTGATCCGCTATTAGATATTTGACTGACAACTCCAATAACACCAAGGACAAGAAAATATGTCAAAACCACTGGGTTTACTTGTTCTTCCGTTAATCCAGTGACTTCCCTATACCGGCTTAGAAAGACTTTAGGGTTCTCATCAATTAAATCGGGCGGAGCTGCCTGTGCATACGCTTTGAAATACCCCAGATCTTCTCGCGGGTCACCGATAGTTGCGAGTTCAAAATCAATTACGACAAGCTCTCCTTCTCCATCAACCATCATATTTGCAGTAGAAAAATCATGGTGCACAAGTGAAACAGGGACAGGTGGTGGCCTATTCGCATCCAACCACGCTGCTACGTACCGAAAAATAGGTAAGTGTTCAACATGTTTAGCTGCTGTTTGCTTCCACATCATGATCTGATCAGTTAACGGGTCGCCAGAAACCGGTCTCGCAAGAATCTCGGGTAATTCATCGACGGGAATGGTGTGCATCGCCCCTGCCAATTCTGCAAGCTTCGTTGGAAGAGTAGCAGCACCATTCTTCTCAATCCATGGCAACGTAGATTCAGCTTTAGTAAAATCAATAATTAGTGCTGGTGTCCCGATGAAGTCTCCCTTTGCGTCAAGGAACCGCGCAGCTGGAGTATTAAGGTACGACGAAACAGCCTGTATTACGGCAAATTCTTGAGAACGGTCAGTTTCTATAAGGGCAGTACCCTCCGGAGGGTCGCCTCTCAGGACATACGTACCAGATTCGCTAGTTCCATCGATGGTAAATGAAGCCTCAAAACGTGCCATAAGCCGTGAGTAGCCTCCAGTCATAGCCTCATACCCGCCCACATTTACGTCAGAAACTCCGTTAGCTTCGAGTAACGCAGTGATTTTTTCTGGCATTCCACTAGGGTCCTGCATAAAGCTAACGCTAGTTCAATGTTTTCATACTCGCCTCATTTCTGGTAGGTTTCTCCAATGACTAGATTGCTTCTGATAACGAAAGGTCACCCTTTCCACAAAGACAAGTTTTTTAAAATATTTGATGGACTCGTGGCTGATGAAGAAAGTTCTGTAACCGAGTACACCCATGTTGAACAGCCCGCTGCTCAACATTTTTTTGACCCAGATGCAGCTAAAAACTGGGATGTTTTTGTCATGTACGATATGCCGGGAATTGAATTTGCTGACTCTACTGCACGTAAACACGGAACCTTCCCTGTCAAATTTCATGACCCATCAGATGAATTTATCGCTGGAAGTCGCGCGTTGTTAGAGGCGGGAAAAGGCATGGTTTTCTTACACCATTCCATAGCGGCCTGGCCAACATGGGAGGAATGGGCCCATGTAATTGGCGGTAGATTCCACTACCAGCCCGGATCGTTACGCGGCGTTGACTATCCGGATTCTGGCTACCGCCATAACGTAAATCACACAATTGAAGTCGTTGACCGAGAGCACCCAATAGTTAAAGATATACCTTCTACTTTTGAATTCACCGACGAAGTTTATTTGGCTCCTGTGCTAGAAGACCTCGTTGATCCAATTCTCCGTTCAAACCTTCCCTTTATAGCTGAAGATTTTTATTCCACGAATTTAGGTATTCGAGGCAAAGGCTACAGTAATGAAGGATGGGATCACCCTCAAGGGAGCAACCTTGTCGGTTGGGTAAAACATGCTGGGAACTCTCCGGTGGCATATCTTCAATTTGGTGACGGACCAGATCAATATGCCGAACCGTTGTATAGCAGGCTCATTAATAATGCTATCTCTTGGGCGCAAGCTGAAGAGTCTCATGAATGGGCGCGTCAACGACGAGAGAGCACGGGACGTTACGCATAATTAATTGAAAGAAATCGTTTCGTTTTACCATTGATCCCAGTGGCTAAGGTCGGACCCTGGCAGTCTTTTAGCTAACTGGAAGTCAGTTCCTTTGGTGTACGCAATGGGGAAAAGCCCAGCTTGGGTGACAGTTTCAAACGGTATTCCGAGTAAATCAGCTACTTCTTTTTCATTTGGAAGATGAAGTGTTGTCCATGCTGACCCTAAACCCCGTTCACGAAGAGCAAGCATAAAACTCCATACTGCTGGAAGGATTGAACCCCATGCACTTGCTTGTCCAAATGTGGGTGTGCCGGAATCGAGCCTTCCTTCTCCTTGAAGGCAGGGGATAAGCATGATGGGAACTCGGTGGAAGACCTCACGGAGATACCGCGAGGAGTCCATGATTCGCGGTCGCTGCGATGTCCGTGGGTCATCATCCCCGTACTGTGGCTGATCAGCCCGATTGGTGTAAGCGTCATAATTTGCTCCGTAAAAATCAGCTATAGCTTTTTTCTTATCAGGGTCGGTGACAAATACCCACTGCCATCCTTGCGTATTTGATCCGGTTGGTGCTTGCAAAGCAATATCCAAGCATTCTTCGACTACTTTCCGTTCCACAGGACGGTCCAAATCTAATCTCTTACGGACCGACCGAGTCGTTGTTAAAACCTCATTAGCATTAAGTCCTAATGTCATTAATTTCTCCTTTGTTTGAAATCATATAAATAAGTTCTTTGACGGCCTCTCCAAGGCGTTCGCTTGCTGCCGCAAAGTTACGGGAAAATTGATCTGCAGTGGCTTTATCTGAGTCGATAAGGTCAGTAATAACTTTCAATGCTGTGAACGGGATTGCAAATTGTTCACAAATCCACGCAACGGCTGCAGCTTCCATATCTTTCGCAATGGTCTCAGTAAGATCCATTTTTTTGATATCGACATCAGGGGCATCTAGGGCATTTCCTGAACTGACCGTTCCCATTCGAAACCCCAACTTAGTTCCAACCGTACTCATGTCTTGTACGGGGTAGTCGCCATCCCCATATCTATCAAATCCTTTAAGGCGAATGCGGCGATCGTGAAAAAAGCACCGGTTTGCTAAGCACACCTCTCCAATGAATCCTGATCTTCGTGCGAAACCGCCAGCTGTACCCGCAGAGATAACGAGGCTCGGGCTTGTCCGCTGGATTGCATGCAGGGTAGTAACCGCTGCGGGTTGGCTTGCGATACTGTCAACTCCGTAGCGTCGGTCTATCCCATTCACAGCTAAACAAACCTTTGGGGTTGCCCAGACTAAGCCGGGAAACATTGGATGCAACCTCTCGCCTGCTTGTTCGAGCCCAAGCGAAGCGCGAACGGGTGCTGCTTCTGCCTCCATTGCCATGATGATTAAAGGAGGACCTGCAAGAAGCATTTACTGATCTCCGTGATCGGCAACCCATTGAGCCGTGGCTTCCCCCATTTTTCGTCCGTCATACCCGATTCGCTGGGTGGGCGTAATCTTAAAAATAACGCGACGTGGAGAGTCTAGGAACCCTACAAAATTTCTCTGCCATTGTTCATCTTTCGGGTTGAGTGCAGCAGCTAAAGCAGGGTAAAACCATGCTTTCGTCTCGTCGTCTTCGAGGATCTCGCATCTACCCTTATAGGTCACGGTTTGGTTTTTGCCAGCTTTAGACCCCTTGCTAGTGACACACACAGCGCATCGGTCATCACGCCGCATAGCAGGAACGCGGGCACGTTGGCTTGTCAGCGTGACCCAGAAACACCCCTTTGCCCATACATAAGACATAATGACGCCTAAAGGCCATCCTTCTTTGTTTGCCCAAATAAAAGTGCACTCCGTTTGCAGTTTGAGCATCATCTCTTCATCAGCGTTGTCCAGTGTATATACCGTTACGTCTTCGTAATCGAATTCATTATCGGTCATGTTTGATTCTCCTTAGTTGGTTCGCAAAAATATCAGTAACCGGTTACCTTCATAACTTAGCAATAGAAAAAAGGAAGATATGGATCTTTACGAAGCAATGTACACAACTCGTTCGATGCGCCGGGTGAAATCAGAGCCTATTCCAGACGACGTGCTGGCTCGAATTATAGATGCAGCAGTTCGGGGACCTTCCGGAGGTAATAGCCATACGTTCCGGTTTCTTACAGTTACTGACAAAGCGACCATGGCAAAGTTGAAATCGATTTACCATGATGCGTTTTGGGAGTTGCAAGCGACCAGCTACGCCGGAGTGCAAGAGATGCTCAGCGATGGCGACCCAGAAGATCCCAGCGTGAAACAAACACGACGTATTTCCAATTCAGCCGAGCACTTTGTTGAACATCTCGATGAGCACCCAATGCTCATTTTTGTTTTTGGAAAAGATCGAGGAGAGTCAACGACCTTTCCGGTTCTTTGGAACCTTTGCTTGGCTGCAAGGGCAGAAGGTTTGGGGACTTTCATAACTACTTTGTTGAAACTTCGTAAAAAAGATGTCGAAAATTTGTTGGAGATGCCTGAGGGGTTTTGGCACATGCATGCAATGATCCCAATCGGTTACCCGACTGGTAGGTGGGGGATGGCGAACCGCAAACCGGCTCATGAATTTGTCTATTCGGAAAAGTGGGAATCTCCGGTGACATGGGAAGCAATCCCGAATTGGGAAGAACCGGAAGGATATGGTCGGGACCACCAATGACATTGGGAACTTTGCTTCTCTAATTCACACCAAAGGCCTGATCCGCTAATTTCACAGTATGGATTTTAATATTCCCGAAAAAACTCTGAAGCTTCTAGGTGACCTAGATGCATTCATTGATGACGTCATCCGGCCAATCGAGCAGGAAAACGACAACATCCGGTTTTTTGACCACCGTAGAGAAGATAGCCGCACCGATTGGGAACGAGAGGGGCTACCAAACGCGGAATGGGAAGCCCTCCTGGTTCGGATGCGTCAGGAAGCAGATAAGGCAGGGTTCTGGCGCTACCACCTTCCGGAGCGTTTCGGTGGCAAGAACGGAACGAACCTTGATATGGCGATCGTTCGTGAACACCTTGCCCGCAAAGGATTGGGTTTACATAACGACCTACAAAATGAAAGCTCTGTTGTTGGGAATCTAGTCACGGTCCTGATGATGGAACGATTTGGTAGCGAAGCCCAACAGGAACAGTGGATACCTAAAATGCTCAACGGTGAAGCAAGGATCGGCTTTGGGCTTACTGAACCTCTCCATGGTTCTGATGCCACATGGATGGAAACCACCGCCACACGGGACGGAGATGAATGGGTAATCACAGGCGAAAAATATTGGAACACGGGACTCCATCACGCCACCCACGACTATATTTTCGCAAGAACATCAGGAGAGCCGGGTGAAGGCAATGGGATCACCTGCTTTATCGTCCCCACAGACTCGAAGGGATTTAAGGTGGAAGAGTTCATGTGGACGTTCAACATGCCGACCGACCATGCTCACGTCACTCTCAATCGGGTTCGGGTCAATCATTCGGATATTCTCGGCGAAGAAGGTAGGGGACTCCAGACAGCCCAATTGTTCGTCCATGAAAACCGGATACGTCAAGCAGCGTCATCTCTGGGTGCGGGTTTGCACTGCATCGACACTGCAGTTGAATGGGCCTCCAACCGGGTCGTTTTCGGGAAACCGTTAGCGCAAAATCAAGCAATTCAATTCCCGCTAGCGGAACTTTATACTGAGGCAGAGATGATCCGTGCTTTGATCTGGAAAACAGCCTGGCAACTCGATCAAGGTATAGACCATATGGAAATAACCGACAAGGTTGCTATGTGTAACTACAGGGGGAATCGGTTCTGCTGTGATGCTGCTGATCGGGCAATGCAGACATGCGGAGGACAGGGATATGGGAGAAAACTCCCCTTCGAGCACATCTACCGGCATCATCGCCGGTACCGGATAACCGAAGGATCTGAAGAAATCCAGATCAGAAAAGTCGCTGGAAAACTTTTTGGCTTCGCTTCAAGAGCCAAAGGGTAATTAGACAATAGAATGCGTTGACCAGTAAAAGCTTTACTCGTTGCCGATATCTCCGGAGGGAAACGATGCAAATATCTAGAACTCTTAGTGGCCTACTTGTAGTTATGTTGGCCTTGAGTAGCTGCAGCGGGTCAGAAGATTCTAAAGAAACCGCCGGTCCAAAAGAAAGCCAGGTTACAGAAACAGAAACTAAAGAAAGATCTGAAGAAGTAACACCAACAGCAGCTCCTGAAACTCAAGGTGACGAAACTCAAGGTGACGAAACTCAAGGTGACGAAGAACAGCCAACACTCGCCTCTGATGAGTTATCTGCTGAAATTTCAAAAAGCCTTCAAGGGTGGCTAGAGGCGAATGGAGCTCCAGGGTCCTCCCTTTCTGTTCTTCTCCCAGATGGGTCGCAAATTAATATCGCCGAAGGAGCGCGAGATAGAAATGGAACTCCTGCATCCGTCGAGGATTACTGGCGTATAGCAAGTATTTCGAAGCCCATAACATCAGCGATAGTTCTCAAACTAGTTGAAGAAGGTGTAATTGGAATAGATGAACCAGTAATGACTTATCTGGGAAGTGAATGGGCCACCGGCTACGTTCTTGACGGAGTGGACTACGCGCCGCTCATCACTATTCGCCAGATCTTAAACCACACCGACGGGTTTGCTGAATACGCATTTGATCCCGGCTTTTATTTGTTAGCAAGCTCGAGACTTGACGTTATCTTTGAACCTCAAGAAGTCGTGGATTGGGCTTTCGGGAGAGGACCTCAATACATTCCAGGAACTGAATATTCTTATAACACTGTAGGTCACGTCATAGCAGGCCTAGTCATTGAGGCAGTGACAGGTCGGGAAGCACATGTATTACTCAGAGAGTATATTTCAATTCCCGCTAATGCCCCCGATATGTATCTTCCTCCAAAAGAGTTTCCGCCAACTATGGTCCCAGCAATGTTCGTACAAGGAGAACTCGCCACTATAATTAGCTTCCTTCCTGGACTCTCTCCCTACTTAGAAGCAGCGAGAGTCAGTGAAGGAGTGCTTGATCTAAGCGTCGGGCCTCAAGAAGTTCTTTCCTCAGTGGGGTGGACGGGTGGAGGAGTAGAAGCCCAGATGGACGACCTCGCTCGAGTCTTTAAGGCAATGTTCGATGGAACTATCCTCACACAAGAAACTATTGACCTTTTCTCTGAAAAAGCTATCGGCAGCTCATACGCGTTAGGAATTCAATTAAGTGAAAGAGTTGGCTACGCAACATTTGAACATGGGGGCGGTGTCCCAGGCTTCCGGTCCCATGCCCGTTATTTCCCAGATTTAGACTTATCAATTGTTCTCTCCTCGAACATGATTCCCATTGACCCAGATGTGGGAAGTATCGCAGATGAAATCACAGAAATTATCATCAGGCATTTGCAAGAAAATAGTTGGGAATTACCCGAACCGAATACTTCTGGAGAAGAACCTGTTTCTGAGGAATCAAATAACACAGGCGAAATAGGATAAAAAATTCGACGCTGAAATGAATCCAAGAATAGAAACCCAACTAGGCCCAGTTGAAGGGAGGGAACGAAATGGAGTTTTTCTTTTCGCAGGGATACCTTACGCTGCTGCTCCAATAGGAAAACACAGATTCGCTTCGCCGCAACCCATCTCACCATGGACAGAAACTCTTAATGCGACACAATTTGGACCTGTCGCTCCACAACTACCTGGAGAAGGTCTAACCGACTCCCATGATGTGTCTTGGGACGAAGATTGCCTCACCCTTAATATCTGCACCCCACCCACTGATGGGAAGAAACGTCCAGTAATGGTATGGATTCATGGTGGAGCATACCGGCATGGGACAGGTTCCATCCCATGGTACGACGGGACAAGGTTCGCCAAGGAAAGTGACATAATTATCGTCACAATCAACTACCGCCTCGGAGCGCTTGGATTCGCAAGGATCCCTGAAGCTCCAACATCAGGGATAAATGGAATATTGGATCAAATCGCTGCTCTCACATGGGTAAAGGACAATATCGAAAACTTTGGTGGAGACCCCGATCAAGTGACGATTGCTGGAGAATCTGCTGGTGCCTTCAGCGTCTCGACAATTATGGCAATGCCACAAAGCCGGGGACTGTTCTGCAAAGCAATAACGCAAAGCGGAGCAGGACATCATGTGATTCCCCAAAAAGAAGCAGAAGTAGCCGGACAACTCCTAATGGACCGTTTAGAAGCCAACTCTCTTCATGAGCTTCAATCACGCACGGTTGACGACATACTGGAAGCACAACAATACGTTGAAGCGCACTCCAATGAATTCATGACTGCCGGGCAACTACCGTTCTACCCATCAATTACGCCTGAGGTATTGACCGACCATCCAATAGAGCTATTTGAAAAAGGAGTGTCAGCAGATATTCCTCTCCTAACAGGGACTAACACGGATGAAACAACTTTATGGGGAACCAACCAAATCCCTGAAGAGAAACTTCACAAGTGGTTAGGTAACTATGTCAGTGAGCCAACCCCATACATAGAAGCGGTACGACAGGACAGGGGAGAGATCTCAGCAGGAGAGATCGCTCTCGCCGTTTCAACAGATTACACGTTCCGGATTCCAGCTATACGAATGGCTGAAGCCAGAGAGAGCCATGGTGGGGAGTCTTGGATGTACGAATTTGACTGGAAAAGTAAAGCTTTCAATGGTTTGCTTGGGTCCTGTCATGCCCTAGAGATCCCGTTTACGTTTGGAACGTTGGACGCCAAAGGAACAGAACTCTTTCTTGGAACATCAGACCTTCCCAACCACGTCGGTGATGTTATGCACACGGCCTGGGCAGCATTCATACGTGAAGGCAACCCCAGTACAAACGCACTTGGTGAATGGCCAACATACGAAAGATCAGAAAGAAAAGTGATGAGATTCGCTGACGAGACATCCCTCCTCAGTAACCCATGGCCTGCGGCGCGTGAATCTTGGGAAGGGCAACGCTAGATCAAGACCTAAGAATCGGTCGGGTCAAACACGTGGGGCCACCTTCACATGGGATACAAAGTTCATCTCCATCAAATAAAGAAACAGAACACCCCGCTTCAAGCATTAACCGGTGAGTTTCTGGAAATCCATTAATTGCTATTACTTGTCGCGGTGAAGTAGCTAAAACATTTAATGACAACCCATGGCTCTCTTCAAATTCAGTTTCTGATGCTGCTAGTAACTCAAAACCAAAATCAATCAGAGTTGCTGTAAGTCCAGCAGGAAGCAAAGGTTCAAAGATAATGGCCAAGTCACTGTCAAGAGGACTAACTAACGACATTAAATGCAGGCAGGCATCAGGCCCCTTGTAATCCGGAAGATCAAATTGTATGACCTCAATTCCTTCAGCGGAAACAAGGTCACGAAACTGTGAAATACCAACATCATTGCTTCTAAAACCTTTACCTACAGCTAAAGTCGTTTCATTTAGCCAGAAGCAATCCCCGCCTTCAATAGTGCCGGGAGCTTCAATCGTTCCGAGAATAGGGATCTCAGCATGCTGATAGAATCTTCGATGCACATCAACTTCACCTAATCGTCTTTCTTTTCCGGGGCGTAACAAAACCGCTCCTGAAGGAAGCATGAAAGAAGGGTCGTATGTGAAAACAGAATCGGCAAGCTCATCCGCATCATCTGGAAGCCAGATGATCTCTACTCCAGACGAAGAAAGTAATCTGGTAAATTCGTTGAATTGTTCGACAAGAGCCAGATCATCAAGAACTTTTCCGTAATGCCATTTCTCATGATCAGCAGAAAGGATCGCCCCCGGTGCACGCATGGCAACACTGATTAAAGGACTAACCATTGAATTCACGCCAAAGGAACCGGTCATAGCCGCACCTACTCGTTACCTTGGACCCTATTCAGGTCAATGTTGTCGCCCGATAAAAGACCCTCAGCCACGTGGGGGTTCAATGATGTACAGAACTCTCCGTGAAGATTCGCCACTGTGATGGCATGGATTAGTTCCGGATCGTAGTCAACTCCACCCGGACCTAAACGATTAGTAGTAGCGCAACATTCAGGGATCAGGTAAGTGTCATATCCAAGATTTCCCGCCATACGTACGGTCGCCTCCACACACATGTTGGTAAAGAACCCCACAACAACCAACCGATTGACACTACATGCGTTCAGGTCATTTTGGAGAGAGGTACCGATGAAACCATTGTTAACGTTTTTTGTGACAGCGATGTCTCCCGATTGAATTTCGAAGCCAAGTTTCTGCCTGCCAGTCGGGAGGTTGAGCTTAAGGGGGGAGTTGCTTTCAACCGAGTCATGCTGGGTAAAGGCAACAGGAAGCCCCGTTGATCGCCATTTGATGAGTAAATCTAACATCTTCTTCTCAGCATCAGGATTATTTCTTCTTCCCGTAACCCCACCCCAGTGTGAGAGATCGTCTACGCCTATTTGGACATCAATCAAAAGTAAAGCGGTTCCCATATCGAACTGACGGATCATGATCGGAGAATAACAGTCCCCGAAGACAAGAACCAAGAAAGGAAACTTATCGATTGAATAAATCTGGAAAAATCATCTAGAGTTCTTTCTTAACAAGGAGCGAACATGCCAGACGAACTAAAAGAAATACAAGATCGACAAGAAATTATTGATCTTACAATCGCCTATGGATGGTTGTTGGATCATGGACCTAGGGAGCGGCTCGATACGGTCTTTACTCCTGACGCAGTCGCCAATTACATGGGAGACGAATTCAACAGCCTCGCGGAAATCATAGAAAAAGTTGAATCAGCATTAGGCCGTTTGACGATCTCGCAACACCTCGTAAGCAATCAGCAAGTACAACTTAATGGAGATGAGGCAACATGCCGATGTTACCTTCAAGCCCAACACACTCTAGAAGGTACGGAAGGAGGGGATAATTTCATCATGGCAGGAAGGTATGAAGACCAGCTAGTTCGAACTTCTCAGGGGTGGAGAATTAAACATCGAACCCTAACCATTGACTGGGTTGAAGGAAACCCCAAAGTACAATCTAGGTGAAATGAATAAGATCTAAAAAGGTAAAAATATGAATGACGCTTTGCAAGAAATCCGAGACCGGGAAGAAATCATTGGCCTTACGATTGCTTATGCATGGTTACTTGACCATGGCCCTAGGGAAAGATTAGATACTGTGTTTGTCGAGGACGTGACTGGTAACTATCGGGGGGTTAGGGTTGAGGGCCTTCAAACCATCATAGAGATGTGCAACCAAGCGCTAGATCCGTTAACTTCTTCGCAACATCTGGTCAGCAACCAGCAGGTAGAAATCAACGGCGATACAGCAACATGCCGATGTTACCTTCAAGCCCAACACACTCTAGAAGGTACTGAAGGTGGCGACAATTACATTGTCGCCGGACGTTATGAAGACGAGTTGATTCGCACTCCTGATGGATGGCGGATAACCCACCGAGCCTTGATTGGTGATTGGACCGATGGAAATCCAAAAGTTCGAGGACTGTCATGAGGTTTGCTATTAGTACTTCGCCGCAACGGTGCACTTGGGAGTGGCTACTTGAAGTTTGGCAACGTGCTGACGAGATCGAGTTGTATGAATCGGGTTGGACTTTTGATCATTTCTATCCACTTTTCGGCGACTCAACCGAAGATTGTCTAGAGGGATGGATCACTCTCACGGCTCTTCTCCAAGAAACTCAACGTATACGAGGCGGTGTGCTAGTCACCGGCATGCTTTACCGGCACCCAGCCGTGCTCGCAAACATGGCATCAACTTTAGATATCACATCCAAAGGAAGGCTTGAACTCGGAATCGGGGCAGGTTGGAATGAAGAAGAATGCGAAGCATATGGGATTGATCTCGGAACTATGGAAGAACGATTTGAACGTTTTGAGGAAGGACTTGAAGTGATGAACCTACTCCTTACCCAAGAACGCTCAAATTTCAGTGGCAGCTGGTACACGTTGACCAACGCAATGAACAACCCCAAAGGGCCCCAAAAACCATTGCCGATCTGCATCGGTGGTGCTGGATTGCGGAGAACCATACCGGCAGTAGCAAAATATGCTCATCATTGGAACTACGGATCCCAATCAATGTCTTTAAAAGATTTTCAAATGCGCCACAAGGTATTCCTGCAGGCGTGTGACGAGATTGGAAGAGACCCGAACGAAATCATGATCTCAACATTGTTACAGTACTCGGGTGACGTTGCTGAAACTATTGAGCAAGCTCAGGAATTTGAAGAGGCTGGAGTGCACATGGGGATTGTCTCTCTCCCAAAAACAGAAGATCCTGCCGTGATCGAAGATATCGCTGAGGGTTTATCAGTCCTGAGTTAGTTCTCGAAAAATCTCTCCTTCGATAGAGCAATTACTTGTTTTCTCGTCAATAATAAAGACATGATCGATATAGAGACTTTTACTTCTGATGCAAAAGAGTGGCTTGATAATAACGTCGAACCTCGAAGCACGAATGAGAAAGGACAGAGAGAGCCAACATGGGGAGAAGGTGAGTTCTCTGTTTCTGTCTTCCACAACCTAACGTTTGAAGAAGAAAAAGCCGTTATCGATGAAGTGGTAGCGTGGACCAACAAAAAAGCTGAAATTGGTTACCACAAAATTACTTGGGGCCCTGAATATGGTGGAATGGGACTCACGAATGAGCATGAGAAGGCCTTTCACAAACTTGAAGCCCAGTATGCGATACCCGACGGACACGAAACGCACAGTGTGACCACTCACCTCATGGCGCCGACAATCAAGCTCCTAGGGACCGACCAGCAAAAAAAAGACTGGGTCGCTAAATGGGCGGCAGCTGAAGAGCTCTGCTGCCAGCTTTTCTCCGAACCTGGCGCTGGGTCAGACTTAGCGAACGTTTCTACCAAAGCAGAACGCGATGGAGATGAATGGATACTCAATGGGCAAAAAGTCTGGAGTTCAGGTGCTCAATTCTCCCCATGGGGAATGGCAGTGTGTCGAACTGACAATGAACTTGCGAAACATAAAGGAATCACAGTATTTGTTATCCCAATGGATGCCGAAGGACTCGAGGTCCGACAGATACGGCAAATGAGTGGCGGAACTTCTTTCAATGAAGTTTTCTTTACTGACGTTCGGGTTCCAGATACGTATCGGATTGGTGACCTTGGAGAAGGATGGAAAGTAGCTCTTACTGTTCTCGGTTTCGAACGAGGAAGCAGTAATGGAAGTACTCGTGTGGGTGGTAATTGGGTTCAAGTCAAAGCGTTAGCTCAACATCTTGGAGTCGCTGACGACCCTCTCATACGTGATGACCTTGCTCAACTCTATATCCAGTACCGGGTCATGGCTTTAAATAATCAACGGGTTGCAGCCCAAACCAAAATCGGTCAAGCACCAGGGCCAGAAGGGTCAATTTCAAAAATGATTTGGGTCAAGTCAATGAACCTTATGAGTGATGTGGTCACCAAAATACTTGGACCTCGTATCACCGCTGATACGGGAGAGTGGGGAACATTTGGGTGGAACGAACACCTTCTGGGCGCACCCGGGTATCGGATAGCTGGCGGCTCTGATGAAATCCAACGCAATATTGTTGGGGAACGTGTGTTAGGGCTTCCTGGAGAACCCCGTGTCGATAAAAATATCCCGTTTAAAGATATTCCAAAATAGTAAAGCAGAGTCGCAAGGCCACAGAGCAAAATCTCGGCAATTCTGGAGCGGGTACCCCATGCCCATCGAACAAACCCTTCGAAGCTAGCTGCGCACGTTGAATCTCATTGAGGCATTACTCCGTAAGTTGAAAGCCCATTAACTCTCCAACTAAAGGAGCCCAATCAGTCGCGTTAAGTCGCCTTTTAGCAAGTGCAGATGCAATTACTGGGACCTGAGCGTGACCTCCTCCAACTACAGTGACTTGAGTGGAGGTACGCGGACTTCCATGTGATCCGTGTAAGCCATCCAACCATGGACCAAAGACATGCCCGGGTTTACCCCAGACAAGCGTATGTTGAGCGTCGAGAACTATAGCTCCTTCAACTTCATCAAACGTCATCAAAGTTTCTGTCGCTGGCCCATCAAAAACAACAGCACAGGTTCCCTCGTTCTCAACGACTCCAGAGAGGCTTCTCTGGCGAAGAGCATCTGCGAGATCAAATCCATACTCAACAACGGGTTCCTGATCATGGTCGCTTACCACGATCAGGACTGTATCACCCCACGAAGGCTTATAACGCTCAACGAGGTCTCCGAAAGCAGCATCAGTGCTACGAATGCGCTCCTTCGTTTCTTCCGCATCGGGTCCAAATAAATGACATACAGTGTCAGGTTCATTGAAATGAACAAATCCCAAGTCGGCAGATACTAGATCAATAGTGTCAACGGCATCGAGAACCGAACTATCCGCCGCGTAGCGAAATTCATCTAGTGCAACATCTACCCGTTCACCATCAGGTGGCCAGCAGGCATCAGCTTCTTCGGCCCCCATCACTCCAATGAGGTTATGGTCACCGACAACAACGGCGTTAGAAATACCTGACCGTCCAGCGGCTTTAAATATTGTGTCACCCTTCGGGCCAACCTTTGAAGAAATAACGAATTTTGAACCATCCCACACCCTATTTACAAAAATTCCGTGAGAGGCCGGTTCGCGACCTGTGACGAAGGAAGCATGATTAGGGTAGGTTGCCGTTGATAGAACAGCCTTCCCTCCGCGAGGATTCCAACCTCCTTCTGTTACTAGTTCCCATAAGTTTGGCGTCCACTCTGGTGTGACCCATTGATTTGGTAACGCATCGATCACAACAAAAACAACTTGCATCTAACCAATATACGCCAAGAAGCATTCTGCATTGTTTGAACCTTGGTTACTTCTCTTCGGTTGTCTCCAAGGACGCTCGAAGAAGGTCTTTTGCAGCGGCCACATGCGAGTTAAAAACACCCTGCAACGGCTTTGACCAGAATCGACCGGAGTATGTAACTTCCAAAAAAACTGTGCATCTATTAGTCTCTTTACTTTCTATCCTTACGTTCAGATTCCAGTCCGAATGAACTTTGTCATCACTTTCCCTTCTAACGAATCCAATTTCTTTATAGGGTTCACTAACGAAACGGACCATTCGTAACTTTTTCAATCTTGAAAATGGCCCTATTTCTGCGCGTAGCGTTACATCCCAGCATGGGACTTCGGTGCCGATATCTAATTCTTCAACTACATCAATAAAACCAAGCCATTTTTCGTATGCCTTTAAATTCTCTAAGGCACTAAATACTTGCTCCGGAGAACTCCTGAGATCTACCTCAATCATCTGTCTCATAAATGTTCTATCCGTTCCATAAAATCTTTCTTCCAACGATAGAGGGTGCAACATCGGGTGTGAACTCCTTTACCCTAAACAATGTGAAATCAATAACGGCCCCATTGGATTCCAATATTGACCTGCTTCAGGTCGGTGCCGGTGGGATGCTTTGGGTCGATAAAGATTTGACACTTGCAGGTTTTGGTGAAGCAGTACGATTTACAGTAGATCGGACTAATGGACGAGCCGGCGGAGCCGCAGCACAAAAAAGCTTTTCTCGTATCAGCCACATTAACGAGACAGAAGAGCCAAGTGCCGGCCCGACTGCTTTCGTAACGTTCCCGTTTGATTCAAAAGCAGATGGGGAGTTGATTGTCCCTCGGATCCTCCTACGACAAAGATCCGATGGACGCACATGGCTGACCATCACTGGCGATGGTTTCCTATCAATTGAAAAAGCAATCGAAGAGATTCACTCATTCCCAGCCCTAGAAGAGAACTCTCCACCCACCCGAGCCGAAGTAGAATCTATTATTCCACCAGATCAGTGGCGTGATGAGATCGTCACTAAAGCAATAGAGCACATACTTGCAGGAGATCTTGAAAAAGTAGTCCTTGCCCGCGAGCTGATGGTGACCATGGATAGAGATATAGATATCCCTAAAATCATCGAGAGCCTCATATCTACCGAACCCAATGCAATGATTTTTTCGATCGATAATTTTGTTGGAGCCTCTCCTGAGCTTCTCGTATCGCGAGCCGGTGACGTTGTACAGGCACACCCGCTAGCGGGAACGACCGCCCGGCTCAGCGACAAAGAAGCAGACCAAAGCTCGATCGCAAGATTGCTTGACTCCACAAAAGACCACTCCGAACATCGGATCACTATTGAATGGTTACTTAACGAACTCCTACCATTCTGTTCTTACGTTGATGCTGACCCTGAACCAAACATTGTTTCACTCCCAAATGTCCATCACCTAGGAACACGCGTACACGGACAATTGTCGCATCCGGCAGCATCTGTGCTTGAACTGGTTGCAGCGCTTCACCCCACCCCAGCTGTAGCTGGGAAACCTCAAAACGCTGCTATTGCTCTCATTAGTGAGATTGAAAGAGCGGAACGTGGAAAATACGCAGGACCAGTCGGGTGGGTGGATTCAGATGGGAACGGAGTATTTGCGGTAGGTATACGTTCAGCACAAATCAAGAAAACCGAAGCCCGGCTATTCGCCGGAGTGGGGATAGTCGCCGATAGCGACCCACAGTTGGAGCTAGTAGAAACACATCTCAAGTTTCAGACGATGCTGTCAGCCATACTTTCCCTAGTGGAGTAACTATTTGACGTGTTTTCCTCCCAGATTGTCGTTTGTCTCTGATGGTGCAAGACTTATATAGTTACTATGTGGTTAAAATCGACCTCAGAGACTTGTAAATAAGGAGACAACAATGGAACTTGGACTTTCAGGAAAACGGGTAGTGATTACCGGAGGATCTCGCGGAATTGGCCGTGCTATCGCTACCAAAATGCTAGATGAAGGCGCAAGAGTTTCTATTTGCGCTCGAGGACAAGAGGGCGTCGATGAAGCCCTTGAAGCCCTAAGCGCCCACGGTGAAGTGATAGGCCAAGCTTTTGATGTCGGTGATGGCGACCAGTTATCATCATGGATCACAGATTCAGCTTCAGAGTTAGGCGGCCTTGATATTTTTATAGCTAACGCTTCTGGCGGCGGCGGCGGTCAAACCGATGAGAAATTCGATGCGAACTTTCAAGTTGACCTCATGGGACTTGTCCGCGGAGTCCGCACAGCCGAGGACCTCCTTGAAGCCTCTGGTGAAGGTGCTGTGCTCATGATCAGTTCTACAGCGGCTCTTGAACACTTTGGGCCTGGGCCAACAAGCTACAGTTCGTTGAAAGCAGCAGCTACCGTCTATGCAGCTGGACTTGCGCAAACACTTGCAGGAAAAGGAATACGGGTCAATACTCTCGCTCCAGGGCCGATCTTCTTCGATCAAGGACCATGGGACAGGATCAAAACAGGCATGCCTGCCTTCTATGAGGCAACTGTCGCTGATCAGCCAACTGGGCGCATGGGGAGCCCTGAGGAAGTTGCTAATGTGGCAGCATTTCTCTGCAGCCCAGCTTCATCTTGGGTAACTGGCGCGAACATAGTTGTCGATGGCGGGTATACGAAACGTATCCAATTCTAAGGAGAGCAAATGAGTGAAGAACGGCTAGAAAGAGTAGAGGCGTACTTTGTTGCTGGAGGACGTTTCCATGATATTGATTATGCCAGGCTCGAACTGCTTAAATTGTTAGCTGAGCATCCCAATGTGAGAGTAAAGGTTGGTTCGGATTATGAAGATACTGACTCCATTACAGCTTCGTCTTTTCTTATTTCCTACACGTGCGATATACGACCTTCAGAGAATGCGCAACGAGAGATCAGTAATTGGGTCGAGCAAGGTGGCAGATTTCTTGCGCTTCACGGGACGAATGCTGCATTAGATTTTAGCCCACCGAACCCTGTTGGAACACCACGTTGCTTCCCTATATGGGCGGAGCTGCTTGGAAGCCAGTTCATTTCGCATCCCCCAATCCAGCTTTTCCCAGTTGAAGTTGCCGACCCTAATCACTGGCTTGTCCAAGGAATTGATTCTTTTGAAACTGATGATGAGCTTTATCTTTGCGAATACCACGATAAAGAGAACCTTCACCCGCTTTTAAAAACAGAATGGCAGGGTGAAACTCCGGGATTTGTTGAAGATGACTGGTCAGGTAGCGACCCAGTCCATCTCGTGTCTTATCTCAAATCACATGGTCAAGGAGCTGTCCTCTATAACAACCTTGGGCACTGTCGAGGTCATTGGGACATGCCAGAAGCAATAGCGTACTACCCGAATGTTGATAGGTGTTCATGGGAAAATCCCCAGTATCATGAATTGCTACGACGGGGGATACGATGGGCTCTTGGTCAACAAAGTTGATTTGAGTACGCGTAATTGTAACGTCTAATTCAATGGTTATAATGTCCTAGATTCGGGAATCGAATGGAGCGCTAATGGCGACAAAAGAAAAAAGTAAAATCTCTAAAGAAGTTCTTCTTGACTTGCACCGGCGTATGGTGCGAATCCGTCTTCTCGAAGAAGCTGCGGGACGTCTTGCATCTGAGGCAAAAATACCCGGCTTTATTCACCTGTATGTAGGTGAGGAAGCTGTGGCAGCCGGTGGATGCGTCGCACTAACTGAAGAAGACCAAATTACTTCCACGCACCGAGGGCACGGACACCTTGTAGCAAAAGGCGGACTATTCAAACCAATGATGGCTGAATTCATGGGCCGAGCAACAGGTTACTGTAAAGGCAAAGGCGGTTCCATGCATATTTCAGATCTTGATCTGGGGATGCTTGGTGCGAATGGAATTGTCGGAGCAGGGGTTCCTCACGCTGTTGGCGCTGCATTCGCTAATAAATACCGGAAAAACAACTTAGTTACTATGGCCTTCTTTGGTGATGGAGCCACAAACATCGGAGCTTTTCATGAAGCGGCCAACATGGCGTGCGCTCTACACCTTCCAGTTATTTTTATGTGCGAGAACAATGAGTATGCCGAATACACGCCACGGGACCGTGTCATGGCTATTACTGACGTTGCAGATAGGGCAGTAGCCTATGGAATGCCAGGCGTGATCGTTGACGGAATGGATGTCGTCGCTGTCTATGAAGCCGCAAAAGCAGCCGTGGAACGAGCACGAAATGGTGAAGGGCCTTCCATGATCGAATGCAAAACCTACAGGTTCTATAACCATGCTGGTGTCAATGCTTTTGGTACCCCATACCGGACAGATGAAGAAGTTCGAGAATGGATGGAACGGGACCCAGTCAAATTGTTTGAAGCACAGTTGGAGCTGGCCAAAGTCCTAACCACTGAAGAAGCGCAAGCAATCCATAATGAAATACAGGGCGAGGTAGACGAAGCAATCGAATATGCCGAAGCCAGCCCCATGCCGGATCCATTGACCGACATGCTCACCGATGTATACACGGAGGCGTCATAACCATGGCAGTAACTGAAACTGAAACCGAAGAACGAGTGATTCGATACAACGAGGCATTTACTGAAACACTCCAAGAGCTTATGCGCGAAGACCCTGATATTTTTATAGCCGGCGAAGATGTCGGCCGTTACGGAGGCGTATTCCAGTCATTCGCTGGTCTTAACGCTGAATTTGGAGACGAACGGGTTGTAGATACCCCAATAGCTGAACAGGCAATCATTGGGCTCGGCATCGGCGCTGCTGCGATGGGGCTTCGTCCCATTGTGGATCTAATGTTTATGGACTTTGTCATGGTGGCAATGGACCAGATCGCTAATCAAGCAGCAAAAATGAAATACATGTACGGTGGGAAAGCTTCCCTGCCCCTCACTATCACAACAACGGCTGGGGCGGGACTTGGAGCCGCAGCGCAGCACAGTCAAAGCTTAGAAGCATGGCTGATCCACGTGCCTGGATTGAAAGTAGTTTACCCTTCCAACGCTTATGACCTCAAAGGGCTTTTAGTTTCTTGCGTACGAGATGATAATCCTACGATCATTACTCTTCACAAGAAAATGCTCGGATCAAAAGCGCATGTTCCTGAAGGCTTGTACGAGATACCTCTTGGGGTAGCAAATATCGTCCGACCAGGGACTGATGTCACGGTTGTCGCTATCGGTAAAATGGTAGATGAGGCAAAGAAAGCAGCTGACATTCTCTCCGAAGAAGGTATCGACATAGAAATTATCGATCCCCGTAGTTTGCTTCCCTTTGACACGGAAACGGTTGTGCAATCAGCGAAAAAAACTAACCGTATTGTGATTGTGCATGAGGCCGTCCGTAATGGTGGCATCGGTGCCGAAATAGCTGCACAGATTCAGGAAGAAGCATTCGATTACCTCGACGCCCCTATAGCTCGTGTAGGTGCCCCATTTTCCCCAGTGCCCTTTAGCCCCGCGCTTGAGATGTCCTATGTGCCTAGCGCAGAAAGCATTATCGAAGGAGTGCGGGGTGTATTACACCGGATCGCTTAACGGTAAGGACTTTCATGACAACGGTCGGCATAATTGCCAGTCCATCAGCTGGTAAGGACGTCCGTCGATTAGTAGCTAACGCCGGATCTATCGGAGATGTTGACAAAATATCCATCATTCGCCGCGCTGCTTCTGGAGCTATCGAGGTAGGAGCGCGAAGGCTGCTCTATCTGGACGACACCCGACACCTGGTCGAACGAGCGCTCAATGGACTACTGAAACAAACAGAGCATACTGTTCTTGCTGAGCGACTCGATATACCAATTCTTGGGAATAGTCGAGATTCTATTTGTGCAGCAGAGGCTTTAGCGAAAGAGGCTGTCCCGGCAGTGCTTGTTTTTGGAGGAGATGGAACCAATCGTGACGTGACAAAAGGTTGGCAAGACGCTCCAGTGGTTCCTTTATCGGTAGGAACTAACAATGTATTTCCGCTTTCAATCGAACCAACCCTTGGCGGTGCAGCTGCAGGTCTAGTTGCAGTGGGAGAGATAGCCCTCGAAGCCGTTGCCGAACGGGCGAAAGTGATCCATGTCGATTTCGAAGATCGCGAGAATGACCGTGCGCTTGTAGATGTTGTCCTTACAGAGGGAAGTTTCATTGGATCCCGAGCTATATGGGACCCATCAGATCTTCGCTCAGCTGTGTTTGCCATATGTGAACCTGCGACCGTCGGTTTGTCATCGATTGGAGCAGTCCTTGCGAATATTCCGCGAAACAAAGCGTCCGGTCTATATGTTGAGATGGGAGAGAGCGATAAGTCAGTGCGCGCTCCTATGGCCCCCGGGTCGTATGAAACTGTTGGAATTATTACTCACAGAGCCTTAAGCCTCAACGAGCAAGTTATGGTGAAGGGACCAGGAGTTCTCGCTTTTGACGGAGAAAGAGACCATGTCCTAGCAGACGGCCAGACGGCCACTCTCTCTATTCGCAAAGATGGACCCTGGGTCATTAACCCCATTAAAACACTCGAATACGCTAACAAAAACAAGTATTTTCAAATAGGACTCTAGGAGCAGCTGTGGCGACGAAAATCCAAATGCCCAAACTTGGTTTAACGATGACCGAGGGGACCATAACTGAATGGGTAGCCGCACCGGGCCAAGTAGTTACCAAAGGGTCAGTCATCATGACCATTGAAACAGACAAAGTTCAAGAAGAAGTTGAAGCGGATGGCGATGGAATTCTATTTCATTCTGCTGAAGCAGGAGACACCCTTGAACCCGGAGAAATCGCTGGTTGGTTACTAGCAGAAGGAGAATCCCCACCTGATGGAGGGGAACTGATAGTTGCTGCTTCTTCGCAACCCGAAGAAGTTGTTTCCTTACAGGAACCTCAAGAAGACCACACACCGATATCGCATACTGAGACAGAGGATGTTGAGGCTGCGCCACCTGTTACTGCGACCGCTGCCGTAGGCAGGATTCTTTCGTCGCCGAACGCACGACGTGTAGCTGCTGAACTAGGAACAGATATTTCAACAGTCGCGGGTTCAGGGCCTGGCGGTCGGATCACTTCAGAGGATGTTGAGGCTTCGCCACCTGTTACTGCACCTCTAGTTCCGCCTGTGTTAGATGAAGCGAAAGTTGAAGAGCGAAGGCTTGTTCCTTTCGCTGCTCGTATTGCAGCGGAACGACTTGGCGTAGCAGTAGCAGAAGTTATTGGCACAGGACCTGAAGGCAGAGTCAGTAGGCAGGATATATACAATTATGCGCGCTCAACCGGAAGTAAAAAAATTCCCGCATCTTCTTCTCCAAGTCAAAAGGTCGAAGGTGAACGTATCCCCATCAAAGGTATGAGAGGAATCATCGCTGAACGCATGCACTCATCACTCCAAGAAATGGCCCAACTCACATTAACCATGGATGTTGAAATGGATCGGACCATAGCACTTCGCGAACAACTTAAAGATATTGGAGCCGAAGAACTTGGAGCTGTTCCTGGTTACACAGACTTTGTCATAGCTGCTGTAGCTCAAGCGCTTCGCGAACACCCTGGAGCGAATAGTCAAGTCGATGGAAATGACATTGTTCTCCTAGAACAAATCAATATTGGAATGGCAGTAGCGGTGCCCGATGGGCTTGTTGTCCCAGTAATCCACGGTACTGACTTTTTAGGTTTACCCGAAATAGCTCAAGAAACGACTCGGCTAGCTACTGCGGCAAGAGAAAAGAAATTATCGCTTGCTGAGATGGAGGGAGGGACCTTTTCTGTAACCGCACTTGGCATGTTTGGCGTTGATGCATTCACGCCGGTTATCAACCCTCCGAATGCTGGGATCCTTGGGGTTGGAAGGATTCGTGATGATGTTAGATGGGAAGGTGAGCAGCCAGTTCGTGTTAAGAGAATGATGATAAGCCTTACTTGGGACCATCGAGTCCTTGACGGGGCGCCAGCTGCCGAATTTGCTGCAACAATCAAAAACCTGCTCGAGCAACCGCTCCGTCTACTTGGGTAAGAACCTAACGTTAGGTGCCGGCTAGAGCACCGATTATCGATGAAACATCATCAATTGCAGCTCCGCTGAAAGTCACATAGTTGATACCAAATTCTTCACGGCGTTGCTGTAGTTTCTCGATAAGTTCCTCTACTGGCCCGATTAGGCAATGTGGGTGATTAGCAATTTCAGAAGCCTCAAGACCAAACATTTTTGCGAATTCTTCCTGAACAACTTCGGGATGATCTGTGACTACGGTGAAGTACGCAGCTATCTCGATATCTAGGTCATCGAATCGGTCACCAGCACCTGCTCGAATCCAATCTATTTTCTGGTGGGTTCCGCTGTTAGTTCCACTGGCAACGCCATTCGCACCAATTTTCCCCGCACTGTTATCAAAGTTGATTGAAACAATGTCAGCTTCTCGTCCAGCAATACCGAGGATTCGTCGCGAACCTCCACCAATCATGATTGGAGGAGTGGCGCCAGTTGTTGGTGCTCCGGAGAACCCTGAAGCTTGTATGTATTTACCTTCAAGTTCGATCTGTTCACCACCATAATGTTGACGAATGAGATCTAATGTTTCTACCATACGATCAATGCGAATCCCAGGTCGTTCCATCGGGATGCCCATAGCCTCATACTCTGCTCGTACCCACCCAGCTCCTAGGCCTAGCTCCAAACGACTTCCACTAAACCAGTCAATGGTCGCGACCTGTTTAGCGAGAACCACAGGCTGGTGATAATCGCAGCAGAACACCCGGCACCCGATTTTAATAGATTCTGTTGCTTCTGCCGCTACCATCAGCGCTGGAATAGAAGCCAGGTTCTGTAGCGGGTGATTAGCAGAAGCCAATGCAGGGCCATTCCCTATGTAATGATCTGCTAGATGAAAGCTACTGAATCCTAGTGATTCAACTTTTTTCGCTAATTCGCGCCACTCGTCAGGCGTATCTGCGGAATAGGATTGGAGCCCAAATCGAAAAGGTTTATTCATAGAATGGTCACCTCTCCGGTACTCCCGTTGACTTCGATTGTAGCGCCGTTGGGAATGCGTTTCGTTGCATCAGTGATCGAAGCGACACAAGGCAATCCAAGTTCACGACTTACAATAATGGCGTGGCTTCTCTGTCCGCCAACATTTACAACTACTGCACTCGCTGCCATGAATAGAGGAGTCCACGAAGGGTCAGTAAGAGGGGCGACTAGGATCTCACCCGGTTCAAGGTCTCCGGGCTCGGTCGGATCAAGAATGATCCGCGCCGTGCCTCGGACAGTACCTGGACTACCAGCGACACCCACGAGGACTTCTCCGGTTTCTGCTACGGAGACTTCGGTTGATCCCAGCTTTTTGTAAGAACTGAGAGGAGGAACAATTCCATCTTTGATAAAGAACGGCGGTTCAAGCTCGTGAAGTTCTTGATATGTAGAGTATCGACCTTCGAGCGTCTTTCGCATAGCTGCTGGATCACTAACATAAGAATCAAGTTCTTCATCGGTAAGCATATAAATGTGCTTATGGTTCGAGAGGTGACCATCACCTTGAGAACGGCGTCCAAGCTCTTCGAAGGTTACCCGAATCTCATTCACTACTCGGATAAAGTTTGTTTTAGTTCGTTCTTGGAAAACCATCATGTTTCCTGCATTCAATGCCGCTTCGAAGGTCCCATTCAGCTCCTCGTTGTCGATAACAGCAAGTTTCTCTCTAACCTCGGCAATCGTCGCTTCACGGCTTTCGGCGATTTTTTTATGCCGTCCAGCAGGGTTTTCTTCATCTTTCTGCAATCGAATGCGATCGAGAAGAGCCAAAGCAATCGAAGGACGTGTCTCCCATGTATCAGCATAAATTTCATACTCGTTTGGTCCTCTGCTGCCGTATTCCATGATGAAATCGCCCCAAGAGGACAAAAAGTCTTTAGCCGTTTCGCTATCGGAAGCGCTTAGCCGATCAAGAAGGCCATCGATTCCTGCATCCAAAGCAGCGGTTAGCTCATCAGAATTATTTACGACGCGTGAGAGGTCCCACAAGAAATATGATGGGGCAGCTGAATCCACATCGCCGAAACCTGTAAGGCACCGCATCGGAATTGTGGAATCTCCTATAGCTTCACTAATGGCTGCTAATAAACCCGGAGCAAGGCCTGAACTTGATGCTGAAACACAATGCGCGTTGTAGGTTTCGATAAGAAAGGGCTGAAGAAGTCGGGCTCTTGCTACCAATTCTGATGGAGTTAACGTAGTGAGGTCCGGCCGGTTTATCCGCAACCCTTTCGTTTTTTCCATAGCCACATCAATTTCTGGCCACTCTGTAACCGACATAACCCACCCGACGTGAGCAAGAATTCCTTCAGTCAAGTCTTCATTTACGTCATCAGGGTGCTCTACAAATTGTGGGACGTCAGGGTGATCACCAAAAAAAGCAAGATCGAGACCTTCTACGGTCACTGCAGGGTTCCGAACACCTTGTATGCGAACATTTGACAGATTAATGTAGAAAAACCCTGCGAAAAAACCACCAATGTCTGTTGTAGGGTCAGTTATCTCATGTTCAGTGAAATATCCTTGACGGACATAGCCATCACGCCATCCCAACATTGTGCCGTTATGGAACGTGAAAGTTTGACCAAGGGGGCTCGCTGGAGTTGCTAAAACCTCTCCCGCATTCGCCCGAGTGTAGTGTGGCCAACGTTTACTGGGTTCCCTATCGCAGAACCAACGATCTTCCATAACAAAATCTCCCGTCATCTATGTAAGATTTAAGAAGAACTTAATTGGTTAACCTTGGAGTATGCGAATTGAAGGCAAAAAAGTAAAGATTTCGAAACTAGGAATTTTGTAAGTTGTAGTCATCACTCCAAAACAACCACATTTGTTTTGGATTTTTCTAACCTATCTGCCGCCACTATTCTATGGAAGAGATATGAAAGGAATACTTGTGTTAGAAATCGCTATGGCCCTTCGCCTTAAAGGAATCGCAGGAAGTGACGTTATTGAAGAAATAACTGGACAGGACACGGCAACTGTTGAATCAGCGTTGCAAGCCATGGTCCAAGCTGAACACGCTCAAGAAACCCCTCGCGGTTTACGGCTTCTTCCTGAAGGGAAAGATTGGGTGGATGAACTGCTCGACGAAGAGAGGCAGGGCATTGATCAGGCTGAAATGGAAAGAGTGTACGAGGACTTCTGCTCTCAGAACGACCTTTTCAAACAGCTCGTGACCGATTGGCAGGTAAGAACCGATATTGAAGAACAAACACTGAACGACCATTTGGATGCAGACTACGACGCAGCAATTATCAATCGTTTAGAAGCATTAGACGAAGCGATCAGGCCAGTTTTCGAACAAGCAGTCGAACTTGCCCCTCGTCTCGGACGCTATATCGACCGCTTCAGTGCTGCATTTTTGAAACTCCAGTCTGGAGATGGCTCATACCTCGCGTCACCCCTTAAAGATAGTTACCATACCGTCTGGTTTGAGATGCATGAGGAACTAATACTCCTCTGCGGACGCAACCGAGCTGATGAAGCCGCTGCCGGTCGGGGAGCATGACCTTTAGGGCCCGTCGAGCTGATCTCATGCTGGGTGCGTACGAATGGTACGCACGTCGAGCAGCTATCCACCCCAAAGGAAAAAGAGGAGAACGTTTCGCTTCCTTCGGCGAAGGGTCAATAATGTGTTTCCCACCAGCGGCTCTTTTCGGAGAGCATGCAATTCGGATAGGAAAGGACACCCTGATAGGTCCGTACGTCTCCTTAAGTGCAGGTATGGGGCCGCAACAGGAACTTCTTAGCGACCGGATAGTGCAGATAGGTGACCGTGTCCTCATAGGGCGAAGTTCAAGCATTGTTGGACATTTTGAAATAATCATCGAAGACGATGTTTTCTTCGGACCAAATGTGTATGTCACTGACCAGAATCATGGATTTGATGATAAAACCCTACCGATAGGGAAACAAACTATGGCAGAGGAGCCTGTCCGAATCGGGTGGGGATCATGGATTGGTACGAATTCCGTAATACTTCCAGGCGTCAATATTGGCCGCCAGGTTGCAGTTGGGGCAGGTTCTGTCGTTACCTCGGACCTACCTGATAATTGCGTAGCGGTGGGGTCGCCAGCGCGCGTCATTCAACAATATTGACGGACAGTGTCCTTTTCTCTACCTTTGTGATAGGGGAGGTACCATGAGCCAACAGGCCGTAGAAGCGTTAACGAAAATTCACCTTCAAGTGGAAAAAGTTATTGGGGATATACAGGAAGAGGACTGGAAACGACCAAGCCTGTGCCAAGGGTGGCGCGTGCAGGAAGTCTTCGCCCATATGTCATCAAATATGAAAGAAGCTGTAAACCCGGCACCACCTCCTGAAGATCCTTTACCGCCGATGAAAGCGGAAGAAGCGATGGAAGCCCTTGTCTCTCCCCGCAGGGACTGGTCAGCGGAACAACTACTCGGCGAGTATGCTCAGTACTTTGAAGGCTGGATAGGAGGAATGTCTGCACTCCAAGAGGAACCTACTGCCTCTACGATGATCCCACTTGCAGACCTCGGAACCTACCCAATGCACATGCTCGCTAACGCATTCGCGTTTGATCACTACTGCCATTTATATATCGACATCCTCGCACCTGAAGGGCCACTCGCTATAGACGTTGATTCACCGACTGATGACATGATCCGCCCAGGTATCGAATGGATGATCACTGGAATGCCACAGATGCAGGTAGAAGAACTTGCTGCAGCTGTAACGCAACCTTTGGAGCTTGAACTAACCGGACCGGGAGGAGGGACATGGACACTTCAACCAGCTGCCGAGGACGGGGTGATAACCATTTCACCGCGCGCAAATCTAGGAGCGGTCGCTACGGTAACGTCCGCAGCGCATGATTTCGTTTCATGGGGAACCAAACGGTCCAACTGGCGACCATCTTGCGTTATTGACGGTGACGAATCTTATGCATCTTCGATACTTGATGTTCTGAATATTATCTAGCAGGAACTAAAGCGAGAATGGCGGTGGAGTAAATTGGCCCGAGTTGGCGCTCATTCCTCCATCCACTGGAAGGTGCACTCCAGTGATATGACTAGCTTTCGTTGAAACTAAAAAACTGTGGGCTGCTGCAACTTCGCTAGCAAGCCCCCATTTTTGTAACGGTGTTCTCCTACGAAGATCTTCATGCCATCCATCATCGTACGCTCCATCGGTCATACCTGTTTTTGTAGGACCGGGACATACCGCATTGATTCGAATACCGCGACTTGCTAGATCCATAGATGTGGAACGAACAAGATTGATAACAGCTGCCTTAGAGGTGTTGTACACCCACATTCCTGGGTCACCGCGCATGCCAGATGTGGAAGCAGTGACGGTTATGGCAGAACCTGGAGGCATCACGTTCGCTGAAGAACGGATTCCAAGCACGATAGATCGGACATTCACATCCATCACGCGATCAAAAAGTTCCATAGAGCTACCAAAGAGATCATCTCGGGTAGCAATGCCGGCATTGAGAACCGCACCATCTAGCCTCCCAAACACCTTTAACGCCAGTTCAACAGCTTTAGCGTTGTGATCAGGGGCAGTGACATCTCCAGGTATTATTGCGATCCTTTCATCCTCTTCAGCCCAGCTCATGTCAGCGCTTGGAAGGTCTGACCCGATAGCTCGCCCGCCTTCTGCAACGATTTCTTCGACAGTGGACCTCCCGATTCCAGACGCCGCACCAGTTACCCACACCACTCGACCTTCATGTAAACCATTCATACTTTAAACCTAACTTGTATATGTCATCGCTGTGCTCGTGGCGGATAAAAGGTGTTTCGCCCGTTCAAGGAAATCCGGAAAATCATCACGCAAAGCTTTAGAACGAACTTCAATTGAGAACGGAACAGTTAAGTCAAACAATGACTCGAATTCATTCACGGGCATATCACCTTCCCCAGGAATTGAACGATCATCTACCGCATCACGAATTAGTTCCTTAGTTGACCAACCACATGGTTCAGAAGGCGCATCGCACCATTGTGCATAGGGGAAGTAGGAAGAATCAGCACAGCGAATCATGTCATAGGTAGTTCCAGATCGAAAAACATGAATGAGATCTACGAGAATTCCCACGTTGTCTTGATCAACGATTTGAACCACTTGCAACGCATCTGCAAGCGTTCGCACTGTCGTAAAACGCATGAATTCCAAACAGATACGGATATCGAAATCCCGTGCGAAAGTACATAACTCGTTGAGGCGTTCAGCAGTTGCTTCAATTTCATCGAATAGTGAAACGGTTAAAACGTTTTTCGCCCCAATAGTTGCCGCTGCTTCAATAAGGCCTTCGCCGCAATCACCTCTGGGTCCCATTCGAACGACTTCCATGTCCACTACTGTCAGTCCTGTATCTTTGACACGCTTACTAATTTCTTGTGTCGTGTTCGCGGTCCAGGATGAAGGTTCATACCAGACACCTGTTCCTCTCCATCCAGCTTCTGCCGCAACTTCGACAAACGTGCAGGGGTCGTCGGTTAGCTCCGGAGAAACTCCGGCAGCAATAGAAATCAAACGAGGGGTCTCCATCTGTTAATAATAAGCACTAGGAAGGCCTATCATGAAATTTTCGTTTGAGTACTTTGCGTTCCTCGCCATGTATGGGGGAGAATAGAAAAGATTTTATATCACATCTTTACAAAGGGGAACCTATGGAACTGGAAGGACAGGTCGCGCTAATCAGTGGCGGGAGCCGCGGAATCGGCAGAGGGATAGCTGAAGCTTTTGTTGCCGAAGGAGCGAACGTCGTTATTAATGGGCGAAGCGCAGATAAAGGAGCTCAAGCACTCGATGAAATGAATGCAGGGGATCAAGTCCATTTCATCGCCGGTGATGTAACAGCAAGAGAAACCTGCGATGGTCTGGTAGACCAGACAGTTGAGCATTATGGGAAAATAGATATTGTTGTTCCCAATGCTGGAGGAGGAACAGCTGAAGGTGAGGAACCCTCAGCTCTTGTTGACTTGACCGAACCTAATTGGCAGTTTGTCTTGAATTGGAATCTGAATCATCCTATGTGGCTGATGAGGAGAGCGTTGAAATACATGATTCCTCAGGAGTCTGGTCGGATTATCAACATTTCCTCCATGTATGGGAAACTGGTGATTCCAAATCAAGCACCATATTGCACCACGAAGCATGCTCTGAATGGATTAACTAAAGTTGTCGCTGCTGAAGTTGGCGAAATAGGAATAACGGTGAATGCTTTATGCCCTGGAGGCGTCCTCACGGACGTTATGAAAGAGTCAGGACCAGCTGCAGCGGAATCGTTGGGAATGGAATTCGAAGAATTCCTTGTCTGGATGCAGCAACCATCAGCCATTAAACGAATGAACACAGTAGAAGATTGCGCACTTGTTGCTGTATTGCTTGCTTCAGAGGCTGGTGCAGGTATTACCGGTTCGTGTATCAGTATCGACGGCGGACAAGCGCCCTACTAACTAATAGGACTAATAGGAGATTTTAAAATGGGAAAGCTAGAAGGGAAAGTAGCTGTAATCACAGCAAGTACCCGCAGTATAGGTAGAGCTATCGCGGAGGCGTATTTAGCCGAAGGTGCAAAAGT
>JAKMEQ010000049.1 GCA_022425805.1 Acidimicrobiales bacterium
GGTTTGTTTTGTGGTGGCGCACAACGAACAGGGGCCGTGATGTAGGCCCCAGAGAGTTCCATACCATCTTCTCGACTAACAGCCATACTTTGACTGGCATATCCGAGACGGTGCAGGGCAGCAAAAAGGAAATCACCGCTTCTATCACCGGTAAACATTCTGCCAGTGCGGTTCGCTCCGTGCGCAGCCGGAGCTAATCCGACAATAAGTAAATGCGCTGCTGGATCACCAAAGGACGGAACAGGTTTACCCCAATAGGTTTCCTCAGAGTAAGCGGCCTTTTTTTCTCGCGCTACACGTTCTCTCCATTCAACTAAGCGAGGACAGGTCCTGCATGAAATCACTTCACTGTTCACGTGCTCTAGAGTCGCCACCTCTTGGACGCTAGCCGTCTTCAGAAGAAAACGGTATTTCCGGATCTTCCATGATCAACAGGAGTCCTCTAGTGCAAAATAATTACCGCCAAGTCTATTCTTTTGAGCGACAACCACCGATAGCGTGAGTTCTAATGAGTAAAAAAACTAATACGAAGAAGACAAAAAAAACTGTTGCACCTACCGTCGTGTGTTTCGTAAGACATGGGCATACACCGACTACTGGCTCAATTCTTCCTGGACGTGCGAAAGGGCTCCACCTAAGCGATACCGGAAAAGGCCAGGCCAATGGCGTTGCTGAGCGTTTAGCAAAACTGGGCAACATCACAGCTGTCTACAGCTCACCGATGGAGCGAGCGAAAGAAACAGCACAGCCGATAGCGAAGGCCTGCGGTCTGAGGACTCGGGTTCGACGTGGGCTCATTGAAGCTGATTTTGGTACGTGGACGGGACAAAAACTATCTGAACTACGAAAACTCCCAGAGTGGGAATATGTCCAAAATACGCCGTCCACTTTTCGTTTTCCGTCAGGTGAATCGTTCCTAGAGATACAAGCTCGAATGGTTGGTGCAATTACAGAGATTGCGGACAACCATAGAGGAGAAGTTGTTGTAGCCGTCTCCCACGCCGACACAATCAAAGCCGCAATCGCCTCAGCGCTCGGCACCCCCTTGGATCTCTTTCAGCGAATTCACATTTCTCCTTGTTCCCTTTCTGCGGTGCTCTTTGGGCAGAATGGGCCAATGGTCCTTGCGGTAAATTCAACTGGAGATGAATTATCTGCCGCTCTACCTTCCACAGGAAAATCCAAATGAGCCATAATCTACATTTTCGCGAAGTTCAACATTTCACCACTGGAACTACTGGCCCAAAGGGGCAACGTATTTTTTTCTTACAATTTGGTAATTCCGGTGAACTCATGACCTTGCAACTTGAAAAAATGCAGATTCGAGCATTAGCTGAATTTCTTGACCAATTAATCGGAGATGTTGAGCCGATAAGCCCTGATGATGTTCCTATAGCTCTTGATTTGATCGAACCTGTTCAACCAGAATGGATTGTTTCGTCGATTGGGGTTGCTTTTGAGGAAGACAACTCTGAATTTGTAATTGTTGCAGAAGAACAAAGCGACGAATCAGACCCCAGCGTCGTACAAATTCACCTATCACCCGGTCAAGTAAAAGCTTTCATTCTTAGAGCAACAGATGTAGTGAGGGCTGGCAGACCTCCTTGCACTTATTGCGGAGAGCCACTGAACCATTCTGACGGTTGGTGTCCATGTTCAAATTAAGATATTCGCATGGATGTGCCAGATAGCCCTTTTCGAGATAGACAACCTATCTCTACAAGCAGAGCTCTCGAGGCTCTTCACCATGGCGAACTCGAAGTAGTTGGTCGAATGCAGTGGAGTTCTAATGCCACGTTTCTCATTGATGTTCGACACTCTGATTTGGTTGTTCAAGGTATCTACAAGCCTGCGAGAGGCGAACGCCCTTTATGGGATTTCCCAGAAGGGCTGTTCTACAGAGAAGTTGCATCGTTCGAACTATCGGATTTCCTAGAATGGGATATAGTCCCTCCAACTATCGTGCGTGAAGGGCCTTTAGGAAATGGTTCCATCCAACTGTTCATCCCGTGCGATTTAGGTATCCATTATTTTGATATTGTCAAAGATCCGCTGCATCATCAATGTTTGATGAAAATCTGTGTATTCGATTTCATCGCTAATAGCACAGACCGAAAAGGGGGACACTGCCTATTAGACCCGCATGGGAATGTTTGGGCTATTGACAATGGTTTGACCTTCCACAACGAGTTTAAACTTCGAACGGTTATCTGGGATTGGGCTGGAGAGCAAATCCCTGAGGCTATTCTGACCGATCTTGAAATTCTCTCCACTTCACCAATTCCCGAGAACATCGCGAGCTATCTCAATCCAACAGAACAGGAAGCTTTTTTACAACGAGTACGACAGTTACTTGAAGTCCAGAAATTCCCCGTTGACACGTCTGGTACGCGTTACCCGTGGCCAGTCATATGAGTCAATCAGCCGAACAAAGAGCCCATATCGCTATTCATGATAATTAGACCTCCCTATAATCGATTCCAGAGATAGATGGTGGGCAGATACGGGACTTCTGAAGAAGTTCCTTAACTCATATCGGCCATTATCGAAAAATTTAACAAAAAAAAATGCAAATCATACAATTTTAGCTTCACTGAAAATTTACCTATGCTAAAATAGGTTCACTTCTTGCCCGACCCTCAGTGGTTGGGCTCTTTCCGTTTTCGGATAAAAATTCGGACGGCATCATATATGTTGGCTAAAGGCTGGATACGGCTATTGATCATTATCGTCACTGGGTTCTTCGCCTCTATGAATCAGCCCAGCCAACCACATCATCCCACCCCAAGACAGTCCGACGACAAGAAGAAGCGCTACCAAATTAAGCGCAAGTGACACGATTACAACCCCTTGACTATCTCAGAGAAATTACGACTCACCCAAAGCTTCAAGTAATGCTGGAAGTACTTTGTGCACGTCGCCGACGATTCCAAGGTCGGCGATTGAGAAAATCGGGGCCTCCGAATCTTTATTAATAGCAATAATAGTCTTCGAGCCCTTCATCCCTACCATGTGCTGTGTCGCACCAGAAATACCCGCAGCTATATACACATCTGGTTTAACGACCTTACCCGTCTGGCCCACCTGGTAGCTGTAAGGAACCCACCCTGCATCAACGATTGCCCGAGATGCCCCCGCGGCTCCTCCAAGTCTTTTCGCTAGATCTTCGATCAAATGATATTTTTCAGCTTCCCCTAGTCCCCTACCGCCGGATACCACAATTGATGCTTCATCAAGTTTGGGTCCGTCAGACTCTTCAACAAATTGATTGTGAACTTTGGCAGCACCAGTATTCCCAAGGTCTGGAACCGCGATCATAGAGACAGCGGCAGAATCTCCGCCAGCTGATTCCGCTACAAAAGATTTTGGCCGAACTAGAAAAATTCCTACTTTCTCACCCGTGAATCTTGTACGGACATTTGTAGTTCCCCCGAAAACTGGCTCTACCCCAGTAAGACCGTCCTCATCTACCAGGTCTACAATATTTGTTATGACTGGTGCATCTAATTTAACTGACAGTCGGCCGGCAACATCTCGCCCTCCGTATGTCGTTCCAAAAAGTATCGCTTGAGGGGCTTCTTCACCAATCACACCCGATAAAGCCGATGCTAATGCTGGACCAATAAGCCCACCATCTAAATCTCCAGTGCTAAGGACTCTTGATGCCCCATAAGCTCCGAGTTGGAGGGCCGCCGCCTCTGCATCACTACCAGCATGCACAGCGACAACCTCGCCTAGCTCTCGTGCTTTAGTTAAGAGTTCAAGCGTAATTGTTGAAACTTCACCATTTTTTGTTTCTGCATGTACCCATATAGTTCCCATGACTCCCCTTATATAACCTTAAGTTCTTCCAAGAAACTGAGGATTCGCTCATGAGCATCACCCTCATCCTCGATCACTTCACCAGCTTCTCGTTTCGGGGCAGGCTCAATAGAAACTATTTCTTGACCACTCCCTACCCAACCAACGTGCGAACTTTCAATACCTAGGTCGCTGATCGTCAGCTCTTCAACCGGTTTCGATTTAGCTGCCATAATACCTTTAAAGGATGGATAGCGAGGTTCTACAACTCCAGCCGTAACCGATACGAGAGCAGGTAACGGACAGGAAACCTCATCGTACCCATCTTCTGTTTGTCTCCTAACTGAAACATTTCCATCACTAATATTGACTTCTTTTGCAAAAGTTACGGAAGGGAGTTCCAACAACTCAGCAATCTGCTCCGGTACTGTCCCGGTATAACCATCCGAGGATTCGGTAGCTGTCAGTACTAAGTCTGGCGCTACGCGCTTAATAGCTGCAGCAAGGACCTTGGCCGTTCCTAGGGCATCACTTCCTGCAAGAGCTTCATCACTAACTAGCACGGCGCTATCAGCACCCATCGCTAAAGCATTATTTAATCCATTACGCTCATTGTTCGGGACCATAGAAACTAAGACAACTTCGCCTTCATCTCCGACAAGTTGCAGCGCCATTTCAACACCATATGAGTCAGATTCGTCGAGTATGAGCTTCACGTCACGCTTAAGTGTTTTGGTCTCTAAATTGAGTTCTCCGGGATCTGCCGGATCAGGGATTTGTTTTACGCAGACAGCTACTTTCATAGTTCCATTTCTTTGTCTCGTTATCTAGTAAAAGGGGTTATGCCATCAAAAGACGACATCAAATAACGACCCTACTTAGGTTTTGGTCGGATCAACAACTAAACAACATCAAATCAAGGTCATAGACGAAACAAAATTTCGTACACTGATAGATGTGAAAATCATGTTCTTAGTGAACCCAGCTGCTTCCTCGGTTACTCCCCGCACTCAGGTGGTCATCCAAAAAGCATTATCAGCCGATCATCAAGTCACTCTTGGTGAAACGATTCGAAGGGATCACGCTACCAGGCTTGCTCGAGAAGCCGCACAGAACGCCTACGACCTTGTTGTTGTTCTAGGCGGAGATGGGACATTAAATGAGGCAGCGAATGGGGTGGCGGGTTCTAACACGGCCCTCGCAGTGCTACCTGGGGGATCTACAAATGTTTTCGCTAGGACGCTTGGCCTTCCTGATGACCCTGTAGAGGCAACGGGAATACTGCTCGAGACTATTGAAACGGGAGGCTCAAGGCGGGTCGGACTTGGTTCAGTCAATGGACGTTACTTTCTGTTCAATGCGGGTTTAGGCTTTGATGCTGCCGTAGTTGCAGAAGTTGAAAAAAGAGGACGATTGAAACGTTATGCCAGCCATGCTCTTTTTGTCTTCGCTGCTATTGATACTTGGCTCCGGCATTACGACAGACGAAAGCCTGCTTTTCGGATAACCCATTCTGACGGTACTGTCATTCCTAATTCCAAATTCGGTATTTGCCTTAACACGGACCCATATACCTACCTTGGGAGTAGGCCATTGAATCTGAGTACTGATGCAACTCTAGACCGGGCCCTGGTCATGATAAGTATCAATAGTCTTCGTTTAACCCATATGCTCGGACTCGTTTCTGGGGCATTAAGAGGCTCAACCGCTTTCCATAAAAGTTCTTTCGTCAACTACAAAGCAGACATCGAAGAATTCTACGTGGAAGGGCATAGGCCATTCCCGTATCAGCTCGATGGTGACTACCTTGGAGAAGCAACGAGACTTCATTTCGAACATGTTCCTAATATCCTGAGTTTGGTAGTCCCAAATCCGAGACTCGTTGGGCTTTCAACTAGAACCGAGCAGTAATGGATATCCCGAGAAATGTGAAGATTGTTATTGTGGTTCTTCTGTGTGCAATTCTCGGGCTCGCTTGTAGCGCGGACGGTACCAGCACTGGTCCTAAAGAATCGACCGAAAATTACTCTGTCTCACCGACACCGACACCGACACCAATACCGACACCAACATCAACACCAGTGGATTCCAAACAAGTTGCTCCACAATTCGTCGCGGGCCCATCGGGGTTAGGGGACTCTTATTTCCCCAATCTAGGAAATGGAGGTTACGACGTTGAGCGTTACATAATTGAGGTTCAATGGGACCCGGAGGAAAAGTGGTTAAGTGGAAGCACAGTAATCGAAGCGAAAAGCACCGAAAATCTTTCAAGTTTCAACGTTGACTTTGCGCCAATGCAAATTTCTGAGGTAACAGTCAACGGTGTCCGAGCGGACTTTACCGCAGAAGAAAATGAAGTTGTCGTAATCCCCTCCGAAGGAATCCTCTCGGGTACGGATTTTAATGCCCGCTTTGTGTACGAGGGTTCTCCATCTTTGTTCTGCTGGGACACCAATTGTTCTTTACTTGGGGGTTGGTACAACCTCGAAGAAGGCGCATTCGTCGCCGGAGAACCATCCAGTAGCTTGGCATGGCACCCTGTGAATGATCATCCACGAGACCGCGCCCAATTCCGTATCGAGATGACCCTCCCGTCAAATCTAGATTTCGTGACAAACGGTGTTTTTCTCAGTAAAACACAGAACGGAGAAGTCTCTACATGGGTCTACGAAACAGTTCACCCCCGAGCCCCATACCTGACGACATTGGCAATTGGTGAATTCGAAGAGGTCATCGCCCCCAGCGTGGATGATCTTCCGATTCGTCATTGGATCGAAGAAGGCATTGTCCGTGAAAATTTAGCGTATCTCGATTATGACAAAATGGTCAGTGTCCTAACCGACCTGTTTGGGCCTTACCCATTTGACACATACGGAGTGCTTGTTCTAAATCACCAGCTTGGCTTTGCACTTGAAACTCAGACTCTTTCACTTTTTGGCAGAGATACGTTTGAAATAGAGAGTATCCATATTCATGAATTAGCCCATCAGTGGTTTGGCAACCATCTTACTGTAGAGAGTTGGAGTGAAATCTGGCTCAACGAAGGATTCGCAACTTATAGTGAAGCCCTCTATTACCAAGCAATATACCCAGAGTTTGATATCTACCAATATCTTATCGCCGGCTTTGGAGGTCGAGAGTCTCAACTGTTAGGAGGGATACCGCCTGGAGACCCAGGACCGGAATCACTTTTCAGCGCATCTGTCTATTACCGAGGTGCTCTAACCCTCCATGCTCTTCGTCTGACAATAGGTGACGAGGCCTTCTTTACTTCCTTACGTGAATACGCCGATCAATTCGGCGGTACCAATGTCTCCACAGATGACTTCATTCAGCTTGTTGAAAAGATCAGTGGAGAAGCACTCGGTGACTTTTTCGATAGATGGCTCCTCGGACCAGTGTTACCTGAAATGCCTTCATAATAATCATCATGCAATGCTTCATCTGAGCTCGGTTTTCTAAACTAGTGACAACGCTATCTCTGGCACATCGGTAAATATTCCGTCTACTCCGATATCTAAAAGTTCTTTAATGCGAGATTCTTCATTAACCGTCCATACATGCACAGATATATTATTACGGTGAAAGACTTCGATAAACGCCTGATCGACAAACGAATCAGCGGGATGAATTGATTGGAAACCGGCTCCCACAACTTTTTCTAATAGAGAATGGTGGTCTCCGTCGAACTCCCAAATCAGTAACCCCGCTGGAATAGCTGGATTGCTCTTCGCGAAGTGAAGTAGGGCTTTATAGTTGAACGAAGAGATGAGAAATTCTCTCGATGTTCCCTCTTTCGCCAATGTGGCAGAGAGGTGATCGACCAAATGTCCTGTCCAAGTATCAAGGTACATATTATCCCGAGTCTTAATTTCAATATTAAGACCTATACCTCTAGTTGAATCTAGAACATCTTGCAGGCTTGGAACGTCGCTAGGAAAATCACTAAAAACATTACTCGATACACGTTTCCCGTTTTTAAGTTTCTCGTCATGATGGACAGTCAGAATCTTATCTTTAGATAGCCACACGTCCAGCTCTATCCATTGCGCTCCAAGGTCAGAAGCGTAAGAAAAAGCCTCGAGAGTATTTTCTTTAAATTTTTTTGAAGCCCCTCTATGGGCAAAAATCTGTGTCATGAGACTACCTAAAGTACGAATTTGATCGATTTTCCCAAGTTTTTCTTTACTAATCAAACAATACCCACATGTGCCCCTTGTCACACAGCGATAACAGAGGTATCGTCAATGAAGTTGGGTGTTGCACAACACCCAAAGAAATGATTTTAATCGCTGTGTGCTTTGCGGAGGGTTTATGGCAGTTCAATCAATACCAATGTTTGACGAAAAGAACGATTGGCGGGAAGTTGCATTATGTCGCAACACTAGTCCAGAACTCTTTTTCCCAGTTGGGAATACTGGAAATGCGTTAGATTCGATATCCATAGCCAAAACGGTTTGCCACCGATGCACGGCTGAGCAGGAATGCTTAGAATATGCCATCAGTTCTAACCAAGATAGTGGAGTATGGGGTGGACGTTCCGAAGAAGAACGAAGAGAAATCCGCCGACAACGGATAACACCGAGTAGAACACGCTGATCATCAGAAAAGAAACTCTTCTTAAAGGCAAGATTCAAAAATTTCTTAAACTATCCGGTTCTGGTGGTTTCGGCAAGCGAATTTGAACAACAGTTCCCCTAGTTTCTCCTCGGAAAACTTGGATCGTCCCTTGAAGATCTATCTCAACTAGATTCCGAACAATAGTCAAACCAAGACCAGATTCTTGTTCAAGGGAAAAATCTGCAGAAACTCCTATGCCGTTATCGACAAGAGTCACCAAAAGGTCCTTACTATCCTCTTCAAACTGAATTATGAGAACCGGTGCCTGTTCCAAACTCCCTCCAAATCCATGTTCGATGGCGTTCTGCATTAACTCATTGAGTACCACTGCCAAAGTCGTCGCTTCGGAGGATGAAAGGGGGCCGATTTCGCCAGTGATCTCAAATGCTACTTGTTGGTCTGGGATGGTGAAGTTTTCAGAAACAAGCCGGACAAGCGGTTGCATAATATCTTCAAAGCCAACATCGTTTGATGGTTCTTGTGAAAGGATTTCATGCACGATCGCTATCGAACGGATCCGTCGCACAGACTCTTCAATAGCCCGTGATGCCTCATCAGAAACCACTCTTCTCCCTTGAAGACGAAGAAGCGATGAAATTGTCTGCAGATTATTCTTTACCCGATGGTGGATTTCTGCAATTGTGGCGTCTTTAGAGAGCAACAGACGGTCTCTTCGGCGAAGCTCTGAGATGTCTCTAACCAGTACTAGCCCTCCGGTGACTTTTTCACCTTCGAGGATTGGTAAGCACTTTATGATCACGGTTTTTCCATTGTGGTGGACTTCTTCAAGTTGGGGGACCTGCGAGGAAAACGCTAGTCCAATAGCCGATTCTGGCATCCCAGCGGATTCAAGCTTCTGACCTTCAACCTGCCGTATCCCGAACCGGCTAAGGACAGACACTGAATTTGGGGAAGCAAAGCGAACGTACTCTTGCTCATCGACCATAAGAAGGCCGTCACTTACCCGCGGGGAAATTTCTGTATCCGACGCTGTGATCGGGAACGGGTAACTTCCCTCTGCGATCATTCGTGCAATTCGCCGGAACAAGAAGAAGTAAGTCATCTCCAAATCACCCGCCATGCGTTCTTCATCTGGTGAGAAGTCACGCGCCAGAACAGCAATGACCTTATCCTCAAACACTACTGGAACGCTCAAAGTTCTTATACGTTCGACTGGCACCTGAAGTATGAGGCCTCCATCGATAACCTGCCCTGTTTCCCGGGCTAGGTCAAAAAATAGTCTTTCTCCACTGACAAAGCGGTGCCCTTCCATCTCTGACCGGTAAATACTCCGGCTTGTTGTTGGCCGCACATGCCCGACAACCGTATAGGTAGCGGTAACTTCCTCATTCTCTGGCACACATAACAACAAATCAGCAAATGAAATATCAGCTAGAAGATCCCATACACGCATCAGGCCACCTAGGTGATTGCGTTCTGAAGGCGACAACCTAGGTGCTAACTCAGAAAGTTTCACCATAACCAATGCTTTCGGCCCCTATATAAACGCCTATGCCCCGAATCCTATTTTTGGAACCGTTTCTGTTCCAATATCAACGTAGGTGATCCGACTTACAGGAACCCCGACTTGCCGACCATCTTTATCTGATAGCCACAACACTGCGACCTCACCGTTAAGAGCACTTTCAATGAGTTCTTTGACTTCTTTAACACTTGTTTCAGATTTCATCTCAATTTCGAGCTCTTTTGCTATATCTCCTACACCTACACGAACAATCATTAAATTTTCCTTTTCTTTTACTCGACGAACTTAAGCCCTTTATTGTATTTCCGAGTTGGCGCTAACTCTACATCAATTGTCTCCGCTATCTCTGCGAATACTCGACCAGCTTCGCTTGAAGGTAACGACGCCACGAGGGGATTGCCGCTATCAGAACCCTCTCGCAATTGCATAGTGAACGGTATTTTACCCAGCAACGGTACCTCTAAGCGGTCCGCAAGGTCCTGACCTCCACCTGAACCAAATAAATCATAGTGTTTTCCGTCGTCTCCGGTAAACCATGACATGTTCTCAATCACACCGTTAACACTTAAATTGACCTTCTCAGCCATAAACGCAGCTCGTTGCGCAACCCGTTGCGCTGCAGGCTGGGGCGTAGTTACTACATACAACTCCGACCGCGGAAGGAATTGAGCTAGCGACAATGCTATGTCACCCGTTCCTGGCGGCAAATCGATGACAAGATAGTCAGGACTATCCCAATAAACATCGGTGAGGAATTGTTCCAGCGCTTTATGCAGCATAGGGCCCCTCCAGATGACTGGCTCATCTTCTTGAGCGAAAAAGCCCATCGAAATCGCCTTCACCCCATGTTTTTCTGGTGGTATCAGTAAGTCTTCGATGATCGTAGGCGTGCGATCTATCCCTAACATTCTCGGGATGGAGAAACCCCAGACATCAGCATCGACCACGCCTACATCTTTTCCACGAAGCGCAAGAGATATCGACAAATTTGCTGTGACTGATGACTTGCCAACTCCACCTTTACCAGAAGCGATGAGAAGCACTCTGGTCTTAGATGCAGGATCAGCAAATGGGATCACACGACCTTCAGCGTGCCCATGTGCTGGTTGAGACCCAGCAGTACTCGAAGGGTTACCATGAACCAGTTCGGCCACATTTGCCCTTTCTTGATCAGTCATTACTGTAAAAGTAACACCCACATCTTCGATACCTTCCAACGGTAAGAGGGCTTGCGTTACATCTGTTTCTATCGTGTTTTTTAGCGGACAACCTGCAATCGTAAGCGCTATCTCTACCTGTAGCGAAGATTCTCCTGTCGTAACATCGCGAACCATCCCTAAGTCAACAATGCTCCGATTAAGTTCAGGGTCTTGCACAGGTTGCAGTGCAGCTAGAACCTTCTCCCTGTCTACGATCATTAATTGATTCCCTTGTCATTCTTTTACTTTAGAGATGTTCGTAAGTACTTTTGCTCACCGGTAGAGCCCTGCTTTGATAATACCCACTAGAGCGCAAGAAGTGCCGCTGCTTGAAACCCATTCTTACTTTCTCAAAAGCAGCGGAACCATTCTCGAACGCTGAAGACAATAGAACAATAAAGTTTAGCGCTACCGATCACCGAAATATAATACGGCACCGCCGCTATCGACAATTAACCTCGGCACGAATTCTCTCAACTTGGAGTACCATCTGCTCGGAAAATGATTGGCTTTCTTTTTCTAACAATTGGTCTACTATCACAAGATCTTCACACGCACCTTCCTGATCTACGACAGCACGAACGCTCACTCGGGAAAGAACAGCTTCGAGGTTGTCTGGATTATTCTCCACAGCTAGGTTCAACAGCTCCACCGCCCGCTCGTACAATAACTGGTTCCCAGTTTGCGCAAGAAGAAGCGCTTCTCTGCTTAACGCTTCGGGATGATACGGCTGCTCCATTAAGATCGCCCGATAAACCTTAATCGCGCTGACAGTTCGTTCCTCTTTAGCGCTTAACAAAAGGTAATTTGCTATTTCTAAAGCTACTTTCGAATTAACCTGTAGATCTTCTAAACTTGGTTCTTCTATCTCAATAATTTTCAAATAACGTGCTTCACCATATACCTTTCCATAGAGTCCCTGACTCAGAACAACTTCGAGAATACCGAGTGGGGCCCCAATAGCATCTAGAGAATCAAGGAGAACTGATGCCTGGTCGTACTCCTCTTCAGCAGCTAGTGCAACGGCGAGAAATACCATCGCATCTGGATATTCCGGTTCAAGCAGAAGTACTTCTTCCCAGACAGGTATTTGCTCTTCCGGTATGCGAGTCAGCTGATAATTGAGCCAAGCACGATATGTAAGAGCTTCGGCATTACTCGGCTGGTTTTGAATGATCTTGTCATAAGTACTGATAGCTTCATCCCAACGTTCAGGGTCACCTAAGAGATTCTGTGCTTGTGATAATTGGGTAACAACACTTTGCCTGAGGCCCCCAGTGATGTTGCTTCCAGCCGCTCTACTTCCTGAATTTTGACTGATAACTATTCCTGCTAATCCCCCAATAAGTACAAGCCCCAGCGCCCATAGAACAGTCCGGTTTCTTAAGCCTCTTGGAAGTCTCCATCTAGGGACATCATTACTATCTTCCAACAGCGCAACGTCCGCCAATTGACGGGAATAACTTGCTACGAGTGCTGCATAATCCGATGGGTTTAGGTTCTCGGCTTCGTATTCTTGATCTAGGTCGTGGAGAGACTGAAGGAGAAAGTTTTTCCTTTCCTGAAGGTAATTACCATCAGAAGTTTCATCAGCATCATTCATCTACATTCCCTTGCAAAAGACCAGTTTCATAGGAAGCTCTCAATCCTTCCACTAGGTCTTCGGACTCATCTGAGAGATCATTGCCCTCATGGACCGATTTCTTTCGAGAGAAAACTAGGGTCATCCCACCAAGTGCTACACCAGCAAGCAGAAAAGGAGAAACCCAAATAAGTACTTCGATCCCATCATTACCAGGCCGCAAATCAACCCAATCTCCATATTGCGCTCTATAGAAAGACCTAATTTCACTATCTGTTAAACCAAGGTCAACTTGGTTTTTGATCTCAGCTCGTATCACTTCTGCAATCGGCGCGTTACTTTCAGAAACTGGCTGTCC
>JAKMEQ010000091.1 GCA_022425805.1 Acidimicrobiales bacterium
GAAGTAGAAGCGGCTCCGGAAGCTGAAGTAGAAGCGGCTCCGGAAGCTGAAGTAGAAGCGGCTCCGGAAGCTGAAGCAGAAGAAGAGAGAGAGTCGTGACTAACGAAGCCATAGACGCACCCCATGCACAAGCAACGCTTGAACACATAGTCAAATCCGTCGTGGAAAAACCCGACCAAGTACAAATAGATATTACAAATGCAGATGAAGGTATATCTATGTCGGTCAAGGTCGGAGATGGCGACATGGGTCGCGTAATTGGGCGGCGTGGAAGAATCGCCAACGCGATCAGGACAGTTGTGCAAGCTGCAGCTCTCCAAGATGGAGTCGCAGTAAACGTCGAGTTCGTAGACTGAGCACTTCAGAAACTCATCCCGATTGGCCACCCATAGAGGTGAGACCTAGTTCGGCAGACAACTGGTAATCTTAGGTGACGCAGGATGTTGTTATGGCACAAGAGAAATTGCTAGAAGTCGCAAGAATTGGCAAAGCTCATGGTTTGCAGGGCGAAGTTTCAGTTCATCTAATCACAAACGTAGTAGAACGTCTCTCTTCAGGGTCAGTACTCTATTTCGAAGATGAACGTGAAATAACTGTAAGAGTCTCGAAACCGTATAAACAGAATTTCCTAGTTTTTTTTGAAGGAATTACATCCCGTTCTCTAGCAGAGGAGCTTGTAGGAAAAAAACTCTTTGCTACTCCGATCGATGATCCAGACATAATATGGGTCCATGAAGTGATTGGTTCCGAAGTGGTCGACGAGACAGGAGAACACCGAGGAAAAGTAGTAGCGGTCGAATCGAATCCCGCAAGTGACCTGTTAGTTCTTGATAACGGATCGTTAGTCCCATTAGCCTTTGTCCTAGACCATAAAGAAAAGGTTGTGCATGTCGAAGTTCCAGATGGACTATGGGATAGTGGGCAATAATGCGAGTCGATGTTTTTACTATCTTCCCTGCTCTAGTTGATACATACACGAGTGTTTCTTTACTTGGGAAGGCAAGAGAGAACAAGCTCCTTGACCTAAGGTGTCATGATATTCGAGAAGGAGCTACTGGCAGGCATAGGAGCGTGGACGATTCCCCATTCGGAGGAGGGGCAGGAATGGTGCTTAAGCCGGAGCCGATTTTTAAAGTTGTTGAAAGTGTGGCACCACCCCGACCACTAATCCTAATGAGTCCTTCAGGGAAACGATTCGACCAAGTAGATGCAAATGCCTTAGCAGAACTAGACGGGTTCTCCCTCCTATGTGGGAGGTATGAAGGAATTGACCAACGAATCATAGATCACCTAGTCGATCGCGAAATTTCAATAGGCGACTTTGTTGTTTCCGGTGGAGAAATAGCAGCTTTAACCATAATAGAAGCGGTGATTCGGCTACTGCCAGGAGTGATGGGAAATGAAGAGTCTTCGGTTAGTGAATCTTTCTCTGATGGACTATTGGAGTACCCCCATTACACAAGACCCCGTGAATTCCAGGGCCATATTGTTCCAGAAGAACTTATCTCAGGTAACCATGACTCCATCGCTAGATGGAGAAAAGCGAAATCTCTCCGAACCACAATAAAAAATCGTCCAGACTTGATAGCTGATCGTGGCGGCCTCAGCGAAGAAGAGCAGAAGTTATTGGAGAGTTTTCCCGAAGGTGAGTTAGGGGACTGAGAGAAATAATTGAATTTGAAGATTGTCGTCGGTGGAAATACTCCGTATCCTTACAAGGTCCGGACAGGAGACTCTTATCTCCACAACAGCATAAGGTCAGTCATGAAACTCACAGATCAAATCGACAAGGCAAGCATTCGTGATGACGTTCCTGAATTCTCGCCTGGTGATACCGTCAAGGTCCACGTGCGTGTGGTTGAAGGAAATCGACAAAGGGTTCAATTATTCGAAGGTATCGTTATTGGCCGACAGGGTGGAGGCGTTAGTGAAACCTTCACTGTTCGAAAAGTCTCATTTGGTGTGGGAGTCGAACGAACCTTCCCTGTGCATTCACCGATAGTCGACAAGATAGAGTGCATAACCCGTGGGCGTGTCCGGAGGGCAAAGCTTTATTACCAGCGTGGCAGGATCGGTAAGAAGGCAAAGATTAGAGAAAAACGGTATTAGCCCTAACCTACAGGTGGCCTATTGGACCGATTTTTCCAGCACCCCTTATGCCAATGTCGTCGGAGGTCAGGACTATCGAAGGGTACAGCGACGATGTGCCCAGTTCCTGCGGGTATATCCCGATTACATCCAGGGCATATGTAGAACTTCTGCGCTTCAAACGGTTGAACAAATCTAACTTCACATTCATCTTCATTCCACATAAGACATTCAACCTAACAAAGCCCAACCGACAAGTCCTACCATTACCGTCAGGCCTATGACGACAAACCAATAGTCAAATTTTGTCCTATGCTGCTTCCGCATCGGATTAAAGCCCATAATCCTAGTATCGTTGTTCTATGGAAGAAATACAGATAACACAACAAGAAAATATAGCAACAGTCACAATCAATAGACCGAAAGTCAAAAATGCGGTTACCCCTGACATGTGGGCTGAGCTTGAACGAGTCTTTACAACCTTGAGCTATCAGGATGACGTCCGCGCCGTAATCGTTACAGGTGCCGGCGAAGATTTCTGTTCTGGAGCCGACGTTAGTGGAATGGCTAGTCGGACAGACGGACCGAGAGTACACCAATTAGACTCCATGAGGAAAGTAGGTAGTTGTTGCCTTTCCTTGTTCAACATGCCGAAAGTCACCATTGCAAGAATATCTGGTGTTGCAGTTGGGGCAGGTATGAACTTAGCACTTTGCTGCGATCTTGTTGTCGCTTCCGAGAACGCTCGCTTTAGTGAAATCTTTGCTCAGCGCGGCCTATCAGTGGACTTTGGTGGATCTTTCCTCCTACCCAGAATAGTTGGTCTTCAGAAAGCAAAAGAATTAGTTTTACTGGCAGAAGTTATTTCAGCATCTAAAGCTAACGAAATGGGCTTTGTCAACTATGTTGTTCCTCGTGATGAACTTGACGAAAAGGTTGCAGAACTAGCTGCTCGCGCAGCTGCTGGTCCGCCGCGTGCATTAGCAATGAGTAAAGCAATGCTAAATAAGTCTTTTTCAAACTCGTTACAAGATGCCCTTGACGAAGAAGGAACCTCACAAACATTAAATTTCACAACAAAAGATATTACTGAAGCTATGCAGGCTTTCCAAGAAAAGCGGAGCCCAAGGTTTAACGGTTGGTAGGACAAAGAGCATTTTTAAGAACTGTTCTCCATTTAATCTGGGTAGGTTCTTCGCTCACTCTTCTCCTCGGTTGTGGAACTACTTCTGCACCGGAAATACCGTTGGGGCCGAACGGGGAGATCGACCCAACACTCGCCGCCGGTAAGGAAGTTTGGGCACAACACTGTTCTAACTGTCACGGAAGCTCAGGGCAAGGGGGGAGAGGAAGAAAGCTTAATGACGGTGTAATATTCAAGCTTTATCCTGAAGTAAGTAACCAAATTGGAATCATTTCTAATGGGAAAGGGCAAAATATGCCTGCATTCTCGACAACTCTTAGCACTGAAGAAATAGAAGCCGTATCTAGATACATTCGAGAAGTCCTGAACCAAGAATAACGCAGAACTAGATTGAAATAGAAAAGATCATTTTCTGTGACACACCAATAGCGCTAAAAAAAGTACTCTTATTAATATGGCTTGGGAAATTAATTCGTTCCTCTTGTCGCTTGTCTCGGTCACGGATGCGACAACGGCAGTCTATAAACGCGATATATCTGCCTTCATACGTTGGGGAGAAACAGAGAACCTTCGACACCCTACGCAAATAACACGTAAGCACCTCCGCTATTACCTAGCTTGGTTACAAGAGAGCAACTACGCACGCCGAACTATAGCCAGAAAGGCATCTGCCTTACGGAGGTACTTTCACTGGGCGGAACGTACAGGCCTTATCTCCTCAGATCCAACAATTTCGATCCAAACACCTTTAGGAGATGGAAGGCTCCCACGTGTTTTGAAAAAACAAGAACTTGGCATCATGCTCGACAAACCACGGGCTTCGCTCTCAGGGGATACTGGCCCACGCCGTCTTCGAGACGATGCTGTTCTAGAGCTGCTCTACGGTAGTGGGCTGCGAGTGAGTGAATTGTGTTCACTCGAATTAGCCGCATTTGATTTTGATAGAAGCCTGGTTCGAGTTCTTGGTAAAGGCAACAAAGAACGTCTAGTTCCTATGTCTCAAAAGTCCATAAAAGCAATTAAGGCATGGTTATCAGAAGGGAGAGTCGAATTGAGAAAAGGTTCAGAAACCGATGAAGTAGTATTTGTTAATTTGCGCGGTAAACCCATCACTCCAAGAGACGTAAGGCGGCTAATTGACCGCCGGGCTCCATCTCCTACGAACCCGCATGCGCTCAGGCACACTTTTGCAACGCATCTCCTCGATGGTGGTGCTGACCTTCGGGAAGTCCAAGAATTACTAGGCCATGCAGACCTTGGTTCAACACAGATTTATACCCATGTGAGTAAAGAGCGCCTGAGGAAGGTCCACAAAGAAACTCACCCCAGAGCTTAAGGGCCTAGCAACAGATCTCATCCGATGGGGAGATGCATTTCTACTGGTACACTTCATCTCTGTTCTGAAAGACAGATCAAAAATCCACCTGAAACCATCCACGGTCGTTTCCGAACGCCGGTTTCAGGGTTCGTATAACCGTGGAAGGAGAATTAAATGTCACCAGTTGTCACAATGAGTCAACTTCTTGAAGCAGGAGTCCATTTCGGTCATCAGACGAGACGTTGGAACCCTAAAATGCAACGGTTCATCTATGGAGAGCGAAATGGAATTCACCTCCACGACCTGAACCAGACCCTTGAAAGCCTTACCAAGGCGTATATTTGCGTTCGAGATATCGTCGCAAGCGGCGCGCTAGTCCTTTTCGTAGGAACAAAAAAACAAACCCGAGACTCTGTCGAACAATTTGCTGAACGCTGCGGTCAGCCCTATGTCAACCAACGATGGCTTGGTGGGATGCTGACAAACTTTGAAACTATGGCAAAGCGCGTTGCGAAAATGAAAGAGTATCAACGCATGCGCGAAGCCGGAGAATTCGAGAAGATGCCAAAGAAAGAAGCACTGATGCTATCTCGAGAACTCGCAAAGTTAGAACGTAACCTGAGCGGAATCAGGACTATGCGTAGCCGACCACAAATAGTATTTGTGCTTGACACTAAAAAAGAACATATTGCCGTAACAGAAGCTAATAAACTTGGGATACCTGTCATAGCAGTGGTTGACACAAACTGTGACCCAGAAGTTATTGATTATGTGATCCCCGGAAATGATGATGCAATTCGTTCAAGCGAACTGATGTGCCGAGTTATCTGTGAAGCAGTTGAAGAAGGTCAACTCATAGCATCAAAACGACTTGAAGGTAGTTCTGTTTCTGCAGAGGAGAAAGTTGAGCGAACTCCAGAAGATGAACAAGCTATAGCCAAGGAACAAGAGCAAGCAAAGAAAGCAGCAGCTGAAGCCTTTCGCGAGAAAGAAAAAAAAATCGCAGAAGAAATAGCTGCAAACCCTCTAGGTGATGCATCCCCTGAGGAAGACCAAGAAATCATTAAGGAATAGAACCATGGCAGACTTCACAGCAAAAGACGTTCAGAAACTTCGTCAAGCCTCTGGTGCTGGGATGATGGATGCAAAGAAAGCTTTAGGTGAAACTTCTGGAGACTTTGATGCTGCCCTTCAAGCTTTGCGTGAGAAAGGCCTTGCGAAAGCTGATAGTCGAAGCGACCGAGAAAGTTCTGATGGGGCTATCGCTGTTGCGAGAAAAGGGAATGTAGCGGCGATTGTTGAACTTGAATCAGAAACGGATTTTTCAGCTAAAGCTGAGGATTTTTTAGCCTTGACCCAAGAACTAGCCGATCTTGTTCTAGTAAGTGGGGAAGAGGCAATTTCACAAAGAAATGACGCAATTGATGATTTGAGAATTGCTAAGAAAGAAAATATTCAACTCGGATTAGTCCGTCGGATCCAAGCTCCAGAAAATGCAATCATGGATGCCTATTTACACACGGACCAAGATGGCAGAGGCATAAATGGTGTGGTCGTAGTTGGTGAGGGCATTTCTGAAGAAGACTTACATGAGATCGCACTTCATATTGCTTTTGCTAAGCCAACTGCTCTTACCAAAGAAGAAGTTCCTGTAGAAGAGATTGAAAGAGAACGTGAAAGCGCTTTGGGAGTAACAAAAGCTGAAGGTAAACCGGAAGCAGCTTGGGAAAAAATAGTTGAAGGCCGAGTATCAAAGTGGCTTGGTGAACGTGTTCTACTTAACCAAGGACTATTTGGAGAGAAAGAGACCGTCGCTCAACGTATCGGCCAAGGTTCTATTACAGAGTTCGTCCAAGCATATATTGGAGAATAGCGGTCAATCATCTACTCTTACCTCGATGCAAATTATGCTTACCCATGGTAGTAATCGATTAGGTAACTCTCACAAGACGAGAAAGACACAGTGGTAGAAAAGAATGAAGACTTGTTAAACGGTCGCTGGAAGCGAGTCGTTCTCAAAGTATCCGGAGAAGCCTTTGCTGGCGAAGGTGGCTATGGGATTGATGGTCAGGTGGTTCAGGAAATAGCGCGTCAAGTAGTTAAGGTTCGCTCCGAGTATGACGTTGAACTTGCAATTGTTGTTGGTGGAGGAAACATCTGGCGAGGGATGACAGGGTCCGGAGCGGGTATGGACCGAGCCCAAGCTGACTACATGGGGATGTTGGCAACTGTCATTAATGGGTTAGCGCTCCAAGATACCCTCGAGCACCTAGGGCAACCCACTCGAGTCCAAACGGCAATCCATATGAGCCAAGTGGCAGAACCATACATACGCCGTCGTGCGGTACGTCACTTGGAAAAAGGGCGAGTCGTAATCTTCGCAGCGGGTACAGGCAATCCATTTTTTACTACCGATACAACCGCTGCACTTCGAGCAGTGGAGATAGAAGCGGGAGCGCTACTCAAGGGCACCCACTCAGGAATAGAGGGCATTTATGATGATGACCCTCGAACCAATCCTAATGCTGAACTCCTCCGAGATCTCAGTTACATTGATGTCCTTCAGAAGGGTTTGAAAGTCATGGACTCAACAGCAATATCGCTATGCATGGACAACAAAATGCCAATAGTAGTATTTGACTTAATGGGCGACGGAAATGTTGGATCCATACTTGCTGGTGAACCAGTGGGTACTGTTGTTAACTAGGGAAGGAAGCGATGAGCGACGAGCTGATCGATTTAGTATTGATAGAGACAAGCGAGAAGATGGCGAAAGCAGTTGCACGAACCCGACAAGAGTTCTCCACAATTCGAACAGGTAGGCCGAGCCCTGCCATCGTCGAAAAACTTCCAGTGGAATACTACGGCAACGAAGTACCATTGCAGCAGCTAGCCAGCTTTTCGGTGCCAGAAGCACAACAACTTGTTATCTCCCCTTTCGATAAAGGGGCAGTTGAAGCAATCGAAAGGGCAATCCAGCTAGCCGACCTTGGTATAAGCCCTGCCAATGATGGCATTGTCATCCGTCTCGTATTTCCTCCACTTACTGAGGAACGCCGAAAGCAGTTGGTGAAAGTAGTGAAGTCTCTGGCTGAAGAAGGGCGAGTAACGATCCGGAATGTTCGAAGATCGTCGAGGCAAGACTTAGATGCACTTGAAAAAGATGGTGACGCATCTTCTGACCAGGTGAAAAGAGCATCGGAAAATGTTGATCAAGCAACCAAGAAACATGAAAATGAGATCAACGAAGCATTAGAACAAAAAGAAGAAGAACTTTTAGAAGTTTGAAGAAATGACTTGGAGGAACTGATGAACACATCTGACGAGAGTGACAAAGAGTTGTCAGACCCCGGAGAGGACGGCCATGCCTTGCCTCATTGGACAGAGGAAGGAACTGGTCAAGTTCCTCGAGTGTCGAGCGAATCATCTGATGGGCTTGATACATGGACTTCTTTGAGTTCAGGCCCTAATTGGGCTGATGATCCGCAAGGGGGAACGGACCCAGCCGCAACTTCTTCAACACAAGTGACCCCCAAAAGAGTGGATCTCACAATTGGAGGAGATCCATCTTCGGAAGACTTCTTCTCATACGAACAAAATAAAACTTTGCCAGAAGTAACAGATTCGATTATCTCAGAAGGAAAAAAATCGCGCCGAGGGTCTGGAACTCCTAACGACCTTCTTGCTCGAATCGGGACAGCGATTGTATTATCTGGTGTTGCTATTCTCTGCTTAGCGATCAGCAAGCTTCTTTCCTTGGTACTCATAACCCTAGTCTTGTTATTAGCAGCGTCAGAATTCTTTGGAAGCCTTAGAAAAGTAGGCTATCAACCAGCAACTCTATTAGGGATTCTTGGAGTGGTGGCGATGCCATTGTCGGTCTACTGGAGAGGCGAAGGAGCGATAGGCCTAGTCCTTTTCTTGTCTATTCTCGCAGGAATCTTGTGGTATCTTCTTGGAGTCGGCGGCTCTAGACCTGTTCCAAATTTGGCCGTTGTTATCTTAGGCATTGTCTATATCGGGGTGTTGGGTTCGTTTGGAGTCTTACTTCTTGATTCGCCAGAAGGTCGAGGCCTGTTATTTGCGGCTATTCTTCTGGGGGCCGGTTATGACATCGGGGGGTATTTCATAGGCCGTGCTCTGGGGCGTTCTCCTTTGACCGATATAAGTCCGAATAAAACATTAGAGGGGCTTCTAGGTGGTGCAATATCGACAGTTGGCGTTTCAGTACTCATTTCTTTATTTGATGTGGGTCCATTCGATGGTGACCCATTCGGATTCTCTGATGCGTTGATTATCGGAATAGTCGTGGCCTTTATCGCACCTATTGGTGATTTAGCTGAATCCTTAATCAAGCGAGATCTCCGGATTAAAGATATGGGGACAAGCCTTCCAGGCCATGGAGGTATTCTAGATAGATGTGATGCACTGCTGTTTGTTTTGCCAACGGTCTACTTCATGGTCCGGATATTGGCTTAAATTAGTAGTCTGCATCTTAAAAATCTCCGGAAGCACATATGCTTTGAATGTGACACAGAGATATAACACATGACTTCGATAGCTGTACTAGGTTCGACAGGATCTATAGGCCAACAAACGCTTGACGTTGTTAGGTCTGAGGGCGAACTTTTTAAAGTTGAAGTCTTAGCCGCTGGAAACTCAACTTCACAAATTATTGAACAAGTCAGCGAGTTCAGGCCTTCACTCGTCGTGATGGCTTCAACAACCGCAGCAGAAGAAGTGCGTCAAGCCACACAGGGGGTAGAAGTAACTTCTGGAGTTGAAGCATTAAGGGAGGCAGCATGCATTACTGATCTCGTTGTCAATGCAGTAGTTGGATTCGCTGGCCTTCCTGTCACGATGGCTTCGCTGCAGTCCGGTCGCAGGCTCGCATTAGCGAATAAAGAATCTTTGATAGCGGCTGGGCCAGTCGTCCAAAAAGCCAGAGAGACATCAGGCAGTGAATTGATACCTGTCGATAGCGAACATTGTGCACTTCATCAATGTTTACGAGGGGCGGAAGGAAACTATGGTGACATCCACAAACTTCTTGTAACAGCCAGTGGAGGTCCCTTTCGGGAATGGCCTAAAGAACAACTGTCAGAGATCACCAAAGAAGCAGCTTTGAATCACCCTACGTGGAATATGGGTCCGAAGATTACTGTTGATTCGTCCACTCTGATGAACAAAGGACTTGAAGTGATAGAAGCGCACGAACTATTCGGAGTACCGTATGAGAGCATTGAGGTCGTGATTCATCCACAGTCGATCGTTCATTCAATGGTGGAATTCACTGACGGATCAGTATTGGCACAACTTTCGATGCCTGATATGAGACTGCCGATTTCCTACGCTTTACATTATCCCGATAGATCAAGAAACCTTCGTGGACAGATTGATTGGAGTTCCATATCAGAACTTAATTTTGACACTCCTGACTTTGAAAAATTTCCCTGTTTGCAGCTTGCCTATAACGCTGGGCGGACAGGTGAGACAGCTCCTGCTTGGTTGAACGCCGCAAACGAAGTCGCCGTGCAAGCTTTTCTTGATGACATAATTCCGTGGAGCGGAATTTCTGAAGTTATTGAGCAAACTCTGGAGTCATATGATGACCTTCCAGCTGAATCAGAGGAGGCTATCTACGAAGCCGATGCGAACTCGAGAGCGATTGCTAGAGAGAACGTGAGTAAGGTCTTGAATCGTGGATAAGGGGAAATACCCTCCGGAAAAATTATCGGCAACTTCAACTACCACGCGTGCAGACGCAGAACCTGAAGATAAAGGGCGTTTTGGTACTTTACTGATCATGGCCCTCTTAGCTTTACTTGGCTTCAAAGCTGGACTCTCTACAATTCTCGTAGTTCTATCCTTAGTGGCTATTCTTTTTCTCCATGAACTCGGACATTACCTTGCTGCAAAAAAAGCAGGAATGAAAGTAACAGAATTCTTTATCGGTTTTGGCCCAAAGTTGTGGTCATTCCAGCGTGGTGAAACAGAGTATGGGGTGAAGGCCATACCCGCAGGTGCCTATGTGCGGGTTATCGGCATGAATAACCTCGACCCAGTAGAGGCCGGTGATGAAAACCGAACATATCGACAAGGTAAGCTTCATCAACGTCTTCTGTTGGCAAGTGCAGGCTCTATGGTGCATTTTCTAATAGCCATAGTGCTCTTGTATTTCCTCCTCATCGGGAATGGGGTAAGAGTAGATGAGGCTGCATGGGATGTTCGTGACATCCTTCCAAATGGTCCAGCTGAGCAAATGGGCATAGAACGAGGAGATCAAATAGTTGCTATCGGGGGATCCAATGTTGACTCTTGGAATGACCTAGTTGCAGTAGTGGAAGCCTCGCCAGAGGAGAGGGTTACTGTCGAGTTGATACGTAAAGGAGAGACGCTCCTATTATCCGGACGTATAGGGACCAATCCAGATATTGCAAACGAAAAGGGCTTTCTAGGAATCGCACGAAGTGCTTTCGGTAACATTAGAGCAGGCCCCTTGGAAGCTATCCCCGAAGCGGGTAAAGAGTTCGGGACCTTAACCAAAGAAACCATTTCTGGGCTCACAGATTTCTTCAGCCCTTCCGGCTTAAAAAACTTTTTTACTAATGTGTTCAATGCAGAAGATGTGAGCTCCACACAGACTGATGATTCTGGAGGAATAGGTAGTCAACAAGAAGGTCGTGTGGTTTCAGTTGTTGGAGCAACCCGCATAGGTGCCGAGTTGACCAACTCCGGTTGGGCTGGGTTGTTTATATTTCTTGTGACGATTAATGTTTTCATCGGGTTCTTCAATCTCATTCCGCTTCTTCCACTCGATGGGGGCCACATTGCTGTAGCCCTATATGAAGGAATACGTGGATGGAGAAAACAGCGGTATCACGCCGACGTTTCTAAGCTACTCCCCTTAACTTATGTTGTCGTTCTAGTCCTTATAGCAGTCGGGCTAGCAGCGGTATATCTTGATTTAACAGACCCAATTGCGCTGTGAATCAATAAGATTAACTAAGAACTATGCAAATCACTTCAATTTCTGAACGTCGTCCAACTCGACAGATAATGGTAGGGCCCATCCCGGTAGGTGGTGGAGCTCCTGTCACAGTTCAGTCGATGACAACAACGAAAACTTCTGACGTCGAAGGAACTCTGCAACAGATTTACGATCTAGCAGGTGCAGGGGCAGATATTGTCCGTTGTACTTGTAACGATTTAGCTGCTGCAGAAGGGTTGGCTCATATAGTTCCACGCTCTCCAATTCCCATCATCGCCGACGTTCATAATCAATACAAGATGGCTCTGGCCGCAATAGCATCAGGTGTCGACTGTCTTCGGTTGAACCCCGGGAATATTAGAAAGATCGACCATATCAAAGCCATAGCAATGGAAGCAGGAGAAAAAGGGGTCCCTATCCGCATTGGGGTAAATGGCGGGTCACTCCACCCCGATCTTTACGCTAAATATGGGGATACTGTCACACCCGCAGCCTTGGTTGAGTCAGCATTAAACGAGTTGAGTTATTTTGAGGAAGTCGGTTTTGATATGGTAAAAATTTCTGTCAAAGCTTCTAGCGTCCCCCTGATGGTTGAGGCATATCGTGAGCTTAGTAAAGTGACAGATCATCCCTTGCACCTTGGAGTGACCGAAGCCGGTCCACCACCAGGCGGTTTGATCAAGTCGACTGCTGGTATAGCAACCTTATTGATGGAAGGAATCGGAGACACTATTCGATATTCTTTGACGGCTGACCCAGTTGAAGAGGCACGTGCAGGCCGTCAATTGCTGGAATCTCTGGGCTTAAGAGAACGACAGAATGTTGACCTTATCGCATGCCCAAGCTGCGGTAGAGCAGAGATAGATGTTTTTGCAATAGCTGAAGAAGCCCAGCGAACCTTTGCAACAAAAAAAATTCCTCTCCAAATCGCGATTATGGGATGTGTTGTCAACGGTCCGGGTGAGGCGAGGGGGGCAGACCTAGGGGTAGCAGCGGGCAATAAGCGCGGACACCTTTTCGTTCATGGTCAGAATGTCGCAGTCGTTAAGGAAGATGAAATGGTAGAAGCCCTTGTTGATTGGGCAGAATATATCGTCGAGAATGGGGTTGAGGCAGCTCTTGCTCGTGTTGATCTTGTAAAAGCAAAAAAAGAAGCTGAGATTGATCGTAAAAAACTTCTTCTCGAGCAAGGTGAAGATGTTAATCAGGGTCAAAAACGAGTAGATCTCATTAGGAAAATATAGTAAAAAATCCTGATAATGATGGCACTTACCAGTCTGCTCCATTAATACAAACTGGATGAACGATCTTGGAACATATGAGGGGCGGCAAACTCGGGTATACTAACACTCGTCTTCAATCCCTTAGGAAAGAGGCGTGGGTTCCGCCCACGCCTTTCTTAGATCTGGGGTGGAGTTTTAAGTTCTATAGTTGTTAGGAGGAAGAAATGAATATTGCCGGTCAGATGACAGATCTCGTTGAGTCGCTTCTTTCTGGGTCAAAGTATTCTCTATACGACGTAGAAAAGAACGGTGGAAATATCAAAATAACACTAGATGCAGAGGGGGGAGTAGTTCTTGATGAACTGGCAAGTATCAACCGCCAAATATTAAATGCGCTTGATGAAGATGACCCCATCTTAAGTAAATACACCCTTGAAGTATCTAGTCCTGGTTTAGAGCGAAAGCTTAGAACGGAGGGCCATTTCCATGGAGCAAAGGGTGAGATAGTCGGTATAAAACTAATGCCACATGTTGAAGGAGAACGGAGACTTAAAGGCCGTCTTGATTCAGTCATGCAGGATTCAATAGTTCTCATCGCCGAATCAGGGGTAAAGTCTGAAATATCTCTCAGTGATATTTCGAAAGCAACAACAATCTTCCAATGGGAGCGAAATCCAAAACCTGGGAAAGGTGTTTCTCAGGAACATGTATACGATTCAGAGTCGGTACTTAAAGGGAGTTGAGTTTTATGAACGCAGAGATGTTGGAGGCAATCCAAGCTTTAGCAGTGGACAAGGGAATATCTGTCGAGAAACTTTTCGCTGTTCTAGCGGATGCTCTTGAGTCAGCATATAAAAAAATGCCTAATGCCCATGAGTATGCATGGGTGACAATAAACCCTGAAACGATGGAATATCGGGTTATGGCGCAAGATCTGGATGAAGACTTGGAGCCTGTCGGTGAAGAATTTGATGTTACTCCTGACAATTTCGGAAGAATAGCCGCTGTAACAACAAAACAAGTCTTAACGCAGAGGATTCGAGAAGAGGAAAGAGAACAGAAATACGAAGAATATGCAGGACGAGAAGGAGATATCGTCACAGGTATTATCCAACAGAGTGATAGCAGGTACACCCTACTTGACCTCGGCCGTGTGGAAGCTCTATTGCCTAGGGCAGAGCAGGTCCCAAATGAAAGACCGGATAACAATACCAGAATTAAGGCATATATTGTCGAAGTGCGAAAGACCGCTAAAGGCCCCCAAATTGTCGTTAGCAGGACACACCCGGGCCTAATAAAGCGTTTATTCGAATTAGAGATTCCGGAAATAGCTGATGGGATCGTTGAGATCAGGTCATGTGCAAGAGAGCCTGGGCATCGCACAAAAATTGCTGTGTGGTCAAATGATCCTAATGTAGACCCTGTCGGAGCATGTGTTGGAGCCAGTGGAGCTAGGGTCCGGATGATCGTTAATGAGCTCAGAGGTGAAAAGATCGATATCGTTCCATTCTCTGAAGAGCCAGAAGAATTTGTATCCAAAGCTTTATCACCTGCAAAGGTTAAGGAGGTCCGGACAGATTTTGATACTGGAACAGCTGAAGTGATAGTTCCGGACTATCAACTTTCATTGGCTATTGGTAAAGATGGCCAGAACGCTCGATTGTCTGCTCGCCTAACCGGATGGAGAATCGATATAAAGTCTGAAACCCAATTGCAAGAGGAAGACGCCTACCGTGATGTGGATTGGGCCGAAGGCGAGTGGGTCCTTGACCCAGAAAGCGGAGAACAAGTTTGGCAACCAGCCGAAGGAGGTCCGGCACTATCAGCTGAAGATTGGGCTGCTGTACCGGATGATGAAGATTCTACTGATGCGAAAGATTCTGCTGATGTGGATGAAGATTCTGCTGACGTGGAGGGTGGAAATCAAAAAATAGAGTAGTTGTAAAGCTAAATTCGTTAGATAGTTTAGAAAAAGAAGCCATGGGCAAACCAGCGGTTTCCAGACAGAAGAGGCAGAAAAAGTACCTTGCCAGCAAAAGTACGAGTATACGATCTAGCTCGAGAGTTAGATATCACCAATAAACAAGTCATCGCGCTCTGCGAATCTTTAGGTATAGAAGCAAGTAGTCATTCCTCGAGTCTTGTAGTATCCCAAGCCGATCGCGTCCGAAAAAAAGCAGAATCGGAAGGGCTCTTAGAAGGCAAAGAAACCGCTCCTGAACCCGTGACAGAAAAATTAGAAGCTACAACAGCCCAAAAACCTGTTGTAGAGAAGATGGTTCAATCGAAAAATGCCGTGAGTTCTAAGAAACCACCCCAGAAGAAACCTGAACCTGTAGAAAAAAAACCAGAACATAATGTAAATCCAAGCGCACAAATCGTAACTTCAAAAAAACCCAGCCCTAATAAACCAACAGTCGAAGTAGAAAAAACTGAAAAAGACTCTGCTCCCCAGCCAGTGAAAGAGGCAGAAAAAAAGCCACCGGTACAGAAAGCGTCTCCAGAAGAAGTTGGGGAAGCAACAGCAAATCAGGCTCCGGTTTCCCCATCGGGGAAACGTATTCCACCCCCTCCTTCTCCTCGGTCAGCTTCTGGTAAACCTATCCCTCCTCCTCCAGGAAAAGGAGGAAGGGGCAATGTAAGACCCGAAAGGAACCCGCAGAGTTATAGGACACGACCTAATAGCCGTACGACGCAAACCACTGAAGGAAGACCGTCAGGTAGGAAGCCATCGAGCGATACCGCAGGAAAGACTTCAAGAGGCACAGGGTTCTCACCCCCAGGATCAGCTGGGCCCGGTGCGGGAAAGCCTGGAGCTGGACGTTCAAGTGGACGACCCGGTGGTCCGCAACGGCCACAACGAAAGAAAAAGAGCAGACGCCGTCGCCGCCAAGAAGAGCTTCAGCCTATGGATGCACCGGCGTATACGCCAGAAGACACGCCAGTCCCAGAGGGTGAAGTAGTTATCGAAAGGGCTTCTTCTTCAATCGATATAGCACCGAAACTAAATAGGACAACAGCAGATGTAGTTCGTTACTTAATGGAACAAGGGGAGATGGTAACAGCTACGCAATCACTATCTGATGAAATGATCGAAGTCTTCGCAGCAGAAATTGGTGCAGAAGTTCGTTTGGTGGACCCCGGTGAAGAGCATGAAATGGAACTCTTGAAAAGACTTGAAGTCGAACAAGATGTTGAAATCTCTGAGGATTGGCCAGCACGCCCACCAGTTGTAACTGTAATGGGGCATGTAGATCACGGGAAAACAAAACTTCTAGACCAAATTAGAAATGCAGATGTAACTGCCGGAGAAGCTGGAGGTATCACTCAACATATTGGTGCATACCAAGTCCAACGAGAAGACCACATTCTGACTTTCTTAGATACACCTGGGCATGCGGCATTTACTTCTATGCGCGCCCGTGGAGCAAACGTTACCGACATCGTTATTCTCGTAGTTGCAGCAGATGACGGAGTGATGCCACAGACGGTTGAAGCTATCAACCATGCAAAGGCAGCAGAAGTCCCAATTATTGTAGCAGTAAACAAAATTGATTTAGAAAGTGCAGATCCGCAAAGAGTATTAGCTGAGCTAGCTGAGCGAGGTCTAGTTCCCGAATCATGGGGTGGAGACACTATCGTCGTCGAGGTCTCTGCTTTAGAGAATACGGGGATAGAAGAATTGCTTGAAAATATTTTACTGATGGCCGAGGTCGAAGACCTGCGCTCTCCTAATGAAGGGCGTGGCCAAGGAGTGGTACTCGAGTCTCACCTTGATACCGGAAGGGGCCCTGTGGCGACAGTTCTTGTGCAACGCGGTACCTTGAGTGTTGGCGAACCACTAGTTGCTGGTTCTTCTTGGGGACGAGTAAGGGCTCTAGTCTCTGACTCGGGAGAGCAAGTAGACTCGGCAGGACCATCGTTCCCTGTGCAAGTTCTTGGCCTTTCAAGTGTTGCTTCTGCCGGCGACGATTTCGTCGTTGCACCAGATGAACGAACTGCACGAGACGTAGCTGGTACGAGAGAGCATTTCCAAAGAGTAGGTTCTATCGGCCGTGATTCCGGAAGTATTAGTGGAGGTCGTTTAGAAGACCTCTTCAGCCAAATTAGCGCTGGGGAAAAAGCTACTCTTAATCTGATTCTTAAAGCGGATGTAAACGGCTCCTTGGAAGCCGTGATTGAAAGCCTCAAAAAGCTTGAACGGGAAGAAGTGAATGTAGCCTTTATCCATTCAGGTGTAGGGGCAATCACAGAAAATGATATTCAATTAGCTGCGACTTCAAACGCAACTGTTCTTGGGTTCAACGTTCGACCAGACCGTAAAGCCCGTGAAATGGCCGATCATGAAAACGTTGAGATACGGAATTATGAGATTATTTACAAGCTCTTAGAAGATATCGAATCAGCGATGGTTGGCATGCTGGTGCCTGAATTCGAAGAAATTGTCACTGGCGACGCTGAAGTTCGCGAAATATATAAGATCCCGCGTGTTGGCGCTATCGCTGGCTGTTATGTACTCGAAGGGAAAATATCCAGAGGATCAAAAGTACGCTTCTTACGAGACGGAACAATTATCTGGAAAGGTGATATTCAATCCCTGAGGAGGTTTAAAGAAGACGTACAAGAAGTATCTTCAGGCTATGAGTGCGGGATCGGTTTATCTGACTTTCAGGACCTCAAAGACGGAGATATTATTGAGACCTATGATGAGCGTGAGATTACACCATCGTAAGATTGAAAAATCTGAAAAAATCAGCCTCTGGTAAGGTTATCTAATATGCCTAAACGACGACCTAGTAGAACCCGTGAGTACCAAAGGAGCGCAAGGTTAAATGAGCTACTACGGGAAGTAATCGCCGAAGAACTTGAACGAATAGATGATAATCGGCTCGAATGGGTAAGTATCGTGTCAATAGAAGTCGATAATGAACTGACGAAAGCCCGAGTATATTTGTCTGCCCTCGAAGCCGGTGACGAGAGTTTGATCAAGGCCATTACCGAATACAAAGGACGGTTCAAAAAGGCAGTTGCTAGCTCAGCACGTCTCCGACGAGTACCTGATCTAGTCTTCATGATGGACCCATCTATTGAAGAAGGAAGCCGGATCGAAGAAATTCTTTCAAATTTAGATCTCACGGAGACTGATGGCGAGTAATGCAAAGTCACAAAAAAATGGATTTGTGATTGTTGATAAAGACCCGGGTTGGACAAGTCATGATGTCGTTGCCCGAACGCGAAAAATTTTGGACACACGAAAAGTAGGTCACTCCGGTACTCTTGACCCACCTGCTACAGGCGTATTGATCCTTGGGGTCGGGAAGGCGACGAGGCTTCTTAAATTCATAACAGACCTACCCAAACGCTACACAGCGACAATGGTGCTCGGAAAAGAAACTTCTACATTAGATGCTGAAGGCCAAGTTACCTTTACGCAAGACCCTACTGGAATAACGCTTGAAGCTCTAAAGAGCGCTGCTTCTGAATACACAGGAGAAATACTTCAGATTCCTCCGATGGTCTCAGCTGTGAAAATCGACGGTAAACGATTATATGAGTTAGCGAGGGAAGGGAAAAGCATCGAACGTGAACCACGGAAAATCCACATATTTGATCTCGCCATCGAATTAACACCCGAAGAACATGTGTATGAATTAAGCGTCGCTTGTGGCTCGGGTACCTATGTCCGTTCACTCGTATCTGATATTGCACGCTCTGCTGGAACAGTTGCCCATGTCGGCACCTTGAGGAGAAATGCAATCGGGTCATTTACAGAATCTGAAGCAGACCCAATTGAGGGAATAAAAATTATTGGTTTGTCAGAAGGGCTACGGGATTATCCACGAGTTTTGGTTAATCCCAAAGATGCCGCTTTAGTAAACGTGGGAAAAGTATTTGATAAAGACCACTTCGCCTTGGGGGATTCGGCAGGCCCATGGGCGTTCATTGACCAGCAAGAGGAATTGCTGGCTGTATACAAACCCCACAGGGGAAGTACGATAAAGCCAGATGTCGTGATACCTTCTGATTAATAAGAACTTGGATTTCTTTTCGTATAGATAGGAAGGCGTTCAGACGCTCGGTACTGTTTCATAATGGCAATAGATCTGATAGAAGATGGGTCACGAATCCCTAGCAACGTCGTTGGGACTGCAGTAACCATAGGTGTATATGATGGGGTCCACCGTGGGCATTGTCGACTCTTAAATGAGCTCCGGGAGTATGCGGGGCACCAAGGCCTTGCTACTGCAGTTGTTACTTTCGACCAGCATCCGGCTCGAGTTACCAGCCCAGAGAATGCCCCAAAATTATTAACTTCTCTTGAGAAGAAAATGGAACTATTCGAATCCCAAGAAATTGATTTCGTGTATTTAGTCCGATTCACTAAAGAGCGATCGATGACATCTGCTTCTAGTTTCTATTCTTCCGTATTTGTCGATGGAGTAAAGGCAAAAACTATTATTGTCGGAGAGGACTTTCAGTTCGGACACAATAGAGAGGGAAATCTCGACCTATTAAAGGTGGAAGGTGCTAAGACCGGAGTGGAGGTAATAGGAATGAAGTTGGTCGAAGAAACAGGTACGACTATTTCCTCAACGGCTATTCGAAATCATTTGACTACGGGGGATATTCTTTCGGCAACAAACATGTTGGGGCGTTTTTTCGAGGTAGAAGGAACCGTGGTAAAAGGAGCCCAGAGAGGTCAAACAATTGGATTCCCGACAGCGAATATCGCTATCTCTAAAGAAATGCTCCTTCCAAATGACGGAGTCTATGCATGTTGGTATATGCGAGATGATGGTTATCGCCATATGGCTGCAGCGAACATTGGACGCCGTCCAACATTTCACGAAAACGATGAAGAGTCCGTGCTAGAGGTGCATCTAATAGGGTATGAGGGAAACCTTTATGGGGAGAGAGCCCGAGTTGAGTTTGTCGACTTCCTCAGAAATGAAATAAAGTTTGAAAACCTGGATGCCTTACGTAACCAATTAGAAGTAGATATAGCAGATGCACAGTCCTTGCTGGCAGGCCATCAGTAATGCTGAAAAGAAGTCTCGGGTGTTGTTTGCATACTTCGCTGGTAGCCTTCCAACGTTCATCAAAGATGACATTTTACTAAGAGAGGCTCTCTTGTTCGGAAATCGACTAGAGAGCTGGGTCAGACACCCAAAGGAAATATATAAACATAATGGCTGCAAATCTTCCACCAAAAAATAACACAATCGAGAATCACCGGCTTCATGATTCAGACACTGGTTCTCCAGAAGTTCAAATTGCCTTAATGACGGATCGAATTAATCATTTAATAGAGCATCTAGAGGTTCATAAGAAAGATCACCATAGCCGAAGAGGCTTACTGATGTTGGTTGGAAGGCGTCGTCGGATGCTTGACTATGTCAAGAAAAATGATGTTGAGCGTTACCGAGAAATAATTTCTAAACTCGGCCTCCGCCGATAAACCCGATCCAAAGTATCTAGGGATGGACGTCGGATCCCTTAGAAACGAGATAAGCTGAAATTGGCGAAAGCTAATTAGCAAAAATATAAGATAGAGATATAAAGATATAAAATTAAAAACATTCACGCTACGATAGATCAGCTGCCAGTTGAAGTTGCCCGAGACTTACATGAGATTCGGACCGCTTCAACTGGAAAGCTGGACTCTGTAGCTGGTGGCAACCGGATCGTCTGGGGGCCAAAGATTAAGGCGTGTGCCTTGAAAAGGAGTTCAAATGGCTGAAGCCATTTTAGTGTCTGGTGCTGTAGGCGCCGAAGATAAAGTATTAACATTGGAGACCGGCGTTCTTGCTAGTCTCGCAAATGGATCGGTTGTAGTCTCAATAGGAAATACCAAAGTTCTTGTTACTGCAACATCAAATAAGAATGTTCGCCCTGGAACTGATTTTTTTCCCCTCACGGTCGACTTCGAAGAGAGAAGTTATGCTGCAGGGAAAATACCCGGTTCATTTTTCCGTAGAGAGGGTCGATCAAGCGAAAATGCAATTTTGGCATGTCGTCTGACTGATAGACCTTTACGCCCGTTATTCCCAGAGGGTTTTCGCAACGATGTACATGTAGTAGCGACAGTTCTGGGCGCTGACCAAGAGAACCCATACGATGTTCCAGCAATTAACGCTGCATCGGCAGCATTATGTATATCTGGTATACCTTTCCAAGGGCCGCTTGGGTGTGCCCGAATCGCGTATGACCAGAATGGCGAATGGATTTCTCACCCAACCTACGAAGAAGGAGAATCTTCAACGTTTGAAATGGTTGTTGCAGGTCGGTTGCTTGAAGATGGTGACATCGCCGTAATGATGGTAGAAGCTGGTGGAACCCCTGAATCGTGGAAATATTATGAAGAGGGTGCCCCCAAAGTTGACGAAGGTGTTCTTGCAGAAGGGTTAGAATTCGCTAAAGGCCCGATCCGAGATTCAATATCCCTTCAGTTGGAATTCATCGAATCTGTTGGCAAGAAAGAGCCAATGGATGTTGAAATCGGTGTTGACTACAGTGAAGAAATCTTTTCTGCTGTAGAGGAGATTGGGGCAAGCCAAATTGCAGAGAGCCAGAAGATAGCTGACAAGTCAGCGAGAGGTGAAGCTGAAGCTCTCGTAGTATCAAATATCCGTGAAGAACTTTCTGAAAGATTTAGTGAAGACGAAGGCGCAGGTAAGCAGATTAGTGCAGCAATCCGATCACTTACTAAAAGTATTGTCCGAAAAAGAATCGTTGATGAAGGACTTCGGATAGATGGAAGAACCCCCACCGATCTTCGCCCTCTTTCAAGCTCAGTTGGGATTATCCCTACGGCGCATGGTTCCGGTTTGTTCCAGCGTGGTGAAACTCAGGTCCTTAATATTACGACTCTAGGGACTAAGAGAATGGATCAGATGATCGATGGAATAGATCCTTTGACTCGAAAAAGATATATGCATCACTACAATTTCCCTCCTTTCTCGACGGGCGAGGCTGGATTTATGCGTGGGCCAAAACGTCGCGAAATTGGTCATGGAGCACTAGCAGAACGTGCCTTATTGCCTGTGATCCCAAGCGAGGAAGATTGGCCGTACACTCTTCGGCTTGTGTCTGAGGTAATGTCATCGAATGGGTCTTCGTCTATGGCGTCTGTCTGTTCTTCGTCTCTCTCGTTAATGGATGCCGGTGTGCCCATCAAAGCTCCAGTAGCGGGTATTGCAATGGGACTCGTATACGCGGAAGGTAAATACACGACATTGACAGATATTCTTGGAGCCGAAGACGCTTTTGGCGATATGGATTTCAAAGTTGCAGGGACATCGGATTTTATTACCGCCCTTCAATTGGATACTAAGATCGATGGGATTCCTGCAGATGTTCTCGCCGCCGCCCTTAATCAGGCAAAAGAAGCTCGTTTGGCCATTCTTGAGGTAATGAAAGAAGCAATCGCTGAACCTCGAGATGACGTCAGTGACGTGGCGCCGAAGATTATTAGCTTCGAGATACCTATGGACAAGATAGGTGAAGTTATTGGACCTAAAGGAAAAGTTATTAACTCAATCCAGCAGGAAACTGGGGCAGAGATCATCGTTGATGACGATGGAGTTGTCGGCAGTGTCGCCATTGCAGGAACAGACCGAGAAGCTGTTTACGAAGCTGAACGTCAGATCAATTTGATTCTTGATCCTCCTACAGCTGATGTGGGAGAGGTATATACCGGAAAAGTAGTCAATATCACGAACTTCGGTGCATTCGTAAATATTCTTCCAGGGCGTGACGGATTGCTTCATATATCGAAAATTGGCGGGAACAAGCGTATTAACAAAGTAGAAGATGTGCTTGAACTAGGACAAGAGATCGAAGTTCGGGTTGAAGATATTGATCCGAATGGAAAAGTCAGCCTTGTTCCAGCTGACGGTGACTCACAAAATAAACCGAAGCAGAACCATGAGAAAG
>JAKMEQ010000025.1 GCA_022425805.1 Acidimicrobiales bacterium
GCTTTTATACAAAGAGAGACTTCAGAACCAGTTGCAATCAGTGTGGCAACCGCATTACTAGCTTCACGTAACACGTAGGCTCCTGCTTGTACAGTTTCCGCACTGGTTTCAGCAAGGATCGGGAGACCTTGTCTAGAAAGGATCAATGCCGTAGGCCCGTCGGATTGAAGAGCCACCTTCCATGCGCCAGATGTTTCCTTCGCATCTGCTGGTCGGATCACGCGTAGGTTTGGAATTGACCGTAAGGCCATAATGTGCTCAATCGGCTGATGTGTCGGTCCATCCTCACCTACGCCGACTGAGTCATGTGTGAAAGAATAAATAACTTTTGCTTGAGTTAGAGCGGCAAGGCGAATTGATGGGCGCATATAATCACTAAAGACAAGGAATGTTCCACCAACAGGAATAACTCCTTCGTGTAAAGCGACACCATTCATGATTGCACCCATAGCATGTTCGCGGACACCGAAGTAGATTTGTTTGCCTCCAGGATGTTCAAAAGACAATGGATTTACGCCTTTGAGGGCTGTACCTGTATTCCCAGTTAAGTCAGCACCTCCGGCGATCATAGCGAAATCTAGCACTATTTGATTCAGGCAACTTCCGCTTGCAACTCGCGTAGCAATTGATTCACCGATTTGATTTTCGAACTGGTCGTCAACACCCTGCAGAGACCAAGTTCCGTAACTCTGGTCAGGTTCCCAAGAATAATTTTCGGCCAAAGAACTATTCCGTCTGCCAGCCTGCCGATACAGGTCGAGAACTTCGTCAGGTACGAAGAAGGACTGGTCAGGTGGAAGGCCCATAACCGCTTTCGTTTCTTCGATTTCTTCCGACTTGAAGGCATAGCCATGTGCACTAGGTGCGTCCGTTAACGTTGGGGATGGGAATCCGATATGGCTTCTGAGGATAATGAGTGTAGGAGCAGTCTCATTGGATGCCGCTTCGTTAAACGCATTCTCAATGGCATCGAGATCCTCAGCCGATTCTCCAAGGTCGATTACTTGCCAGCCGTAAGATTCAAATCGCTTCGCTGGATCATCCCTTAGCGCTAGCTCTGTTGGGCCATCGATCGTGACATGATTGTCATCGTAGACACAGATCAATCGCCCGAGTCGTTGTTGGCCAGCAAAAGACGCCGCTTCATGGCTTACTCCTTCCGAAAGGTCGCCATCACCGCATAGTGCATAGATTCTGTGATCTATCTTCTGCGCACCAAATTCGCTTCGTAGCCAACGCTCAGAAATTGCCATGCCAACTGCATTTGCAAAACCTTGTCCAAGCGGACCAGTGGTGACCTCTACCCCTGGAGTATGTCCGACTTCCGGGTGGCCGGGGGTCATACTATCCCACTGGCGGAATTCTTTGATGTCGTTAAGCGTTACCCCATATCCGGTCAGATATAGCATCGCATATTGAAGAATCGAAGCGTGCCCAATGCTCAGGACGAATCTATCCCGGTTAGACCAACCTGGGTGCTCAGCGCTGTATTTTAAAATACGGGTGAAAAGTACATGCGCAAGCGGGGCCAAGGCCATGGCTGTTCCCTGATGGCCAGACTTGGCTTGATGAGGCGCATCCATGGCTAAGCCGCGTATTACGCTTATGCAAAGAGATTCGATGTCTTTTTGAGTTCCGGCCATAATTTTACCTAGTCCCGTAGTTTGAGCCCCACACTAATTGCAACGACGAATCAATCGTGGCATATCTGTAAATCTCATACGTTACGACTGCTTTACCGTAAGCGTGTAAGGAATGACTATTGGTTCGCTTTGGTCGATTCGACAATGTGCTTCAATCGTTCCCGGTGTAAGGAATTCCATTTCCGCCCTTACTAGTCGGTATGCAAACATACCAGGTTCAATTTGGAGCGGCTGTACATTTCGAGCGATCTGTTCATCATTGCGATAGTAACAAACTTCCAGTACCCCAGTCCCTGGCGAAGTCGGTGCCGAACGAACAAGTACTGCTAAGTGTGGAGCAAACTGCATTGGAAAGTTATCTTCAACGACAGAAGAAAATTGAATTCCAGTCAAGTCAATGCGAGACATCGAACCTTCTACTTCTCTCAACGTAATGTCATCTACAAAGACTGCTGCAACGATATACATAAATCCCCCTGTTAACTTTTGATCTAATCACAAATATGGCCTAAATGCCCACACGTCTCAAGTGAATATTATTTTCTAGGACTATTGTAAGAGTGCAGCTATGAGGTGGCGCCAACATGTCGGGTACTTACGCTCTTACAGAGCATGATAGTAAAAAACTCCTTGCTGAATATGGAGTTCACATATCGCGAGAGGTTATCGCCCACTCCGTGGATGAAGCTATCTCATGCGCAGAGTCGATAGGTTTCCCAGTTGTTTTAAAACTCAACGGACCTGATTACATGCATAAGACTGAATCCGACGGGGTAAGGCTTCATTTAGCTGACAGAGCTACTGTGAGATCTGCAGCAGAAGAACTATTCGACCGGCCCGATAAACCGGTTTCACTTCTTGTGTCTGAACATATTCGAAGCAGTCGTGAATTCATTGCTGGCGTGACACGAAATACAGATTTTGGCCTGACCCTCGCATTTGGCTTAGGAGGGATCTTCACTGAGGTAATAGCTGATATAACATTTCGACTCTTGCCTGCTACGAGATATGAGATACGTTCAATGTTTGAAGACCTTTCATCCAAAGCTTTATTTAAAGCCTTTCGAGGGGAACCTGAAATACACGTTGAAGAACTTACTGAAGTGTTATTTTCGATTTCTAATTGTGCGCTTGATAGAAAGAAAATTATTTCAATCGACGTGAACCCAATCTTATTCCCCGGTGGTCACCCCGTGGCAGTTGATGCGCTGGTCATAGCGCATGAATAAAGTTAAAGAGATACAGGCTTTGTTTAACCCCAAAGGAGTTGTCGTTGTCGGTGCCTCCACTCACCCCGGAAAATTTGGTTTTGTAGCTTTGCACAACATCCTTAATTCTGGATTTACAGGCCCAATTTATGCGACCAACATCGATGAGGCATCAATACTCGGTATCCAGACAGTTAAAGACCTTAGAGCTATACCCCCGTCAGTCGTAGATTTCGCAATGATATGCGTTCCCGCACTAGCGATACCGGAAACACTGATTGAAGCATCAAAAATCGGTATAAAAGCAGTATTCATAGTTTCAGGTGGTTACCGCGAAAGCGGAGCGGAGGGAGTAAAAGCCGAAAGCGACCTCTTGAAATTGAGTGAGGAACTAGGGATTGTCATAGCGGGGCCAAATGGTCAGGGATTCGTTTCAACACCTGCGAGACTCTGTTCTCAGATCGTTTCTCCTTACCCTCCAGCGGGAACCATAGCCATAGCGAGCCAATCGGGGAATGTTCTTTCGACATTTATGAACTTAGCCCGAATCCACAATATCGGCATATCAAGAGGTGTATCGACCGGGAACCAAACATGTCTCGGAACAGCAGAGTACATTTCGTATTTTGCTGAAGATTCAGCTACAGAAGTCATTGTTTCTTATCTAGAAGGTTTCCCAGATGGAAGAGCATTCTATGAATCTCTCCGAGAAGCTAGCAAGATGAAGCCAGTCATAGTCGTACGTGGAGGTACAAGCCCAGAAGGAGCGAAAGCAGCTTCCAGTCACACTGGTTCACTAGCGACTGACGATCGAATATTCCGAGAGATGGTTAAGCAAGCCGGTGCATTCTTAGCCCGCGATCCATTAATTGCTTTCGAATTGGCAGCGGCTTTTGCAACGCAACCGCTGCCCGCCGGTAAAAATACGCTCGTATTGACGAGTGCGGGAGGTTGGGGGGTTCTAACAGCTGATGCGATTTCAGATTCTGAGTTGAATCTTCTTCATCTCCCTGATGATCTCATGCGCTCGATAGACGAATATTTACCTCCAAGGTGGAGTAAGAGTAATCCAATAGACTTAGCTGGTGGTGAGACAAGAGAAACAATTCCTAAACTCATAGACCTTGTTCTTTCACATGCAGATGTTGACTCGCTGATATTTTTAGGGATAGGTATTCAAGGTAATATTGCCCGCTCATATCTTGAAAGTGAATACTTAGATGAAGGAATGCGGCGTATAGCCAAATTCCACGAATCTCAAGAAAAAAAATATGTTTCAGCTCTAGTTAGAGGATCGGCAGAACACGGAAAACCAGTTCTAGTTGCATCAGAATTAGGTATAGCTGACCCGAATAACCCAGCGATAATGGCTCTCCGAGGTAATAATTGGCATTGTCATACCAGTGCGGTGAGCGCAGTAGCAGCATTGGAAGCATTGGAACGGTACAGTCGAATCAGGAACTCACAATACAAATACCAGTGAATGCGAGTAGGGGAGTATGGTACTCAAGTATGCTTCAAACGTGTTTCGCATGTTACGACGCCTTACAATGCCGTTCTTTATATTGGTTGTACTTATCGTGGCCATAGTTGGGTCCGACAGATACGGCTTCGAAGATATTGAATCAGTAGAAGTCCAGAGCGCAAACAATAACTCGTTAACAACACCAGTTTTTTCAATACGGCGAACACCTGAACTGCTGACATCTACTTTCGAGACGGAACAGTTGACTACTGATTTAGATAACCTGTTAGCTGCAACACCATCGGGTACTTGTCTGTCATTGGCAATTAGCGGAGAGCCTATATACGAATATCAAGGTGACATACCATTAAGCCCTGGGAGTAACTCGAAAATTGTGACAGCTGCAGCTTCAGTTTTGCAGTTGGGAGCAGACTACACATTCAAGACGATCCTCGCTGCAGAAAGAGAACCAAACGAAGATGGCTCTTTACTAAGTACTGACCTGTATGTATTTAGTGGTGGAGATCCTGTTCTAATGACCGATGCCTACCTTGAACTCTTGCCAGAAGGATATAGTCCGATTCGGACAAGTGCCGATGATCTGGCCGATATCACCGTCGGCCTGAACATTTTGCTAGTTCAAGGCGCCGTTATTGTTGATGAAACACGTTATGACGATCAACGAACTGTGGAAAGTTGGTCTGAGGAACTGAAAGAAGCAGGCCATATCGGTTCTCTAAGCTCGGCCCTATTGGATCAAGGCTATGATGGTTTGCGAAGTAACTACAGTTCACAACTTGGAGTTGAAAATCCACCACCGTTGCTTCCATCCAGTGACCCAGCAGTAAGATTTGCTGCCAACTTTGATGATCTTTTAGAAGCTCGAAACGTGATTATCCTAGAAACAGCTCGGAAGGGGTCCAATGTCGCTCTTGAAGACCTAACGGAACTTCTGACAATGGAGTCTCCACCCCTATCACAAATAGTCACTCAGATGCTTTTCAATAACGACCATATGACGGCAGAAATGCTCTTGAAAGAAATAGGTTATTCGAGATCGGGTGAAGGAAAAACAACTGCTGGAACGTCAGTCGTCACAGAAATCATTCGCGGTTCTGCGCTCCTTGAAACCGGTTTACTTGTCGTTGATGGGTCTGGCCTAAGTACCGGCAATCAAGCTACTTGTACATTTTTGCAGAAACTAATTGATCACGAACCCTTACAACCGGTATTTAAAGCAGCACTTCCTACCGCTAGCAAAGATGGGACTTCAGCGAATCAGTTCATAGGTTCCGATTTCAGCAACAATCTACAAGCTCAATCTTCACGAAGTGAAGCCGGTGCAGCGTTAAACGGCTATTTTACTACTGATGAGGGAGAAGAAATCACTATTAGTTTCATCACAAACGTGAGTGAAGGTCAGGAATGGGTATCAAGCCAGTTGGATAGTTTCTATCAAGAATTATCTGGTTACCTTTCTGCCTATAGTACTGGTTTGCCCGTTGATGAATTAGGCCCAAGATAGTATCTACAAAACTTTGATATACGATCGAGTTCTCTTAGAATTTTCTTGTGAGAACCTTACCGATGTTTCCTCTCAGCACTGTGGTGTTTCCTGGGTCTGAATTCAGACTCCAGGTTTTCGAAGAGCGTTATCTAGATATGATCGATGATTGCATTCAATCCAAAACAGGATTCGGCGTCTGTCTCATCGAGAAAGGGCACGAAGTCGGTGGTGGTGACCAGAGATGTAATATTGGGACTCTAGCTTCGATTAGCCAATTAGAAGATTCAGGTTCAGGACAGTTTGAACTGAACTGTTTGGGAGAAACAAGGATACGAGTAATCGAATGGTTACCAGAAATTCCATACCCCAATGCGTTAATAGAAGATGAAGAGGCAGATGACTTCGAATCCCTAAGCAAGGAAAAGGTAGATACTCTAAGTGAAATACTGGCGAGCACACACACTAAATTCGCAGAACTATCTCGGGCAGTATTTTCTCCACTTCCAGCGATTACTGACGCCACTATCAGAAGCTTGTATCATCTGGCTGAAATAAGCTTTCTTGGCCCTTACGACCGCTACAGAATTCTCGCTGCTGGAACTTTAAAAGAACGGTTACGACTTTTGAAAGAGCTTCTCGAGGAGAGTGACGAAATATTTACTAATGAACTTAATTTGCGGGGCTCTTCCAATCAATAGTTGCTTAGTGAATAGGAAAATATCACAGTAGTGTTAACTGAAAGGAGAGCGATGTTTAATTTCTGGCCACAGGATCCTATTGGAAAGCGTTTAAACGAACTAAAGGACCTCCTTTTACGTTACGGCAAACAAGAAATTCGTGACCCATTGACGGCTCTTCTGAAATGGACAGCTTATGGTTTGATCGGGCTTGTTTTTGTGACTGCGGGGATTGGATATCTGGCATTAGGGTCTCTCCGTCTACTCCAAGCTGAAATCGGTTTCTTTTCCGAAAGATTTTCATTTATCCCGTACCTTATGATTTTTAGCTTTCTGCTATTAGCAGCCTTTATTACATTCCGGTCGATTCGGAATGGATAACTCAATCGATATACACTCTCAAAAAAACCCCTATATTACGTCAACTGATATTGAATCAAAACTTCAAGAGATACAGGAT
>JAKMEQ010000003.1 GCA_022425805.1 Acidimicrobiales bacterium
CATTTATCGCCTACTTTGTAACCGGTTTAATATGCTCTTCTAACGATTTTTCAAATAGTTGGCAAACTTACATTAAATTATAAAAATTTAAAAAAATTGCGTTATGACATCACATTTGAAGATATTACCCGTATTATCCATCTGTGCTAAAAGCTTTCCTTTTCTCCAAAAAAAACAAGTCTGCGACGTTACTGAAATTCCTTTCCGCCATCATTGTGGTCCCCCTTCTTGCTGCGGCATGCGGAGAAACCCCCGAACCTACCCAAGTTATTGCCGAACCCGAGCCGACAGATGAACCCGCTCCAACACCAACAGACGAACCCGCTCCAACACCAACAGCCGAACCCGCTCCGACACCCGAATTGTCCCAATTCGAACAAGGTGAGCAAGACGGAATTATTCGCTCACCCCTTAACGGAACCTCTGTTTCTGAAGCGAGTCTGACGCGCCGAATATTGGGCGTGAAGATAGATAACCACCTAGAAGCACGGCCTCAATCAGGAATCGAGAAAGCAGACTTGATTATCGAAATCTGGGTCGAGGGACTTACTCGATACTTAGCGCTCTTTCAAGAGTCTGATGTTGACTCTTTAGGCCCTATCCGCTCTATGCGCCCAACTGATTTCTCTATGCAAAACGCTTGGTCAACGACCTTCATCAATTCTGGTGGACAGCATTGGATCCAAGACATCGGAAACAAGTCCACCGTCCGCTGGTTCGAAGAACCCGAAGGGACATTCCGGATAAATGGACGTTACCCTCCTCATAATCTGTACGGAGAAACTCTCGCATTACGAGCTTTAGATACCCGCGGAGATTATGCAAAGCCGATAGATCCATTCTGGAACTTCGGAGAAATGCCAGATGATGCCGATGAAGCAAATCAAATCACGCTGACATACCCATATGAGTTCTCGTCTAGTTGGTACTGGAATCCAGCTACGAAGCGATACGACAAAAGCACTGCAGGTGAACCTCATTACTATCTCGATGCGGAAGAGAACGGCCAACGAGTTTCAGCTGAGACGCTTTTGATATTTGAAATGGATGTCTATACGACGTGCTATGACTGCGCGACCGGTTCTGCTGTTCCTGTGACTTCAACGACCGGGAATGGACCAGCATGGGTCTTCTCCGACGGCCATGTTGTCTCAGGAACTTGGTCAAGGGAAACAGATACTGAATGGTTTACCCTCCTCAAAGAAGATGGGACTGAACTTATTGTTCCTCCCGGAAAAATGTGGCTTACTCTAGGCCGTAATGGCGGTACAGCGTATCAATAAACGTGAATAGTTACGAACGATGCTGACGTCCTGTTAGTAGAATTCCCACGCGTTCCTCGCTACTGATAGATCGAGATTCTAGCGCCGCGAGCACTCCTGCAAAGGATGCCGAACCGGTAGGTTCAGCATCGATTCCCAAACCAGTAACGATTTCATGTGCATGTAAGATGTGCTGTTCTGAAACGACAATACTTTCACCCTTTGTAAGCAGTAACGATTTCATGACCCCCAACCAGTCGTAGGTAACATCGTCGAGTATTCCGGTTGCTGAACTCTGTGGTTCCTCCCACGGGAACATTAACGATGCCGCGTTCTCAACGGCGTAATCGAGAGTAGCCTGTACCGGGTCTGATTTTGAAACCTTCCGCCAAGCTCTATCGAAAGGCGCACATCCTTCAGTTTGGACAGCCCATACGGAAGGAACCTCTGGCAAAATACCAAATTTTTGTGCTTCCAGAAGGCCTATCGTGCAGCTAGTAAGTAGCGCCCCACCACCTACTTGAACAAATAGGCAATCGACCGGTTCGTTAGCAAGCTGTTCAGCGAGTTCCCATCCGATTGTCCGTCCACCATCCAAAGCGTAGATATTTTCGGTCGCTTGTACCCCAAATGGGAGCGCACCAATTTCAACCGCTTCTTGAAAACGATTCATGCATGGATCCCCTCGTTCCGCGGATTTACGTTCACATACATGGATCGTTGCATCTAGTGCTTCTAATTTTTGGACAATTTTCGGGTTAGCCCACGATGGGATAAAAACGTCAATGGGCCTACTCACGGCTCGAGCAATTGTTGCTGCTCCCAGAGCAGCATTACCGCATGAAGAAATAGCGAGACGACGATCGCCATCAACAGCATCAACAGCTAAATGCAGGAGCAGTCCCATCAGGTGTCTTGCTTTGTGAGAACCGGCGACATTGATGGTTTCATTTTTCCAAAAACACTTATTTGGAAGGCTATGCAGAGCCTTGTCCCATACCCCAACTGGAGTAATCTGAAATCCGAATCCGTCTATCGTAGCTATGCCCTTATCTATCTCATTTACCAAATCTACGTAATTCTTATCACTCCATCCACTTTTAGTGGCACGGTGCCAAGACCAAAGAAGTTTCCTCCATTTGATGAATGGATTCTGTTCTTTGTCTTCTGGTTCTGACCAAGTCGCATCTGGTGGGGTCGAAAGCCACGAAAGGCCGGAAGCACCTGAATGCGACGTCACTTAAATCGTCACACCTGTCTGGCTGTTAAATGCTTCGATCATGTTGTCCCATTCGGGCCTCATAGCATGAAGCTCATCCCAGAAACTTTGATCACGGCGCGCTTCAAAATCCTCAACGCTGACTCCTTGCTGCTCCACCCATGTGTAGTAACCCAAATTAAAAATTCTGTTTCTTCCGGTATCATCCAAAACCTGAAGATGATCGGTATCAATACCATCCAAGTACTTTGAAACTATCTTTTCAGCGTCTCTTGTTTCGAAACCATCACCGTATTCTCTTCTCATCAGGTTTCTCTTTTCGCTTTCGTAGAGTTCAGAACCATCAGTTGCAACCGATATAATGACATCGTCCTTCCCTAAGTTAAGCGTTTTAGCCGTTTTGATCGCCGCAGTCATGTTGCAGATCGATGAGAATCCGAAATGTCGAAGATTGTGGACAATTTCTGGGTCGATACCCATTTCTTCAATAAGAAAATTATTTCCCACCTCTGTTGTAAAGACTAGATTGAGCCCATCCGTTGCTCTGTCGCTAACCGCTGCCGCTATATCAGTGTTCATAACATTATGTATGAGAGGAATATGTTTATCCCCTATTCCTTGAATATTGTGCTCCCCATACCCGTTGTACAACATCGTGGGACATTCCAAAGCTTCGACTGCAACAATTTGCGAACCGAAATCGTCTTTCAACCTATCGCCCGCCCCTAACGTGCCCGCAGACCCAGAAGCCGAAACGAATGCTCGAAGTTCAAGTGCGGGATTAGTTTCTTTGAGTTTCTGAAAAACGGTCCCTAAGGCTTTCCCCGTCACTTCATAATGACCGATATGGTTCGTGAACTCAGAGAACTGATTCAGGATGAAATTTGTTTCATTTTTTTCAAGCTCTTTACATGCATCGTAAATTTCTTTGACATTGCTTTCAGAACCCGGTGTACGTATCACATCACGTGGGTCTAAGACCCATTTGTCTAGCCAATCAAATCGTTCCTGGCTCATGTTCTCCGGAAGAACAGCCACCCCTCTACTTCCCATCAAGGTTGAAATTGCGATACCGCCCCGTGCGTAGTTTCCAGTTGATGGCCATACGGCACGGTGACTACTCGGATCAAATTGGCCGCTAACAACCCTTGGAACGAAACACGAGTAGGCAGCGAGCACCTTGTGAGCTCCTATCATCGGAAAACGGTTTCCGAAAAGAAGAACAATTTGAGCATCCACACCAGTTAATTCGCTCGGCAGGACAATGTGCTCCGGAATAGAGACTTGATGGGAACCTTCTAAACTATTATGCCAGTGCACACGGAAGAGGTTCAATGGGTGGGCTTCATCAGGATCTATCTCTTCTAACTTTTGTATAATCTCGGCTGGAATTGAAGCTGGATCCGCAAGCTGCGCGAACGTCGGAAGCAGGATACCTGCTTCCCGAAATCGGTCTACCGACCTCCCATAGTTTGCCATATTTGTAATAGATTGCAATAACCCGTATTTCGCAACATCAATATCCAAAGTCATGCTTTCACGCTATCGCCTTCTGCTCCAGTGGTGGTGTTAGATGCCCGTTTAAACAACTTGAAAGCACCAATGGTCTCAAGCAGCTACGGTATCAGTGATGCCCGATTCGCAAATTGACCTTCTCGATGGGGATTTCTACGTCAATAACCCCTATGAAACTTACGACTGGATGCGAGCCAACCGCCCTGCGTATTGGGATTCTATAAATGAGATATGGGGCATTTCCCGATATAACGACATCGTAGAAATAGAAAAGAAAAAAACTATTTTTATTAGCTCTGATCGCAATAAGGGTGGTTATCGGCCAAACCTCCCTGCAGATGATTCAATCATTGGGCTGGATGACCCTACCCATAATCTTCGACGGCTACTTGTTTCACGACGCTTCACCCCGAGGGCGGTCCAATTCTGGGTCCCACATATCACCGGAGCGGTTAATGAGCTGTTAGATCAAGCTTTAGAAAAAAATACTACTGTCGATATCGTTAGCGAGTTAGCTGCCCCACTTCCGGCAATGATGATCGGGCATCTACTTGGTTTTCCTGACGAACTTTGGCCAGCACTTCACCGGTGGTCGGAGGAAACGATCGCTCTTGGAGGTGGCCCTCGATACATGAATGACAGAGGCATGAAAGCAGTTTTCGAGTTCGTTGAAGCTTGCAGCAACCTGTATGAAAAAAAATGTGATTCGCCTGGTGACGACATTATGAGCGCTTGGATTGAAGCTGAGAGGAATGGTTTAAAGGACGGGTCGGAGTTTGGATTGAACCAAATTGTCAGCGACTGCCTTTTACTTCTTGACGGGGGCGCAGAAACAACACGAACTGTGATAGCTAGAAGTCTCGTCCATCTAGCGCAAGAACAGGACCAATGGGAACTCTTAAAGAACGGCGCCGACCTTGATACTGCGGTGGAAGAATTCATTCGGTTTGTCACCCCTGTCCACAACATGTGCCGAGTGGCGACTGAAGATTATTGCATAGGCGGAGAGACCATACGACAAGGGCAGCAAGTTCTGCTCATGTATTCATCTGCCAACCGTGATCCGTCGCATTTCGAAAATCCGGAAACATTTGATGTGACCCGAGAGCCCAATCAACATATCGCTTTCGGATTTGGGACCCATTTTTGTCTAGGGGCATCACTAGCGCGCTTAGAAATAAAACATTTCTTTGAAATATTCCTCACGAAAGTAGCACAAATGAATCTGGTATCTGATCCAGTAGAAATGCCCAATACATTTGTCTACGGGTTGGCTTCGTGTCCTATGAAACTAACTAAGCAGAAACACCCCTAGGGTAAGTCCTAGGCATAAGCATCGAATACAACTAAGAAAGTTGTGCACGAACCCTATCGATCTATTTTTCTTCCGCCCTTTGTTCTTCCGGCAAGCCCATCAAGAACTCCGTGAATTGCGGACCGCGCCTTAATGAATGACCACCGTCGATATTGATACACTGGCCGGTAATCCAACGCGACTCTGGGCCAATCAAGAACTTGACGAGAGATCCGACATCTTTTGGCTGGCCGACACTCCCCAAAGGCGTGTTATCAATATAGCTTTGAAATGTTTCACTATCTCGAGGGATCGCTTCCATAATTTCCGTTTCGATAAAACCAGGCCGAACAGCATTGAAGCGGATATTGCTAGATCCGAATTCATCAGCGGCGTTCTGCATCATTGCTTCGATTCCAGCTTTTGCTATTGGGTAGGCACCGAACCAAAGATGTGTAAGATGCCCGGCAATGGAGGACATCCCAACGAATGACCCCCCTCCTGCTTTTCTCATATGAGGGACCGAATGCTTAACACACAACATCGTCCCAAGAACGTTCAGGTGGAGAACTCTGGTAAATTCTTCAAGATCCTGAAGGTCATATGGCGCTATAGCGCCTCCGCCACCGGCATTCGCTACAACACCATTAAGTTCTCCAGTCAATAGAGCTGCTGCTGTTACCGTCTCGGCTACTTGGTCTTCTTCGGTGACATCACATATCCGGTACTGGATGGTGCTATCTCCACCATAACAGCGAGCTATTTCCTCTTGTGCTTCTTGAAGCCGCTGCTCCGTTCGCCCACAGATAGTTACTGATGCCCCACTTAGCACGAGCGAAGTGGCACATGCTTTGCCAATACCGGTTCCTCCACCAGTTACTAGAACTCCCAACCCATCAAGTTCTTTTCCAGTCATCTAAAATCAACCCCTATTTGTTCCTATTCACGCTCAGACTATTTTCTTAATTATTCTTTGGCCTCGTTCTAGATTTTTTTTCTGATTCTATGCGGTCCAATCGTTCCTCTAAAAGCGCTGCCAATCCAGGAAAGTGCGGCAATTTTCCTAATCGACGATTTAAGTAGAGAAAAGATCCGATTATGACTGCTGTTGTAAACGGCCAATTAACAAAGAATCTAATTATTAGGTATCCATCTACTGATGCGTTGTTGAAAAGCCAGATATCAAAAGCTGCACTCGCGAACTCTGCGAAAGCCACAACGAATGCGATGTGGTTCATCGCACTTTGGTAAACAGGCTTATTTGTAATCTTCGTATCGAACCCAAAGAGCCTCGGCGCATAGATTGCTAGAAGGTTCTTACTAACAAGAACCGAAACAATCAGAGCTAGACCGATGGATACTTTGATTCCTATTCCAATTCCAAAATAAACCGCTTCGCTATCAGTAACGACCCCAACGACCCCTCGCGCGATTATGCCTGCTGTAACAAGTGGCAAAAAACGTCCGACCGGATGCCCATTACGAAATCTCTTAATAGTAATCATCAATGACCATGCAGTTGCTGCAACAATTGCCCAGATCAACCCAGCGAAACGATTAACGCCTATAAAAAGAAGTATCGGTACAAAAGCTTCCCACAGGTGCCCTTCTCTTCCAGAGGACATTGTGTCATTCAGAGAGGTCTCTGGAGATTCTGGCTTGTCTATTTCATCCACTTTTCTAGTTTGGCCTAGTTCAGTCAGAATTCCACATAAGATCAGGATTGTTTCTTTTCCCCGAATTAGTCTAAAACGTTGATATAACGATCTGGGGAAAAATGGGAACGATTGCTATTACTGGAAGCGCTTCGGGAATAGGGGCATCTGTTCGTCGCACTCTAGAGAATAACGACATGCGAGTAATCGGAATTGACCTCCGTGATGCCGAAGTAATAGCGGACCTAAGCGAAAAAGATGGACGATCACGTGCGATTTCGGAGACTCTTGATCTTTGCGGAGGTGTCCTAGAAGGAGTCGTGACTTCAGCTGGGGTCGGACCCCCTTTCGATCCGAAAAAAATGCTCTCTATCAACTGGTTCGGTACAGCAGACCTTCTTGTTGGCTTCCATGAAGCATTGTCTTCTTCAAGTGGGAATGCCCGAGTAGTCGCCGTTTCCTCTAATTCAACAACTATCACTCCTAATGTCCCTGAAGAGCTTATAGACGCTTGCCTTAAATTCGACGAAGAAAAAGCGCACACCATTATCGAAGAATATTCCGGCATGACGGCAATGGCGCTTGCATATGCCGCATCTAAAACAGCGGTAGCAAGGTTTGTACGCCAAAATGCTCCGACAGATCAATGGGCCAGATCGGGTATTCGGCTAAATGCCATCGCTCCCGGAGCCACCCTCACCCCGCTACTACAAGGAGGGCTTGATAACCAAGAGTTTGGAGAAGCTATCAGAGCTATGCCTATTCCTACAGGAGAGTTTGGCACTCCTGAAGTTATCGCTAAATGGATTAACACGATGTTGTCTGATGCTGCCGACTTCATGTGCGGTTCCGTGGTTTTCGTTGATGGAGGTTCTGATGCCCTGCTGCGCCCTAATGATTGGCCTCAATCTTTCTCCATGTAGTCAGGCCAATTGTGCGGTTCGAATCGTTCGCAGTATGTTGGTGATTACTTCTATGGATACTTAAGTATCGAGTAAAGGAAAATATGTACCCTGGTGTTTTTGCGAAAAGCAACCCTGAAAAACTAGCTCTCATAATGTCAGATACAGGCGAGAGTATGACATATTCAGAAATGCATTCGTATGCAGAACGGATGGCGAACCTTCTCCAGTCAGCGGGTTTTAAAGCCGGAGATCATATTGCCTTATGTCTAGAGAATCGTCTCGAATTCCTACCTATCTGTTGGGGGGCCCATTACGCCGGTGTCTACTACACGGCAATTAGTTCTCGTTTAACCGCTCCAGAAATCGAATACATCCTAGAAGATTGTGGAGCAAGGGCATTCATTACTTCACCGTATAAAGGACCTGAAGCTTCTGAGATTTCTGCACGAATACCTGCCGTTACTCTCCGCCTCAGCGTCGGAGGGGCAATTGAGGGCTTTGATGCTCTCGAAGACCTCTTGCCAGAACAGTCCGATCTTCCTGCGGGGCCAAGAATCGAAGGATCTGACATGTTGTACTCTTCGGGAACGACGGGACGTCCCAAAGGAGTAAAAGTTCCACTTTTAGGAACTCCTTTAGAGGAGTCTGATGGCGTCACTAATCTATTAGGAGGATTGTTTGGAGCTAGCCAAGAATCTATTTATCTTTCTCCTGCCCCCTTGTACCATGCCGCGCCGCTTCGGTTCTGTCGAAGTATCCACAAAGTCGGTGGGACTGTCGTGGTCATGCCAAGGTTCAGTCCAGAAGAAATGCTTGAGAGCATCGAAAAATATAAAGCGACTTTTTTGCAGGTTGTACCCACAATGTTCGTTCGGCTTTTAAAACTCGAAAAACAGGTTCGGGACCAAGCTGACGTTACATCCCTCCAAACAGTTGTCCATGCCGCTGCTCCGTGTCCAATCCCTATCAAAAAAGAGATGATTACATGGTGGGGGCCTATCATCCACGAATACTATGCCGGCACTGAAGGTAATGGATTCTGCTATTGCAACAGTCAACAATGGCTCGACCATGAGGGGACAGTAGGCAAAGCCATCACAGGGATTCCTCACATAGTCGACGATGATGGGAATGAATTACCGGTCGGGAAAATCGGGGCGATCTTTTTCGAAAGTGATACAACATTTGAATACCATAACGACCCAAAAAAAACCGATGATGCCCGACTTGCCAATGGATGGTCGACCTTAGGTGACGTTGGCCGACTGGACGAAGATGGATACCTGTACCTGACGGATCGAAAAGCGTTCATGATTATCTCCGGTGGAGTGAATGTTTACCCCCAAGAAGCAGAGAACCTACTTACGATGCACCCAAGAGTTCTCGACGTCGCTGTTTTCGGAGTACCTAACGATGACCTTGGAGAAGAAGTCAAAGCAGTTGTCCAACTCATTGACCATGCATCGGCTGGACCAGACATTGAACGCGAACTGCTTTCATACTGTCAAGAACAACTAGCGAAAGTAAAGTGTCCCAAGAGTATTGACTTCAAAGAAGAATTACCACGCCACCCAACCGGGAAACTGTACAAACGATTATTGCGCGACGAATACTGGGGGGATCGTGAAAGCCGAATCGTATAGGAGAAAGTTATGGACATAGAAGAAATAAGCGACCGGTTAGAAATTGAGCAATTGATGGTGCGGTATGTAGACGCAATCGATTCCAAAGATTGGGACCTTCTTGACACCGTCTTCACTAAAGATGCTTTCTTGGATTATGAAAGTTCCGGTGGCCCTGAAGGTAAGGGAAATTATCCCGAAGTTAAAAGCTGGCTTAAGACAAGTCTCGCTATTTTCCCGATGACCCAGCATATGATTGGCAAGTCATCCATAACGTTCGAGGGCGACACTGCGCACTGCCGGACGATCTTCTATAACCCCATGGGGATCCCGATAAATGCTACCGGGATCTACGATCCAGAGGGAGAAGGTTTACACATTTTTGTTGTAGGAGGGTGGTACAACGACACATGCATCCGTACTGAAACTGGTTGGAGAATCAAAGAAAAAGTCGAAGATCAAGCGTATACAGAAGGATCGTTCCCACCATTTGAATGACAACCTGTTATTTCGATTTCACTGATGTTTATTTTTAGATAACCACGCATACATTGCGATACCGCTAGCCACACCGGCATTGATCGACCTCGTAGATCCGTATTGGGTTATCTCAAAGATCTCAGAGCAATTGCTGATCATTTCTTGGCTTAACCCTGGACCCTCCTGCCCAAATACGAAAACACATTTTTCTGGAATCTCTGAAGTTTCGATCGGAACCGAACCGCCAATGTTGTCTATTCCAAGTATTGGCAAGCTTTCACCGTTAGCCCATTGAGTGAATTCTTCTACTGTCGGATGATGATGAACGTGTTGATACCTATCAGTAACCATTGCCCCTCGACGATTCCAACGACGCTTACCAACAATATGGACCCCCTTAGCCATAAATGCATTTGCGTTACGGACAACGGTACCAATATTGAAATCATGTTCCCAGTTCTCAACAGCGACATGGAAGGGGTGCCGGTATTGGTCGAGATCAGCAATAATTGCCTCACGTGTCCAGTAACGGTAGTGGTCAACCACGTTTCTTGTATCTCCGTTTGCTAATAAATCAGGGTCGAAATGCAGATCCTGTGGCCATGGTTTTGGGTGAGGTCCTACTGTCATCTGAAAGTTCCTTTACGAACGGAAATCTTTATTAGAGTCATGAATTATTCAGCCTACGCGTTCAATCTTGAACCTTCAGATTACCTGTACTTTTCTTGGAAGATCTATTTGTCTAAGGGCAGGACTCCAAATCCCATAACGACATAATGCAAGGCAACAGCCACAACTACCATCGAGTGCCAAATTTCGTGGTAGCCAAATATGTTAGGCCATGGATCCGGCTTCCTTATCCCAACAATAAAAGCACCAAAAGTGTAAAGCATGCCGCCGATTCCAAACAAGATGATCCATGTTCGGTCTAGTGAATTCCAAAGCTGCGGTAGCGCTAACATCAACACCCAGCCGAGTGTGAGAAATAGCGTATTCATCAGTCCGTACGGCGGTTCGAAGGGAAGGAACCGTAACGTAGCTCCGAGAGCAAGCCCACCCCACGCAGCGATCAACAAGGTATAGCGCAACCACCCGTCTACGACAAACATCCCGATGGGGGTATAGCCGCCAGCTATACAAAAATATATTCCTATATGGTCGAGGCGACGGAAACGAAGCCATTGCTGATCAGTAAAGTCTGTCCGATGGAACAGGGCGCTTATCCCAAGCATGATAGAAATCCCAAAGGAGAAAGCAAAAGCAGCGAACGCCGATTTGCTAGACGGAGCTGTCGATATGAGAAGCACAGCAGCTGGAATCGATAGAACAAAACACCATGAATGCAACACCCCTCTAAACCGTGGTCTGTCCACAGCTCTCTGACGAACGATTTTCAGCGCGCTTGGGATTTCAGATGCCATCTATATTTTTTACCAGTTGGGCCACATGTTTGTTAATTTCTGTTGCGCATGAGTTGAAAATATCCTGACTCCCACCAGCAGGATCTTCTACTTGTTCCCATGCCGCTATCTCGATTTCCGATAGTCCTAATTCAGAGATTCGCGAACTTAGGTTAACAACATCAGCTTTTAAAAATTTTGCTAACCGTGGAAGCGTCCCAGTGATTGCACTTGATTTTGGATGGTGTCGGCGAATGTATTGCACATGCTCTGACTCAAATACAAGAATGAGGTCTGCCCATTCACAGTCGACATTCTCCAGTTGGTGGCTTCGATGTTGCGGGTCAGAAAGGCTCAATGTTGACAATGCTTCTCTAGTTCGTTGGCTCATCGGAAGACCAGGGATAGAAAAAGTACCTGCACCTCTAACTTCTAACGATGGGGCGAGGCTACGCAAGATTGTGACACCCATAACGGAACGGGCCGCATTCCCGGTACAGACAATTAGGACCTTGGACATATTTATTCGCTTTCACTGAGTCTTGGACGTAAAAAGAGCGCTTCAGCTTCTGAACATAACCTCTCATCATCGTGGCATGTAGCACGCACGCTAATTCGTCGACCTGCAGATTTCGTAATCCATCCTTTGAAGGTCAAATTCTTGTTGGTGGGGGTGAACGACCTATATCGGATCGTTAATTTAGCTGTGTACCCAGCAGCACCACCTGAGAGGTTTTGCGTAGCCCCGAGTAGCTCATCGAAAAGCCCTGCTATGTAGCCACCATGAACAGCAGCAGGGGGTCCTTCGTATAGGGAGGATAAGGTGGTTTCAAACTGGCACCCTAGTTCTCCGTCTGGACCAATATAGTTTCCCCACCGTAATGTCGGAGAAAACGGATGGAGTTCTCCTTGGAACAAAGACCGGTGACGGTATGTTCGGGATTTTTGCGAATCACTTCTAGTTGTTGCTTTCCCCCAACGAGGCGATGGCTTACCCGTCAATTCATTTGCCACGATCCGGACATGTTCCGCTGCCGTTCTCAGCTGTTCCGTCGATAGATCTATTTCAGTTGTTTTTCTGGCCAGCTCATGGACTGCCTGTCTTAGTTCATCCGCAGCAGAAAGTGCATCTTCATCCATTTGATCCTTCCTGTGGAGAGAAAGCCTCTAGGAGGTCCCATGGAGGTTCAAACCCTCCATCCGGATTGTACGGGATCATAATCACTTGATCAGCACCAGCGTCAAGATATTCCCCTATGCGTTCCGAGATGCTTTGGGAGTTTCCCCACGCGACCATAGCGTCAATGAAACGGTCACTGCCCCCACCGTCAAGTTCGTCACCGTACCCCCACGTATTCCAGGCCCGTTGATAGGCGCCCAACGGCATGTATATCGATAACGCCTTACGCCCGATAGTTCTCGCAAGATTCTGATCAGATGTCAGGCAGCATGGGAGCGTCACGGTAAGTGTCTTGTCACCCCCGAGTATCTTGCGGGCTTGTGTAGTGTGATCTGGCGGCATGAGATATGTATTAGCGCCATCGGCATACTCTGCAGCGACTTTCAACATTTTCGGACCATGCGAGGCAATATAAATCGGCGAAGTGTCGAAAGGTTCGGGGAGGTTGGCTCGGGTTTCACGTAATAATTGTAAATAGTTTGTCATTTTCTCAACTGGGTTCTCCCAAATCTGACCACGCATCTGGGCTCCGATGGGGTGAGATACTCCAAGCCCTAGATTAAATCGTCCTCCATATATCTCATTTAATGTATGTGCTGCTTGGGCTTGGGACATCGCATCACGCGCATAAATATTTGCTATACCTGTCGTGACTCGCAACCGTTCTGTTTTCGAAAGGATAAATGAGGATAATGCCACAAGTTCACGACCAAAAAAATCTGGTAACCATATAGACCGATAGCCAAGGGATTCATACCGTTGGGCTAGGGCAGCTAGCTCGTCAAGATCAAGTTGATCGGTTGATTGAAGAATTCCTTCGAAGCGGTTCATGCCCCTCCTTTACGCCCAGCGTAGAGGTGAAAGAAATTCTGCTGTTGTATCGTGCGAAATTTCATAACGAGTTAGATCCCCAAGAGTTTTGCTATTCTTTCGCTCTGGGTGTACTCGTTACCCCATGAAGCCGAGAGGGCCAAACCTCGTTTAATCCAAATTTGTAGGTCATATTCAACCGTATAGGCAATAGCGCCATGACATTGTAACGAACTTCTACAAGCCAATTCCACGGCGCGAGAAGCTAAAAGTTTACCTATCGGGACAGCATGATCTGTTTCTGGATCTTCGTTACTAAGACACCACGCAGCCCTATATACCATGGGTCGGGCAAATTCGATAGCTTTCCCTGTGTCTGCAAGCTGATGCTTTACTGCCTGATGAACACCAACCGGTTTACCAAATTGTTCTCTTTGTTTGACGTACTCAACTGTCTTCCCCAATAGGTGATCTGCAACTCCGATACATTGAGCCGCGACTGCGACTTCAGCACGAAGTCGGGTGATCGATGCGAGAGAGGCAACGACCTCAGGGTTCGCTTCGATAACTGTTTCATTACTTAGATTCCACTCGACTGAGAAGAGGCGCCTTGTTTCATCGACTGATTCCTGCCTCTGGAGTATTACGTCTTCTCGTTCGACAAGGTGAAGCTGTCCATTTTTGAAGATGAAAAAATAGTCTGCGATATCTGCTCCACGAACATAAGGAGAGTCGATGGACACAGCAGCTCGTGTTGTACCTTTTATAAGGCTCTCCAGCAATTCATGATGCTTATCGGTAGCAGCGCATTTAGCCAGCAAAGGAACTGCTAATACTGCCTGCTCAACTACTGTTTCCGGACAAGCAGCGCGACCTAACTCTTCCATCATAAGAACGAAGTCCACGTCTACTAATTCCATTCCGCCATGGGATTCAGGACCAGCCATACCTATCACTCCCATTGAAGAAAGAGACTCCCAAAGGTCAGGTAAAGTTCCCGATTCAGATGAACCGTATTCGCGCACGTGTGCAGGTGTGCACTCTTTTACGAGCATTTCTTTGACGGCTGAGGCAAATAGTAGCTGATTATCTGTAAAACAAAAGAGCATCAGAAAGGCCTTCGCGTTCGGTCTAATTTGTTCTGCAAGTACGAATAGTGAGTCATCATCATTTTCTTGGTAGCCCTAAGACCCGCTCGGCTACGATATTACGTTGTATCTCGTTTGTTCCCGCATAAATCGGACCTGCAAGCGCAAATAAGTATCCGGACATCCAACTGCCCTCACCTTGAACATCTGGTGCTTCACCAACAAGCTCACCTCGGTCTGCAAGTAAGCGCAATGCGGTGGCATGTATATCAACGTCGAGTTCAGACCAGAAGATCTTCATATAACTTGCTTCAGCTCCCATAGCTTCACCGTTCATCAATGCAGATGCTTTTTGGAAAACCTGCCATCGGTATGCCTGAGCATTAACGTACGCTTCAGTCACTTGGTCACGAATAACAGACGGCATCAGCGGATTATTATTTATCACCTCTTTGTACAAGTCTATGAGTCGGCTGGTTGCTGCAAGGAACCTCCCCGGAGCTCTGAGATTCAATCCGCGTTCGCTACTTGCTGTCGCCATCGCAACGCTCCAGCCCGCTCCTTCCTCGCCAAGAAGGTTTTGCATACTCACTCTGCAATCGTCAAAGAAGATCTCTGCAAAAGCTGGTTCCCCATCAAGTCTTGCTACGGGTCTTCTAGTCAACCCAGGAGCATCACCCGGTACGAGAAGGTAGCTAAGTCCAGCGTGTCGCTCACTTGTTGGGTCTGTTCGAACTATACAAAAAATCCAATCAGCCCAAGCCCCTCGTGAACACCACGTTTTCTGACCGTTAATCACATAGTCATCCCCGTCGCGGACTGCGGTGGCTGAAAGACTCGCTAGGTCACTTCCAGAGTTGGGCTCTGACCAGCCTTGTGCCCAAATTTCTTCCCCGTTAGCCATTTTAGGGAAAAAGCGGTCTTTCTGTTCTTCTGTTCCCCATGAAAACAGAGTTGGACCTAATAATGTGATGCCGTTCGTGTTAACTCTTCCAGGGGCACCGGAGAGATAATATTCTTCTTCATATAGAAGCCACTCTATTAATGTACATTCACGCCCTCCATATTTTTCCGGCCAGTTGGGAACAGACCACCTTCCTTCATACAATTGGCGCTCCCATGCGCGATGCTGTTCAAACCCTATTTGGGTGTCCATCGGTTCCCATTTTTCTTTAGGGATGTTTGACTTCAACCACGCGCTTATCTCATCTCGGAACGCTTCTTCATTCGTGTTGAAGGCTAAGTCCATTTCACTCCCAAAAATCAATCAACTGGACATGTCAGCCCATTGAGAATATCAGATGCTTCAAGAATAATGCTTCGGACTATCTCGGCGACAGGCGGAGCTGATTCGATAACTCCTAGCCCTACCCCGGTTGGCATTATTCCGATGTCATGGTTTCCTTCAACCATTGTTGCTTTAGTCAACATTGGAGCATTCGCTGCTAACGCTACTTGCGCCCACGTTAACTCCTGATTTTTTTTCATCGCAAACGCCTCACGGGCTAAATCCGAAAACGTTGTTTGCGTAAGTCGGCGAAACTTTAACGCGTTTCTGACTGCCCTTGGTAAACGAGAAAGTTTCGCTGTTTCCAAGTCACGAATCAGTTTTGTGTTAATGACACGCTGGGGGACGCCGTCAATTGAACGGGTACGTATCGTATCTGTAACTACTGCATCAAAGTATGCTTGCTTCACGCTTGCGGGCACATCGCTTTCTTCCGAAAGCAAGAACCGAGTTCCCATTGCTATACCTTCTGCTCCCCAAGCCAGAGAAGCAACCAACCCTTTGCCGTTGGTAATACCTCCGGCAGCAAGAACCGGAATATCTATGGCCTCGGTTACTTGTGGGATAAGTACTGCTGTAGGAACCTCTCCTGTATGGCCACCCCCTTCGCTACCTTGAGCGATCACAGCATCAACTCCCCATTCAGCGACTTTTTCTGCATGTCTTCTAGCTGCGATGGTAGGGATTGTCACGACCCCACTGTCTTTAAGTTTTTTTACCATTTCTGGCCGAGGGGCCTGTGCAAATGAAACAACTTTTATTCCGACTTTAATAGCCCAATCTAAGCGTTCATTAATATCTGGTGAATCTGTTCGGACGTTGATACCAAAAGGGTTACCGGTCAATTCTCGAATCTCTGCAACAGACTGTTTCATCTCTGGAAATGTTTGGGTTGCGGTAGCGAGAAATCCTATACCCCCTGATGCGCTTGTCGCTGCAGTTAATTTCGATGACGAAACCCACCCCATACCTGTTTGAACGATGGGGTAATCGACGCCGAAGAGTTCACAAATCCGGGTCTTTAATCTAGGATGAACGCTGCTCATTCAGGAACTTCCAGATGCCGTAGGCCCTTCGGGTCGAGCATATTCATTATCTCTATCTCTTCATCAGTAGGAGTACGAGTTACCTCCACTCCGGTTGGGACAACAAGATCAAAATCCGTGCTTTCCAACAGTGTGTCTATTTCTACCCCAGGGTGAATAGACCGCAGTCGCATCCGTTGATCTGGTGTTTCAAAATCGAATACTCCAAGATTCGAAACGATTCGGTAGACATCATGGAATCTATTCGCTGGCGCTCCGAGAGTACGCATACGG
>JAKMEQ010000028.1 GCA_022425805.1 Acidimicrobiales bacterium
GGTCCATGTTGATAAAAACCCAACCCTCCCAGGTATCTACCTTCACTTCGGGAAGAGAAAAGTATTCCGGCTGAACGTGAGGGAAATCCCACGCTGTTGTCAGTTCCGCAAGCGAACCATCTAAATGCCATGTTAATGCATGAAATGGGCATCGAATTTCTTCACCGGCATGGCCGCTGCATTCTCGGAGTTGACGGCCTCGGTGGAGGCAAGCGTTATAGAAAGCTTTAATCTCACCTGGGGCTGATCGAACTATAAGGATTGATGTACCAACAATGTCATATACATACGTGTCTCCGACATTGGGGATATGTTCCTCGCGGCAAACCATCTGCCAAGCTTTTTTCCAAATCTTTTCGACTTCAAGATCAAAGAACTCTTGGGATGTATACCGCTCCACCGGAATGTTCATTGTTCCGAAATCATCGCTACTCGTTAGTCGTAACGTCGGGTTGACTTCATGGGTGTCGAGATCTAGAAGTTCCTGATAGGAAAGCCCCTTTGATCGAGGTTCAGCAACGGTCATGATGTACTCCTTGTCCTGTTTTCAGTATCACGGAAACGGTTCTCGCCACGTTCACTTCCAAGCCAGCCACAAAGGTGGGCGTCAGCAGATTTGATCTCACCAGAAACCCACTGTCCCCCAAATGTAAAAACTCCACTGATGCTGTCTCCTGTTACCACGACGGATGCCCCATCATCGCTCACCTCATAGATGTCAAACGTCAACGGGTGTTTAATTCCATGCATATACTTCCCCCTGTCTAGATACTAGGATAAGGCATTTACGGGGCTTGCGCACATCTCTAGATTATGCGGCAGTAAGACCGCCATCAACTGAAAGAATCGAGCCAGTACAACGTGATGCTTCGTCTGAAGCCATCCAACAAATAGCATTAACCGCTGTTTCAGGCTCAGCCATTCCTCTATACCCGATATATGTTTGCATAATTGTAGGATCAATATCTTCAGGTGGTGACCAATTCTCAGTCATTGCAGTATTCATTCCCCCAGGAGCTACGGCATTGATGCGGATATCTGATTTGATGAACTCCATTGCTAGAGCTCGAGTCATGTTGATAACTGCTCCCTTGGCAGCGCAATATGGGACCGTGTATGCCTGCCCCATAAAACCTGCATTAGAGGCAACATTTACAATATTTCCCGATCGTTGCTTGAGGTAGGGAATCGCAGCCTGGGTGATCCAAAACATTCCATCAAGGTTCACTCCCATGATCAACCGCCATGTTTCCTCGTCGACATCAGTAACATGGTGGGACCGCACGACACCTGCAATGTTTGCGACCACATCAAGGCCTCCAAACCGGTCTACGCAGGTTTCAACAGCTTTATGGCATGCTTCTCGGTCTCTGATATCAAAGGCATCTGAGCAAAATTGTTCTCCAAGTTCATCTGATACTACTGCCAGACCATCAGCATCGATATCAATTCCGTATACGTTCGCGCCTTCACTGGTCATCTGACGCGCAGTAGCACGACCGACACCAGAGGCCGCGCCTGTAACCAATGCAACTTTTCCAGTAAAACGAGCCATTCAGATCCTATCGAACTTCCTAGTATCTAATGTATTAGTTTGATATCAGATAGCAACTAGAACAAAACATAATCTATTCAGTTAATTCAAAACTCTAGCCCTGAACGTAGATTTTAGATTCGTAGCTAAAATTTCTCGGCCTACGGGGTTTGCATAGCCGAGAAGCATGCGAGAAGCTAGTATCGATACTTGTTTGGAGTAACTCATGACCATAATCCACCACAGTCCATATCCAGATGTAGAAATTCTTGATGTACCGATCACCGAATTTGTTTTACGCCTCGCTGATGAACTCCCGGAAAAACCAGCGTTCATTGAAGGTTCTTCCGGACGGACAGTCACGTTTGGCCAGTTAAAAGAACAGGTCCATAGATTTGCAGGTGGTTTAGCAGCCCGCGGATTCGGGCCAGGTGACACCTTAGCCATTGTGGCGCCAAATCTTCCCGAGTACGCAGTGGCATTCCATGGCGTAGCTGTTGCTGGAGGGACCGTCACACCGGTGAACCCAACATATGGCGCCGAAGAAATCCGATTCCAATTAAATGACGCTGGGGCTTCAATCCTCGTCACTACTGAACCAGCCATGCCCATCGCTCTCGAAGCAATCGAAGGGACTAATGTCACGGAAATTATTGTCATTGGTGAACACGAGAGTGCTACCGCTCTTCGTGAGGTTCTTTCCGCAGATCCTATTGCGCAGGTTCCCGTTGACCTTTCGACACAGGCAATGGTGCTTCCCTATTCATCAGGGACAACAGGGCTACCAAAGGGTGTAATCCTGACCCACAGGAATCTGGTAGCCAATCTCTGCCAATGCAATGGTGTCATTGAATACGATGAAGGAGCTTCTGGCCTTGCCGTTCTCCCGTTCTTTCATATCTACGGGATGCAGGTTTTGATGAACGGACTGCTAGCGAATGGGTGCACTGTTATTTCCATGCCTCGCTTTGACCTAGCCGATGCACTTGACTTAATCCAAACGCATAAGATTACTCATTTTTTTGCTGTTCCGCCGATGATTCTTGCCCTCGCAAAACATCCCATCATCGACAATTACGACCTGTCGTGCCTCGAGATGGTCTTGTCTGGGGCTGCGCCGCTAGGTTCCGAGCTCGCTGAAGAGGCAGCTGCGCGCATTAGCTGTGAAGTGATTCAAGCGTATGGAATGACTGAGCTCAGCCCGGCAACCCACATCACGCCAACCGGCCAGTACCGGCCGGGTTCTTCTGGTGTGACAGTTCCAAACGCAGAATGCAGGATTGTCGACCCGGAAACTGGAGAAGACCAGGATATTAATAGCGAAGGTGAACTCTGGATTCGCGGCCCTATGGTAATGGCCGGATATCTGAATAACCCTGAAGCCACTGCCGTCACTATTGATGACGATGGTTGGCTCCATACCGGAGACGTCGCCATCGTTGATGAACACCAGCATTTTTATATTGTCGACCGGGTAAAAGAGCTTATAAAGTTCAAAGGGTTTCAGGTCCCACCAGCAGAACTTGAAGCTCTCATCATTACCCATCCCGCTGTTGCCGATGTGGCTGTGATCGGTATTCCCGATGATGCAGCTGGTGAGCTCCCCAAAGCATTCGTTACCCTCAAACCGGGAATGTCGGCATCAGAGGCAGATATTCGCGATTTCGTCGCTGCCAAAGTTGCGACATACAAACAAATCCACGCGGTGGAATTCATTGATGAAATCCCGAAATCTGCGAGCGGAAAGATCCTTCGCCGTTTCCTACGAGATCGCGAATAACCGTTGGTAAAAGAAAATGACGACAATCACCGCAGCCTCGGTATTCGCAACACCGAATCCCCTGTCTAAACTTTAAATAAGGATACGCATTGAAAAATTACTCTTATCAGAATAAAGAGATTCCATTATTTGAACTCTTTGATCACAAATCACTATGCGCAAAAAAATATGATCACTGTCGTTACTGGCGCTAATTCGGGAATAGGCCGGGCAACAGCTTTGCGCCTTGCTCAATCCGGTCATAGGGTTTTCGGGACAATGCGGTCCCTAGAGAGGGGCCAGAAACTCCGTGATCTAGCTGATGATCTTGGTGTAGAAATTGATGAAATAGAACTCGATGTAACCAACGACGACTCAGTTAAACAAGCCTTTGAGCAGGTTCTAACTACGGTGGGGCATGTCGACGTGCTTGTAAACAATGCTGGGATAGGTTCGAACGCTGCAATAGAAGATATTAATGTAGTTGACGACAAATTAGTTTTCGAAACAAACTTTTGGGGTGTGATTCGGTGCACGCAGGCTGTTCTTCCCTCAATGAGATTAAAGAATTCGGGACATATCATCCAGGTTTCCTCTATAGCCGGACGGGTCGGCCTCCCAGGTCAACCAATCTATTCGGCTTCAAAGTGGGCCCTTGAGGGTTTAAGTGAAAATCTTGCCCATGATCTTGCCACGCACGGTATACGAGTCTCGATAATCGAACCAGGAGTCACTCGGACAGCTATTCTGGGCAAAAACAGTGACGTGCCACTTGATTCGGCCTATAACGGGACTTATCAAAGGATGTTCGATATGTATGCAGCAGGAATTGCAGCGAATATACGACCAGAAGTTGTTGCTGAAACCGTACTAGAATGTATGACTTCCACAACAAACCAGCTTCGCTGGCCGGTTGCTTGGGGAGCTGAGCAGATGGTTAACGCCCGATACAACGGCGATGTTTCTGACGCAGAATGGGTTGGTCTCGGTGAACTTGTCAATGACTCCGAAAAGTGGTTTACCGAATTCACTAAACTTTTCCGTCTCTAGATGCTGAACCTGCCACCTGCCAACAGCAGTCTCAACCTATCGCTATAGTGAACTTAGGAAATCTTTTTCTAACTACGCGTGGAGGAGATCAAGAAATGAACCCCCGATCAGCTCTTTTCAGGTCAATAACTATCTTCATAGCACTACTTATCGTAGGGGTCGCCTGCGGATCCAGTTCTGGGTCTAGTACCGAAGATGCACTTCGAGCAGAGCTCGCTGAAACAAAAACACAACTAGATCAAGCAGAGAAGGTAATAGCGACCCTTCAGGCTGGTGACGATACAGAAACGACATCAAGCGATGAACCGGCAAGCGATGAACCGGCAAGCGATGAAGAAGAACTAGAAGAAAGCAACGAAGACGACGAGACACCAGAACAAACTGATGTCGAGTTAGTAACTATCCTCACCGGAACCTATACATGGCTCGAACAAAGCGAAGCTGTGAAAGACCTACAAGAAGCCTTGGAAATCGAGGCAGATGGGTGGTACGGAAGCGATACAAGGACAGCACATATCGCAGCGCTTGATGAACGTGAACTTGATATTGAGGCGGTTCCAGGTAAACCATGTCCGGCCCAATCTGACCTCGAAGAATCAGCCGGATCAATAACTTCTACAGGAGACCCTATTCTGATTGATATTGATGGAGATGGGACCATGGATGAAGCGAGCATCGTTGTGGTGGGAGAAACCCCGTATGTGACTGTCGCCACCAGTTTTAATAGTTCTGTGGCTTGGGTTGAAGCGACAGGTGTAGAAACTGCTGTAGACGCATCCTATATGCCACAGTTTGGGACCGATATCAACGAAGACGGCCTCCATGAACTGTGGGTAAAGACCATTCCGGTATCTGAACCTACCGGAGAAGCACGAGTCCACTTCATGTATGTTTTCGTTGATTGCTCACTTCAGGTTGTGACAAATAGCAGCAACGGGTCTCCATATAGCTTGCCAAGAGGAGAGACGCCTGATACCGGCGGCCTCCTGTACATAAATTGTGTTGCTCTGGGCGAAGAGTCCATTATGGTCTATCACGAGGACTACCCAATCGGGGAACCTGAAGATGGGGATTATGTTTGGGCGTACGTTCCAACTCCTCTTAGACTCGTAGACACGGTGCTAGAACTTGTAAGTACAACAGAGATCAAGCGTGACATCGTTCCAGCGCCTAACCCGTTACCGGCCGACGACTGCCCAAAGTGGCCATAGAATTTACACTACATAATATAAAGATTAGTATATTCTTTTCTAGATGGTTAGCCGAAAACCCTCTTAGAACCTAAGAAATGACCTAAGAAATGAAAAGAAAACCTGGAAGACCAACAGATACTGACAGCGCAACGACTCGACAGACGCTCATCGATACAGCGCGCCGCTGCTTCGGGAAAAATGGATATGAGAGAACTTCGAATGGTGAAATTGTCGAACTGGCTGGATTAACTACTGGACCCTTGTACCACCATTTCACTTCGAAAGCAGGACTTTTTGGTGCAGTATCAAATGATGCGATCGAAAGAGTGCTTTCACGTCTTGAGAAAGCCCTAGGCGATTCATCATCGATTGATCCGCTTGAGCGATTACGGCTTGTAATTGGCGTAATGGCGGAAATGTACGATGAAGATGAGAGCTTTGCCCTTTTCAACGCTACTTGGCCTCTCGAAATCCAAAGAAACCCAGAACTTGTAACTCATATCGACAAAACAGGACTTAAAAAGATTCAAGAATTATTCCCATTCGTTCTCAAAGGCACCTCAAACACAGTTGGGGAGTTAGATAATAGAATTGCTGATCTAACCACTGTTTTTTACTTCGGTATTACCTACTGCGTTCTTCTCGAGAACCCCTCTGAGCCAAAAGAAGTTATGGATACCATCATATCTGCTCTCGATGGAACACTATTTAGGTCTTAGAAAGTGCTTCGAATTTAAGAGAGTCGGAGCTTCCTTACTTTTTAGTACATGTCGGCCTTTTTATAGATCTGGCTCTCCCCCACAGCCCAATTACACAGCTTAATTAGGCCCTAGTTTTCTTTGGGTTTTGTTTTGTCTTACCCAAATGCAAGAATAGGACTATGGGTATAGTTATCGCAGTCGTTGTTGGGTTTGTTACAGCTCTAATCGCATATACGATTTTGACACAAATGAGAAAAACGGGAAGTACCGGTACCAGCCCAGAGTCTGGCGAAAGCCTCGACTCCGCTGTCCTTACCGAACTACTGAAGAACGTCATAACTGCCGAAGTAGCCACTGCGACTCAGACCGCTATGAACCAGACGAATGAGGGAACTCAACAATTTTTCAAAGCCAATACTCAAACTCTGACAGAACAAACAAAAAACCTTCTCAACCCCATGCAAACAGAACTTGCAAGTCTTAAAGAAGTCGTAGGAAAGCTTCAAACCGCCTACAGTGCAGAATCGGGAAAAGTCCAAAACCTCAATCAGCAATTAACCGACTTAAATAGTTCTACGAATCGGATGGTTAGTGCACTCCAATCTCCAGTTTCTCGAGGGAAGTGGGGTGAGAACTCGCTCCGTAACATTATTGAGATTGCCGGAATGTCTCCCTACGCCGACTTCACGACCCAAACAACCGGCAACATTGATGGGAAAGTCGGTATCCCTGACGTTGTTGTTCGTCTCCCAAATAATTCGTCTTTAGCCATCGATGCAAAGGCTCCGGGGTCAGCCTACGAACAGATGGTCAGTTCAGAAAATCTTGAAGAACAACAACGACTATTGCGAGCACATATCGCTGCGATTAAAGACCATGTTAAAACTCTAGCTACAAGAGCGTATTGGAACCAGTTCGAACATTCACCAGAGTTCGTTGTGATGTTCGTCCCCTTGGAAAGCATGCTTTCTGATGCCTTACGTGCCGAACCGATGCTCTTTGACGACGCCATGAAAAAACGTGTACTCCTCGCGTCCCCTATGAATCTTCTAGCTATGCTCCATACTTCTGCCCGTGGTTGGCAGGCATTCCACATCGAGAAAGAGGCAAAGACTGTTGGAGATCTAGCAAATGAACTTTACCGTCGCGTCGCTACGATGCTGGACCATGTCGCGAAAGCTGGACGTGGCCTTGAAAGCGCGAATGATGCGTACAACAAGATGATCGGCTCTATGGAACGAAACGTCCTTCCAACGATGCGGAAGCTTAACGATCTAAACATTGTCAGCGAACCGGTGAAAGAGATCAAGACGACAGAAACAACTATTCGTCCGCTCAATGCACCAGAACTCCAAGCAGGAGAAAGCACCGATACCGCAGATTAAGACTGTTGCTCCGCTTCTATTTCGTTATGGCTTCTAAACAGGCGGGGACATACTTCCCTTCTTTCCCATCTGAATTTTCCTATCAAGCCGAGTTTTATGCAGAATCTATTGGAACATACCTATTTCCATCAAGAAAGAGCAATCCGGCATCAATCTCATTTTCAGCCAAAGCTGTAATGCGGCTTAGCACTTGCCGATATGTTGTAAGTTGCGGTCGGTATATATTCACTTTGTCCACTAGCTGTTCGTCGGAGAAGGCATCTGTTTTGAAGTCAATAACTGAAGCGGCGATGGTTGTTAGCCCATCATCAGTTGTGGCTATGTTGACACGGTCGATGATTCCATTCCATAGAATTTCTGTCCCGTCGTCACTGGCAAGACTGATGCAGAAGCGGCGTTCACGCCATGAGCTCCAAGCAACAGGCTTTCCATCGATGCTTTCAGGCTGAGACTTTTGGTTTAACAACTTTTGTACGCTGCTTAGTTCTAAGCTTTCACGAAATTCATAGAGCCATTGTTGAAGCTTCTCTTCAGTTACTGCAAAATGACGGATTAGTGAATATAAATAATCGCCATTCCATTTAAATGATTCGAGCCAGTCGACTTCTTCGTAAAGACGGTGGATCACTTGACCTCGAATAGCGAGCTCCGACGGGCTTTGAAACAGGTCGCTGACATGGATACTATTCCCACTGTAATGATCGCTTGGTGAACGTCTTTGGAGGTGACGGAGCCCTATCGTCGGCGCCAAGCTGGGTCCCCGTCCAGTTGCCAGAGTATTTTCAGAGGTCGATGATTCTCGCTGTTTGAAACTGCTAGCCCATTGTGGGTGGGTCGTTGGGTGTGACCAGATGACCCCATTTTCATCTGGGTCTCTATTCCCCAAAGCATGCCGGAGAAGGTTGGCATATGTTTTAGCTGTGTTTGTCTTAGATGGTGCTGTCACAATCAGTTCAAGATGTTGCTTAGCTCGGGTCATTGCAACATACAGTACGCAAAGGGCTTCTTGTAACTCTCGTGAAGTATGAGATTCCATAAGTTCTTCTAAAGTCCCACCTAGGGCCTCACGTAAGTTCTTCGATGGAGCAAAACTAACTCGCTTGTATAGATCTTCAGGGTCGGGTCGTTCAGCAAGAATACCTAATCGGGAATTAATAAGTGGTTTTTGGAGCTCAGGCATGAAAACTGCATCGAATTCAAGGCCTTTTGCTCTATGGACTGTCATAACACGGACACTTGCGACGCTGGGATTCTCTACTTTGACGTTTCTGATGTGTCCTATGAAATCTGATATACGTCCCGGTGTAGGGTCTTGGTCGTAGCTGAAAGCGATATCAATAAGTTGATTGAAACGTCGCCGATCCCAATCGCCGTATTCTGGGCGCTCTGTCATTGTTGTGAGGAGCGAAGCTGCGAATTTCCCGTACCCATTTTCTAAAAGCAGTGAACGTAGAGCAGAAGCGTTTGTTTCTGGATCGTTACTATCCAGAATGGGCAGGAGCTCTGATGACCAGAAGGGAGATGTTTGAGCATGGTAAAGCGCAGCTGAGTCTCCTGGATGATCAGCAAAATGAAGCAGGGAAAGGAAATGCAGAACTACTTGGGAATCATCTATAGTGCTTCCACCTTCCCCACTCGCATGGATACCAACTGCCTGCAACCGGTTAAGGATGCTTGGAATCGGTTTATTCGAACGGACCAGAACGCCGATGGAGAGATCAGGCCTATCTTCTACAAGCAGCATGATTCGTTCGATTAATCGGTCAAGAAGAGGGTCCCAATGCGTTTCACCAGCATTTTTTGCTCTCGCTTCAATTAGATACGCTGCACCGGGTAAATCTTGAAGATGGTCTGCGCTCTGATGGCTTGGGTAGTTCTCCATCCATTCTTGAGCACCCTGACCCCAAACCTTGTCGCCTTCCGCTATCACATCAATTGCTAGGGCAAGGTTACTGAAAACTCTATTCGCCGTCTCGAGAATCACAGGCGAAGATCGATAACTTCTCGAAAGGGTCTCTTCTTGTAAATCAGGGAATAACGAGCTCATGGACCCAAGCAGACGAGGTTCTCCTTGTCGCCAACCGTAGATGGATTGCTTCACATCTCCGACACAGAAATACGAGCCAATCTCTCGGTTAGTGAGTATCTGTGATGTGAACGGTTGAAGAACCCGCCACTGGGTTGGATTAGTATCCTGAAATTCATCCAGAAGTAAATGTCGGATGGATGTATCAAGTCGGTAGGCGATATCTGCAGATTCTCCTACCCCCTGAATACCTCGGGTCAATAGCAGCGGTAGATCGCTAAATGCAAATTTACTCTGCCGGTGTTTCAGTTCAGACAATTCCAATTCGAGCTGATCCAAAAACCCGCGAATCTCAATATTCTTCTTTCGGAGCTGCACAGTAATGTCATGCGCTGCTTTGGCTCCCAAAACCTTGACCGGTTGAATAAAGCTTTCAGGTATTTCAACTCCCGAATAATTTATTTCTTCATTCAGATTCAATGATCTTTGGACTGGGGTTAGCGCAAGAAAATCTTTCCAATTCCCATTCGTTATTGCCAAAGGTAAGCAGCTCTTTATATTTGAAATGGCTGTCTCCCAATTCTTCCTCGGGGTTCCAGCTTGAGTTAGGGGTACCTCAAATCCATCTAGAGCAGCTATAGCATTACTGATTTCTTCTAGTTTGGGTGATGGTAGAGGTTCTATGCAGTCCCATGCTTCCAGAGTGCTTTCAAGGTGAATAGAGCGCATGGCTTTTACGACGTTTTGGAGTTCTTGATAAACACTGCGTTTCCCAGCTGCTTGTAGCCCATTTAAAATAGCCATGACCTTGGCTACGCCTTCGCTACGGATCATGGATGCAAGAGCTTCCAATATCTGCTCTTCTTCATTTTTTTCTGAGACTATTCCCCATTGCGCTGGGAGCCCGAGGTCATGAGAGAACAGTTTCACCAGCCGCATGAAAAAGGCATCGATCGTGCTAATTTGAATCAGATCAAGATGTCGGACAAATGCGACGAGTTTTTGCTTACATTCTTCTTCTGTCAAAGGGGTATCAATTTCGTTTGCCAGCATTTCGCGTTCAGCCGGATTGTTTATGGCTTCGACGATTCGTTCAAATATGCGATCTCGAATCTCTCCAGCTGCTTTCCGAGTGAACGTTGTTGCAAGAATCTCTTCTGGGTTTTCGCCGTTAAAAAGTAGCTTGAGATACTGGCTGGTAAGGGCGTACGTTTTTCCAGTTCCTGCAGATGCGAGAACGACTTTGTGTGGGTAGTCAGTCATCATCTATCTCCACTTGCATTCCCCCTACAAGTCCTTCGCCACATAAATCAGCGAAAATATCTTCACCGAAAAGTTGCGGCTTACCAAGAGCGGACCATTGACGGTTACGTATTGACCGAATAATTTCTGAAGCCGTGTCGATTGCATCATCCATATCCATGTCGTGTGCAGAACAAGTCATGAAAGCTGTTTGGTCGGGGATGACGTTGACATAACCGACCGAGCATGGTGAGGAACCGATCAGGTCTTGAAGCATGAACCAGTACAGAGGTAGTTGCAAGTCGGTCCACTCTCCGGACTGGCTTTTATGTTCACGTTGTGGGTCTTTGACCGTGTTCGGAGTTTTGTAATCGAGGATCGCCCATTGGCCGGTTCGTTCGTTCTTATCGATCCGATCAATCCGACCGCGAATCGTTTGGGAAACATCATCCACGATAAAGTCTTTTTGGGTATTGGATTCAACATCTTGGATAATCCAGCCTTCGCTTCGACGTTGTGCTTGCTCATCCGCGAATTGTGTTAGACGGTGACGTAACTGTTGTATTTGAATATCGATAGCGGGTTTGGCGTTATTGCCGAATCTGTTTCTGCAGTACCAGTCGAGGCCTTGGAAGAGAACGTCTCGTATTTCTTTAGGGCTTTCACTATTTTTTGCTTTTGAATTTCCGAAATATTCAAGGACATAGTGGGCTAGGTTGCCGAACCCCGCAGCATCAAGTTCCTGAGCAGTGTCATCAATAGTTTCTAACCGTTGAATGTGATCGAGGTAGAACATGTAAGGCGACTGGAGGTAGGTTCTAAAGGCAGTTACGGGAAGCACATCAGGAATTGAAGATTCTAAATCAACCGAAGGGAAGAATAAGAAGTTTTCCCCGAGTTGACCCTCGGATTGTCCATGTCTAGGGGGAGTCGGTTCTAGCGCATGCTGGGCGTAGGCAGCGATTCGTTCTTCATCTACATTGAGAAGCAGCCGGGATGGTAGTACTGGGTCACCATCGATAGTTCGTTGTCCGGAAATGACTTGTATTCTTTCTTTTGCATGTAACAAAAATTCAAGTATGTATGCATCACGCGCAAACCGCCGATCCCGATGATCAAGCCCTAAATGGGAGCGCAGACTATCGGGAAGCCATCCTGTATAGCTAAGCGGAGCGGGAACAGATCCATTATTCATACCAGTAATAATTAGGGCAGGAGCATCATCTAGGGCGAGTTCTAACCAACCAAGAAGTTCAATAGTTGGGACAAGGTCTTGGTGAGCTCCAGGCGGTATATGAATCGATGAAAGTTCTCTGAGAACAAAATCTATTGCTTCTGCTGAACCCATTCGAGAGGCAACGCCATCGGGGATGTGTTCGCAATTCTCGAAAACGATAAGGAACTGTTCGAAGGTTTCCGCAAGAACCCTGTCGCTTTCATATACGTGTGGGAGAAGGGTTCGCGACCCATATATCGTTTCTAAAAACCGTTTGAGTACAGGAACCCACATACGTAAGGTCATCTTCTTAACTGACCCGAGTTCACCCAGTAGCTCCTCTACCTGCTCATAGTTACGCTCTAGCCGTTCTTTTCTTTCTTTGTCTTGTTGGCGGCTGCCCGAAAACCATTTATCGGTAATTCGTACTGGAAAATGTTCATTGAAGTACCTGTCAAGGTCTTGAGTTGCAGAGTTTTGGAAGGGCAGCGTTTCTTGAATGTCAGGGTGGCGGAGTAGCCATGCATATGCTGAAAATTCTTTCGTCGACAGAAAAGTTGCGACAGCACCCAAGAGGACCGTAGGTGTAGATTTCGAAATAGGTGTTCCTGCAGCATCTCGACCAACAATCCCATCTTCTTCGAACTTGCGTTGAATGTAGGGAGACACAGAGTGATCAGGGACGCCGACGCTAATTTGCTCCGCTCTATACATACCCTGAAAACTTTCTAAAGATTGAATCGTCAATTCTGCTTGCTGAGCTGGGTCTTCAGCGACACGCCAATCTTCCAGAGTCAGCTCTGTCGGCCTGTACCCCCAGTGCTCAACTCGAGGGGCACCGTATTCGTCAAATGTCGCTGAGAGTGTTTCAGGAGCTCCAATCAGAATAGTTACTCTTTCAGGAATCTCACTGATAAGTGATTTCAGAACATTGTTCATATCTGGTAGACCAAGTAGAACAATCTGCTTTTCAGAATTTATGTGATGTTTTTCTATAAGTTGGTGCCGTGTATTTTGCGGATCACAAAATGACATTCCTTCTAGTAATTCATCTTTAATTTTTTCTACTTTCGCGAGTATGTGCCATCGGGCTTTTTCTCTATCAGGCGTATCTACCGGGAGCGTTTCGGACAAGGTGGAGAACCAGTGGCCTTCTCCGGCTAGCTCTCGGTAAAGCCCCTGTATTTCATCAGCAAATACCAATCCGTCACCATCAACCAGGTTTTTGTTCGTTGTAAGAATTTGGAGTTCATCTTCACCCAGTTTCAAAAGAGCTTTTTGCCAAACCAGAGACTGTAGAAAAGGAGAAGCAGGGGTGATGTCGTATTCGAGAATCTCTTCAGGAATACGTCCTGCTGTCACCACTTTGGGAGGTGGCAAAGTGTTAGCTTGGCTTTGCGCTAAAAGTTCACGGACATGCCAGCTCGCCCGACCACCCGGAACGCCGATAACAAGATTCGCAAAACCTTCAGAATATTCGTTGATAAGCCAGCTAACAGCTTCGGCAACCAATGGTTTTCCCCATCCTAGGAAAATACGTTTCGGAACGACTGCTGCCATAGTGCTATTCCAGTCTAAGTGCTAGAGCTTTTTGAATTCAATGAACATCCGGTCAAATATCTGATTCCTTGGTATTTCAATTCCATGACCCGGTAGAAGCATAGTCTGGGGATGATCAATGCTTCTACCGGACGTATTGTTTAGTAAATTTGGTTTTCAACCCATGGAGGATGGGCTCTTAGGTTCGGCTTCGCCAATCTTCTTCGGAGTTTTTTACGCCTTCGAACATGTCATCACGTTGAGACAGCCGTCCGCTTGCATCCTTAGAGCGGTATGAAGACATGGACCGTTCCATATCGCCCCAAGCCGCTTGATAACCCGTTTCATCTTTGACGAAGTTCATAGTATGGGCATCGCTGACACCAAGTTGACCGCTCTGAGCATACGCATCTATATCACATCCCATGAAAATGAAAGTCCAGCCTTGCTCTTCTTTTTGTTGTATTAATTCGCGGACTTTTGCGGCAGAGAATTCCTTACTTGCATTCTCATACCCATCAGTGAAGATCCAGACGATATTATCAACTGAGTTTTTAACGTTGGCGTTGTCCGCTGAGTTGATAAGTCTGCCAACCGCATCCCAGAGAGGGGTATTCCCACGCGGCCAGTATTTATCCCTGGTCAGAATAGGGACTGTCTCAAGCTCCAGTGCATCGTAAATTACTTCGAATGGATCTTGACCATCGAACTGGACGAGTGTGAGCCCGCATTCGCCTTCGACTTGGCGTTGTTTCTCGAGAAAGCTGTTGAAACCTCCGATAACATCCTGTTCGAATCCTTGCATAGAACCGGACCGATCCAGAAGAATATGCAAGTGGACCGGCATGAGCTTTGTTTCGGTGTTTGTATTAATATCGTTGGGTTTGCTTTGGGTTATCATAGTTACTTCTTTCTGCGACCAGAGTTGCAGTAGAACACAAACCGAAATTTGTGTTTTTTAATGTGTAAACCAGATTAGTTTAGGGATGTGACATTTTTCAGAAACTAATGTTTTCTGCTTGAATCCCTTGATTCTAATAGTTTTTGTAATTGTACTAATTACTATAATATAGTATTCTTGTATTATCAACAATATAATGTATAGTTGCACCCATGGAACCCTCTGAATCCCCTCCCCTGGACATGCAATCTGATAAAAATTGGTCGGTTGAAGACCACAAAGTCCTTGTCGCAGTTGATATTGCTCTTTTTACTATCCGTGATAGCAAATTCCAGGTTCTCCTCATCAAAAGAGGCATTCCGCCGTTTCTAGATTTCTGGGCTCTTCCAGGTGGACTTGTTCGAATGGACATCGGCCTACGTGGGGAAGAACCTGAAGAAGCTGCCCTTCGGGAGCTCCGTGAGGAAACCGGCTTATCAAAGGGTTTAGGCTACCTTGAACAACTTGGCACATACGGCAGTCCGAACAGGGACCCTCGAGAACAAAGGGTCATTTCAATTGCGTATTTCGGTATTGGACCCACCCTTGAAGATCCGATAGGTGACAGTGACGCCTCCCATGCCACTTTCATGCCAGTAGATCAGATCGCCGCTGAGATTAGTTCCCAATTAGCATTTGACCACAACGAGATTCTTTTCGATGCTATTGAGCGAGCTCGCGCAAAGTTGGAGTATTCAACGCTTGCAACCAAATTTTGCTCTCCTGCTTTCACTATTTCAGAACTTCGCTCCGTATATGAAACAATTTGGGGCGCAAACTTGGATCCGGGAAATTTTCAGAAAAAAGTTTTAGCTGCTGATGGCTTTCTCGAAGATACCGGACAAAAAGCCGAAGCGTCAGCTACTGGTGGCCGCCCAGCGAAACTCTACCGTGCTGGAACTGCTTCGTCCATCACTCCGCCCATACGGCGTAACTAAAATACCTTTGATAGAAATCTTGAACTATCAGTAGTGTTTTAGTGAAGGGTGGGCACACTATGTGAATGCGTGTTCCTAGAAGTCTATATCTCGCAATGTTTACTCTAACGGCTTCTATTGGGGTCATCTTTGGCCTCATCGCTTCATTACAGGATGACTTGGGATTTACCAACAGTGCTTTAGGCCTGATCGCCGGAGCTTCTTTCTTTGCGTCGTTTTTTTCCCAGCTTTGGTTGGCGCCATTGGCTGACCGCGGGAAAACAAAATTCCTGCTTATTGGTGCTCTTATTGGTGCTGCTCTAGGAACCGTATGGTTTGCCGTGGCTTCATCGGTCTGGGAGTTGATTGCTGCTCGGGCCCTTACCGGAATAGGGTTCGGGGCATTCGCTCCCGCAGCGCGAGCAGTTGTCGCAAACGTCGACCCCACTCGGGCTGGGGAGCGTTTGGGAAGGTTAGCCGCTATTGAGACTTCGGGATTCATCACTGGGCCAGTTATTGGTGCCACATTAAACGAGATTTGGGGCCTTGATGCACCTTTCATCTTCTTATCTGTAGTCCTCATCCTCATACTCCCTGGATTAGTCCGAATAAACCTTTCGACCGAAAAAGTGCTTCACCAAGGTTCTCGACTTACCGCAGCAAAAAAGATCCTGAACCGAAAGGAGGCTGTTGGGGCAATACTGCTTGGCGCTGCCATGTTCTTCCCGGCAGGAATGTACGAAGCTATCTGGGCTCGGTTCATGGAAGACTTGGGCGCAAGCACTCTTTTCGTAGGTATTAGCTTGACAATGTACGGCATTCCATTCGCGCTCACAGCAAGCACCGCAGGGAAATTCATCGATCGCATAGGCCCGTGGAGAGCTGCCGTTTTCGGAATTTCAGTTATTATCCCGATGACTTTTATTTACGGATTCCTTACTTCACCGTGGCTGTTAATGGGCCTAGCCATGGTTGAAGCGGTAGGTCAAGGCGTTGGTTCTCCAGCATGTCAAGCAGCTATGGTCAAGGCAACAAATGAGAGCGAACGCGCTACTGGGCAAGGCATGGTTGGCGCTGCAGGTACTTTAGGAGCTGGATTTGCAGCACTAATAGCCGCCCCTCTATACGCAGGCCCAGGACCTGAAGAGACTTTTATGATCGTTGCCTGTGTTGTCGCCGTGTTAGGTGGTGCTGCGGTTCTGCTCGGGAGAGACAAAATCCCCCCTGTAAAGGTTTCTGTTCAACTATGACGCGCATTATCGGAATTTACAATGCGGATGGTTCTATTCTTGGTGAATTAAAGTTTGCATTGAACAAGGTTACGGGTAAAAGCAACTGTGGGCTTTGTGACTTGACGCATGGTTGGAACCCGCTCGGCAAGTCATCGTGGAAACGCGCTAGTTCTTCTAGCAATGTAGAAATCGAATTACTGCACCGAAATGAACTCACAAGCGAACAAAGCGAAACTGCAGGGGATTTACCAG
>JAKMEQ010000010.1 GCA_022425805.1 Acidimicrobiales bacterium
GCTGCACCGCTTCGCGAATCCCATTCACTGGCCCCTCATACGATGCAGGGTCCATACCAGCATCCGATAGTAAGAACTTCAAGGGTGGCGGGATTTCACCAACTGATTCAACGCGTGGACTAAGTAATCCAAATGGAATGAGATAGCGACTGTGCTTGTCATACAAGTCGATCTGGACATCCAAATCTTCTTGATACCAAAGCAACTGTGGGTGTGTTGTAGCGGTGTGATAAGCCTCTGCGAATGCGTCAACCCCAGCTTTCCAATTACAGTTCCATTCCGCTGTGACCCACCGGGTCATCGCCATGCGCTCAAAATGATACGGTTCGAAATGTCCGACGAGATCTCCGAGGTAGTCTTCGAGGGGTTCCACTTCTGTATTGAGACTAAACCAGACAAAACTTACCCAAGTGTCGCATGGAAGTTCAGCCAGACCGCTACATGGGGGTTTCCCTTGCGGGAATGTGTTCAAGTCAGGGATGTCAACAAATGTGCCATCTGAACTATATTCCCACCCGTGATAGCCGCAGACAAAGCTCTCAGCATGCCACAAACCTTCATCTGCTAAACGGTTACCTCTATGCATGCAAACATTATGAAATGCCTTCACTGTCCCATCTTGTTGGCGGACGATAAGAACAGATTCATCTCCAATACTTGTACATATGTAATCACCGGGTTCGGGTATCTGGTCTTCGCGACACCCCAACAACCAGGTTTTCGTCCAGATGTGTTCCCATTCGAGCTTCATGAACTCAACGGAGGTGTAACGCTCCTTAGGAACAATCTCTGTACCAAGATCCATATCGGGTACTTTCGCTATAGGAGTTCCTTGCGGAAGTTTGTCTGGATCGCTTCGACTGATTTTATTCTTACGTTTAACTTTCATTAGCTACCTTCAGAATTGAACGCGTTTTGTAAAGCCGCCATCAACCATCATGTTGGTACCCGATACCCAACTCGCTGCAGGGCTCGATACAAACACGATACAGTTCGCGACTTCTTCTGGAGTACCAAGACGTCCTTCAGGGTGGTCTCGTTCTATTTTGGCGAACCATTTCGCCATAGTGTCCTTTAACATTTCCCACGAACCACCTTCAAAATAAATAGGCCCAGGAGAAACACAATTTACACGAATCTTGTCTCTTCCTACTTCTTGGGAAAGTTGCTTTGCATAGACAAGTAACGAACCCTTCATAGCGTTATAGGCTTGTGGGCCCCCAAAGGTCTCTACTGAAGCTGTGGTCGTGATAAAAGTAATTGCACCCCCATTACCCTCCTGCATATGCGGAATAACAGCTTCGCATCCGCGGACAGTTGAAAGTACGTCAACTTCAAAGTTCTTCCACCAGTTCTTCTCACTGTCGGCGCCACCACCAGCACTCACACCGGGGATGAAAATATCGACACCACCCATTTGCTCTACCATTTCTTCGATCCATGCTTCATAATCTTCTTTGTCAAGGACATCACATGCTCGGCCGATAGCTTTGCCTCGCCCACCAGAAAGCTCACGCAAAGTTTTCGCTACTGAATCTTCCGACCGTGAACAAATAGCAACATCGCAACCTTCATCAATCAACTGATCGACGACGCGTCTTAGAATCCCCTTAGTTGAAGCCGGAACAATGACACGCAAACCCTTCAAACGTAGATCCATTAACAATCCCTTTCAGATGCCTACAGGAATATATGCACTTATATATTAATGAAGAGTATCGGAAGAAGCCAAAAAGTGAAAACGAAATTCGCGGAGACAATCTACGGTGACGATAAATCCAGTTTTGAATTTACGTTCTTCAGTGGTTTCACTAGGATCTGGCTCTACGAAGGAATTCATTTAATGCGACCCCTCCCAAAATCTCCGACCGAAATCACCACTGAGTGGATAACTGCCGTACTGCACAAGAGTGGTGCTCTCCAAGCGTCAGCTGAAGTTTCAGAAATTGTGCAGGAACCTCTTGGTGAGGGAGTGGGAATGTTGAGCGAGCTTGCACTTCTTACACTTTCGTACACTGGCGATGCAGATGAAGCACCGTCTACTCTGGTGGTCAAATTTCCAACTCTGAATGTAATAAACCGTGGTATTGCACAAGATTTCAGGGTATATCAACGCGAGGTGCGAAGTTACTTGGAGATCGTACCCAATAGTCCAGCTGCAAGTCCCAAAGTGCATCTTGCTGATATTGAAGGGGACGGTGATTTTGTGATCATCCTTGAAGATCTTTCTGATTATCGGGTAGGAGATCAGGTCGAAGGTGCGACATTTGAAGAATCTGGTCTAGCTGTTAAAGAGTTGGCGAAGTTACATGGAACATTTTGGGGAAAAGTCGACTCTGAAGAGTTTGAATGGATGCCTCGTTTTTCGAATTCATGGAATGCTACCAACATGCTTGAAGGGTCTCAAGCCAGTTGGGAACTTGCATCTGAGAATTTCGATGAGTGGGTGCCGCAATGGATTCGTGACATTAAGGGTGACTTTTTAAAGACGCTACCTGCGCTTCAAAAACATCTAGATACGAAACCAATTACTATAGTACATGGAGACTTTCGTCTCGATAACTTGTTCTTTGGGCAAGAGCCGCATCATCACAAAATGACTTTTATTGATTGGCAGGGCCCCGTTAGAGGGCGAGGAGTTGTTGACGTAGCGTTTTTGCTTTGCCAAAGCACCAAAACCGAAGTCCGACGTGCACACGAGAAAGAGCTTATTCAGCAATACCTTGATGCTTTGGAGGCGCAGGGAGTGTCAGGCTATTCATTTGATGAGGCTTGGGAAGACTACCGTGTAGCAGTGTTATACCAGTGGTGTTTCGCTACCCTCGTTGCTGGATCCATGGATCCGACAAACGATCGGGGTAACGCTTGGATTACAGAAATGGTTAAGCGTAACGTTGCTGCAATTGAAGATTTGAATTGCTTGGACCTCCTGTAGTTCTTTGTTCCGCAATTAACATTTTGGCCAATTTCGTCTTACTTTGGTACATCGGTACTATTGCTAGAAGCGAGACAAAGGAGTTGAAATGGGCGCAAATCTTCCTGGACGGTTAGGTAATCCGGATATGGATATTAAAGATGATCCACGTGCAGACCCACGGATGATAAAGGCAATGGGTCCGCTTGGCTTAGATGTTGCGCCCGCCATGGCGCCCGTAGACGCTTCATCACCCTTAGAAGATATTCTGGCTTTCTGTGCTGAATCTGAAGTGGGATTTGACGCTTTAGGAGGTGCTCTTACAGCAGGGACTCCTCCCGTTGAGGGAGTGACGTCATATACCGAGGTTATTCAAGGGATGGATGGCAATGATATTAACCTTTATATCCATAAGCCGACCGATGTTGCAGGCCCACTCCCTGCCATTGTCCATACTCATGGTGGCGGCATGGTCATACTGGAGGCTGCAAGCGTGGGTTTTCAGCGTTGGCGTGATGAACTGGCCGCGACAGGTTTGATTGTGATAGGTGTTGAATTTCGTAATGGTGCTGGAGTGTTGGGTCCTCATCCATTCCCTGCAGGTTTGAATGACTGTGCTTCTGCAACCCAGTGGGTTATAGCGAACGCTGAATCGCTTGGTGCTTCGAAAGTAATAATTTCAGGTGAATCTGGTGGAGGAAACCTTTCTATAGCTACTGCCTTGAAAGCAAAGGAAGAAGGATGGCTGGAAGGTATCGCAGGCGTGTACTCGCAATGTCCTTACATCTCGAATCTTTACGAAAGTCCACCCCCAGAGCTACCTTCACTCGTTGAGAACGACAATTATCTTCTAAATTCTGAGAGGCAGATGGCGGCTTTGGCAACGATCTACGACCCTAGTGGTGCGAACGCTACCAATCCGTTGGCATGGCCATACCATGCTGAAAAATCTGAGCTCACAGGTCTGCCGCCATTTGTAATCTCAGTGAATGAACTCGACCCTTTGAGGGATGAAGGTCTTGCGTTTTATAGAAAGTTACTTGCTGCAGAAGTCAGCGTTGTTAGTCGAACAGTCAATGGGACCTGCCATGCTGGAGATTGCCTATTCCTCGATGCTATGCCTGAAGTTTATAGATCTACTGTGCGTGACATTAAAGGATTCGCTGACGCGTTGTGAAACGAAAGTAGAACTAGCATGCGTTGTGACCTTGGGTGACTGATTGACCCAGCGGATTGATGCGCAGAACATGAAAAGTTTGGCACTGGAGCTGCAAGTTTTGCTAGTTGGTTCGTGCCTTCTAGGTCAGGGGGTTCATCAGATAATCGCACGAACCTTCTTAATTGTGGGTGTAGATGCGAAAAGAACGAACTGGCATCCTTTGGCTCTTGATTTCCGATTCTTTTTCTCGTCTAGGGGAAATTTCGACTAGGAGGAAATAGAAATTAAGTTCTTTTTTCGGTTTCTTTGATAGCTTAGAACGTCTGGGGCTGTTAGCTCAGTTGGCTAGAGCACCTCGCTTACACCGAGGGGGTCGTGGGTTCGAGTCCCTCACAGCCCACTCCAGTTGTCGCTTCGCACGAGGTCGGCCGCTGATCAATCTTCAAGAGTTTGATATGCTGCCTTATAGAACCGCTGAAGAAGAGGAGTAACCCTATGACCGACACTGCCGACACAACCGAACCAGGGTTATGGGATCCGACCATCCGCACACCAGAGATGGAGATGGCTGAAATCGGAACTGGCACCCCGGCAGCGGCCGACCTCGACATCACCGAAATCAATCCAGCGAACCCTCACCTGTTCAGAGAAGGCCGTTGGCAGGAACACTTCGCCCGACTTCGGGCTGAAGACCCTGTGCACTTCAACGAACTCGAGACGGCCGGGCGGTACTGGTCGGTTACTAAGTATGACGATGTTAGGGCTGTCGACGGTGACTGGGAGACGTATTCATCGGAAAAAGGTATCACTTTGGGCTTGGAGGAAATCGCCACCGCTGAGGAGGTCATTCCGCAACAGATATCAACCTTTATAGCGATGGATCCGCCGACCCACACCGATCAACGCAAGACCGTGCGGGGCGTGTCGGCACCAAGCAATTTGCGCAACATCGAGCCGATGATCCGTGAACGCACCGCCGCCCTGCTCGACTCCCTACCAGAGGGAGAGACGTTCGACTGGGTCGACACCGTCTCGATCGAGCTCACTACGCTAATGCTGGCAACCTTATTTGACTTTCCGATGGACGATCGCCGCAAGCTCACCCGATGGTCCGATATCGTCTTCGCTATTCCCACTCCGGGCGGCATTGTCGAGACCCAACAGGAGAAGATCGACGAACTCATAGAGTGTGTCCATTATTTCGAGGGACTGTTCGAGGACCGGCGCCAGAACCCGGGATCTGATCTCGTCTCGATGCTCGCCCATGGCGAAGCCACCAAGGATATGTCCGCTTTCGACCAGCTCGGCAACTTGCTGTTGTTGATCGTCGGCGGTAATGACACCACCCGAAATACGATGACCGGCAGTGTCTACGGGCTTAACAAGTTTCCAGACCAATACGACAAACTTCTCGCCGACCCGGGTCTTATCCCGAAGTTGGTGCCTGAAGTGATCCGCTGGCAAACCCCTCTTGCTTACATGCGCCGTACCGCTACTCGCGACACCGAACTTGGCGGTAAGGAGATCAAGAAGCACGACCAGTTGCTCATGTGGTACATTTCCGCTAATCAGGACGAAGATGTCTTCGAGAACGCGAACGTGCTTGACATCGAACGCCACAACGCTGACCGGCAGCTCTCGTTCGGATACGGCATCCACTTCTGTATGGGCAGCCGGATCGCCGAGCTTCAACTACGGGTGGTATGGGAGGAGATCCTACAACGCTTCGCCCGTATCGAGATACAGGACGAACCCGAACGTGTCTTCTCAAGCTTCGTTCACGGCTACTCGAAGTTACCAGTTACAGTCACCCGCCGCTGACTGGCCCTGTATTCCCAGTGGCTTCAAGAAGCTCTCCGAACTTCGTAGTCATGAAAAACGTATAGTCTAAACCTCAGATTTACTAACTAAGAGTTCATGAAGAGAATCTGTCCCAGCTGCTACTAGCTGAACGTGAGAAGACGAGTCTGAAAAATGATAAGGCATTCGTAGAAGCCCTCCTACATGATCAGTAATTTTTACTCCAGCTTCGTTACAAATTAAAGCTGCACCTGCATAATCCCAGGCAGATAGACCCGAACTGAAATCGATAAATCCATCGAAAGACCCATCAGCTACGCCACATAGATCAAGAGCTGCTGAGCCCAGTGTCCGGTATTGTTTCCAGCCAAGATATTCGGTAGGTAAGCCATTAAAAACAAGGACGGCATCATCGACGGTTTTTGTCGTAGAAGGTTGGACGGGCATTCCATCCTTTTCAGCTCCGGATCCTCGTTCCGCCATATAAGTGACTCCAGTAGCTTGGTTGCAGACTAACGCAACCAGCAAACCTTCTGAATCCAAGGCACAGATACTTGTAGAGAACCATGGAATACCTAAAGAAGCATTAGTTGATCCATCAATAGGGTCAATGATCGCCACTACCGGACGGTCAAGGCCTTGACTTTTAGATTCTTCGCTGATGACACCAAGTCCTGCATCTAATAGAAGCGGAATAGCGATGGTATCAGCAATAACATCATGGTGGTATTGCCCAGGATGTCCACCAGAAAGACCCCAGTTATCAAGACCATCCAAACCTGACCGTATTTCGTCTGCGATCAGGCGAAAAAGTGTATGTAAATCGTCCGTGTTCATAAACCTAGGTTACCGCCTCCTCAATTTAGTGACGGTAAACCCCATGAGATAAGAAAATAACATCAGACTTGAACAAGTTGAACAGAGAAAACATCTATGCTTATAAAATGCCAAGCAGACGAGACCAAATCAAAATGTCTGAAACCGAGCAGCAGGCCTTCATCGCTGAACAGAAAAGTCTTCAAGTGGCGACAATCAACCGAGATGGAACTCCTCACCTTTCCACTCTCTGGTTCGATATCGTCGATGGTGAACTTGTCTTTGAAACATTCACGAAGTCACAAAAAATTAAGAACCTTGAACGAGACCCTCGAATCACTTGCTTGCTTGAAGATGGACTCGTGTACGAAGAACTCCGTGGCATACAGATCAACGGAACCGCAGAACTCCATTCCGACCCAGAAACTGTGCATCGTTACGCCCGCGGTGTCCTAGTTCGCAATAATCCAGAAATTCCTCAACAAATGGTCGACGCTGCCGCTGAATCAATGTCAGCAAAACGCACTGTCGTCGTCGTAAAATCCCTACATGTGGCGACGTGGGATCACACGAAACTAGGCGGAGCTCCTCCATATACGCCGAAGTGACCCCTTCTACCTCCCGTAAGGCACTACTTTTATATACATATGAGACGAATCGGTGCCCTCTTCCGTTTAGCCATTGTGCTGATCTTGACAGCCTTCGTCGTTGGCATCGTTGGTATTCTTTCAGGCCCCCATCTTGGTGATATCGCAACCTCGGGAGAATGGTCACACAGTCCAGTAGGACTTGCTAGTACCGGAACCCGTTCACTGGTTTACGACCGAAATGGGGAACTCATGGCGACCTTCTTCGATGAAAACCGTTCTCCCATACTCCTAGAGCAAATACCAGTTGAAGTCCAACAGGCGATCCTCGCCATTGAAGATGCAAATTTTTACGCACACCAGGGCGTCGACCTGAAAGCAACGGGTAGAGCCCTTGTCGAAAATGTAGATGCCGGTGGAATAAGCCAAGGCGGATCAACCATCACTCAACAGTTAATTAAAAATCTTGTCTTGAGTTCAGAACAGACAGTCGAGCGAAAAGTCCAAGAGGCAGCGCTCGCTGTTCGTCTTGAAGACCAACTCACTAAAGACGAAATATTTGGAATTTATCTCAACACCGTTTTCTTTGGTAGTACTGCCTACGGCGTCAAGGCTGCTTCAGAGGTGTATTTCGGCCTTGACCTAGCGAACAAAAGCCCAGAAGAAATCACAGCTACGCTTGATGAAGGCCTCGGTTGGTCAGAAGCCGCCTTGCTCGCTTCGCTAATCAGTAACCCAAGTGTCAATGACCCAACAGTCAACCCGCAGATTGCAACATATCAGCGCAGTATCGTTCTGAACCGTTTGGCAGAACTTGGGTTCTTTACCGAGGCAGAAGCGATGGAATACGCTCAGTCGCCTCTTCCGACCCAGCGGTTCCAACCATCGCTTCCCTCTGCTGATGATTTCTTCGTGGCTGAAGTACGACGACTTCTACTGGAGGACTCTACGTATCTTGGAGGAGGAACAGAATCTCGAATCGAAGACCTTCTCGGTATCAATGGCGGGATACGGGTCTATACGACATTTGACCCAACCGTGCAGAACATGGCGATGGAAGCTCGCGATGAAGTACTGAAAGAACGCTGGCAGGTTGACCCTACATTCACTATTGGCGTTGCATCGGTTGAGCCTGATACGGGGGCCGTCCGAGCGATGATAGGAGGGGAAAGTTTCGACAGTGAAAGTCAATTCAACCTCGCAACCCAAGGGCGCCGACAACCTGGTTCATCATTTAAAACCTTCGTCATAACTGCTGCGTTACGTAGGGGTATCCAAACGAACGACAAGGTCAATGGAGAAGGCCCCTGTGAATTCCCTGAAGAGACCGAACCCGATGGCATTTATGAAGCTAATAACTTCGCGAACGACGATGGGGAAATAGCTGAAATCCGTGACCTAGCACTCCGGTCTTCAAATTGCGGTTTCCTGAAATTGGGGCAATTGACCGGAATAACAAACGTCATCGAAACCGCACAGCTATTGGGAGTAAAAAGTGAATTAGACCCGGTGATTTCGCTCCCACTAGGAGTGGAGGAAGTTAGCCCTATGGAGATGGCCAATGCCTACGCGACTTTAGCCACAGGAGGGTTACGACGTGAACCCTATTTTATCGAAAGGATAGAACGTCTAGCTGGCGATGAATGGGTTTCAATTTATGACCATGTTGATGACGAGAGGTTTCTGCCAGAAAGAGTAATCACTGAAAATGTTGCTTGTTGGACCACGGACGTTCTTCGAGCGAATCTGTTAGTCGGTACTGGAACCCGAGCGGGTAACCAGATGGGCTCTCAACAGGCAGCAGGTAAAACCGGAACTACGGAAAATTTCGAAGATGCCTGGTTCGTGGGATATACCCCATATCTATCAACAGCAGTCTGGATGGGAAATCCTGATGAAAAAATTACCATGCGCGGAATAGAACCATTCGGAAATGTGACAGGCGGATCATTCCCAGCAGTTGCTTGGGGGCTATTTAATGCCAAGTACCATGAAAACTTGCCAGATAGGTCATTCCCATACTGCCCTCGTTTCCTTCAGGATGGCGAATATCTTCGGACAGAAGATGATCCCGAAGAGGGGACGGACCCCTGCCCCGAACAATTGGCATTGGACTATTTCAGTGACGAAGAAATCGACGCTTGTGAAGATGAACTCCCAGAAGACTTTGTGGAATGTGAATACGAATATGACTATCTCGACGATGAAGCGGTGCGAGTGCTCGTCTACTGCGGAGAGCCACCTCCCGAAGAAGAGGAAGAAGAGCCTGAAGGAGAAGAAAACCTCGATGAGGTAGAGGGAGAAGACCCCGATCCAGACTCTGATGTAGTGCAAGATCCCAGCGAAGATCCTGACGATGTTCCCAATGAGGAAGAAGATCTGTAAGATCTACAACAATGAGCTCAGCCACATCTGAAACCCTCGAAAAATTAATGGTGATACAGGAAAGAGACAACGCTATTGTTGCTCTCCGACACCAATGCGACAATCTTCCAGAGAGAGAACAAATTAAAGAACTCGATAAAGAAAAAAAT
>JAKMEQ010000027.1 GCA_022425805.1 Acidimicrobiales bacterium
GCGTAGTAGGAATAACAGGCGTATCCCGTAACCTGCAAGCAACACTTACTTCGCAATATCAACGAACAACAATTGTTGACCAACTAACCAAAACTCGCATGACTTGTGACGAGTTCTTGGTTTGCACCGACTGGGAAAACAGAAGTGTTACTCTGCCAATGTGTATTCTCGAAACTAAGTCATCTGGTCAACCTAGCCCATTTGATAAATGGCTATGGGAAAATAAGAAACGCCCAATCTCTATCAGTAAATACTGCACGACACTTGCTGTACTTCATCCTGACCTGCCAGCTAATAAGTGGCATCAAACCATAAAAACGTTTTTCTAACCCAATCCGAAGATCTTTCTCTAGAAATCATCTTATGCATAGGAAAAATTTAAACATGTGAGCTAAATTTCTACAGTCCCCAAATATTAAGGAACAAAATGGATTTAGGACTTACTGGTAAAAAAGCTCTTATTACTGGAGCAACTAAAGGACTTGGTCGAGCAATAGCAGAAACCTTGCTTGCAGAAGGATGCTCTGTTGCTATCTGTGCAAGAGACGCAGATGGTGTTGAATCAGCCGTGGCAGAACTGAACGAGCTCGGGCAAGCTTGTGGATCAGCTGTTGATGCTGGTGATATAGATTCATTGACAGGATGGATTAGTTCATCATCAGAAGAACTTGGTGGCATAGATATATATGTTCACAACACCTCAGGGAAGCCTCAACGAAAGCTTGAAGGTTGGGTCAATAACTTCAATATTGATTTAATGTCACTCGTTGGAGGAGTAGGAGCGGCGCAAGAAGCCCTTTCAGAAGGAGGCGGATCTCTTATCAGTATTGGGACCACAGCATCAGTTGAACATTTCGCATCTGGATCAGGGAGCTATAGTGCGTTTAAAGCCGCCGTTACAAACTGGACACTTGGCCAAGCACAAGTTCTAGGAGCGCAAGGAATCCGATGCAATGTTGTCTCTCCTGGCCCGATAATGGTTGAAGGGGGAGATTGGGATGGTATTAAACAGGGAATGCCAGAATTTTATGAGGCAACACAGAAAACCCACCCTGTAGGTGATTTAGGTGTTCCGCAAGACGTTGCAAATGCTGTTGCATTTCTTGCCGGAGACGCAGCAAAACATATTAATGGAGTCAATCTCACAGTCGATGGCGGATTCCTAAAACGGGTAAACTACTAACTATTAGCAATCAATAATTGATGAATCAACCCCAAGAAGTCTGAATTGATGAATTGCTCGGATAGAGTATCGGCTTCGGGGCTGTAGCTCAGTTGGCTAGAGCACCTGCTTTGCAAGCAGGATGTCGGGGGTTCGATTCCCCCCAGCTCCACACGTAAAGTCCCTGCTCAGAGAGTTATTCTTCGTCGATTCTTAGAGTAAGGGTAGTCATAAATACTGTTCGGGACAGTGTGGGGACAGTTGAGAAAAGAAATAAGCCCTACAGGGGTGGGTCTTACAGTGTTTTACACAACCCCTAACCACACCTTTAACAGCATTATGTGGCGCTGATAGTGGGGTGATGTGCCGTGCCACCCCCTATAACTAGTTATGTTATGTGTTTGTTGAGTGTTTTGGTTTAGTTGTTTTAAGGGGAAGACCGACTTGCGTAGTAAAAGTTGATAACCATTCAAGCTAATACTCGCCAGAGATTAAGTCAGTCTCCCCCTCACAGTCTTAAAACTGTCCTGCTAATTGCTTACGAAAACGCTCAACGTCATTTTTTGATTTAAATCTTCTACGAAGCTGAACTGTTTGATGTTAAAGTCTTAATAGTTAGAGGGGTATTCGGTGCGGAAATCATCAGTAATTGCTGAAGGAATTGGGTGGCCAGAGGGTTTACGTTGGTACGAGAACTTGCTTTGGTTTTCTGATACGTATGGCACTCGGAAAGTCCATACGATCAATTCTTCTAGGACCATGGCTGACATAGGCTATGTTCAAAATGCGCCTGGTGGTTTAGGTTGGACTCCGAATGGTGATTTGTTAGTCGTTTCCATGGAAGACACTACTCTCATGCAGATATCCCTCGGGGGGACCCGGGCTGTGGTTGTCAGTGATCTAAGCCCGCACGCTACATGTTTGAACGACATGGTGGTTGATGCCAAAGGTAATGCGTATATCGGTGATATCGGATTTAACTTTGGGCTGGACGAACCAGCAAAAGGAGCGATTTTACTGGTCACACCAGATGGGGACATAAAAGTAGTTGCAGAGGACCTTTATCTCCCTAATGGACTTATTATTTCCCCTGACGGCGAGAAGCTGATAGTTGCTGAAACATTTGGAGGTCGACTGAGCATCTTCGAAATTCAAGAAACAGGTTCTCTTGGAGAGAGAAAAACTTTTCATTCCTTTGATGATGAGCCTCCAGCGATGGACATGGAGATTCTTATGAGCCGGCCAGTGATGCCAGATGGTATTTGTCTAAATGCAGAAGGAGGGGTTTGGGTTGCTAATCCACTTCAGCCATTGATCACATGCGTAAACCGCGATGGAGAAGTATTAGACGAAGTGATTACATCTCAGCCCAGTATTGCGTGTGTACTTGGCGGTTCAGATCGAAAAACGCTCTATGTCTCGACAGGAGATATGTCTCAACAAGATGGGACTTCAGGAAAGATTGAAGCTGCTGACGTTGAATCCTCTGGGGTTTGAACAATCAATCGATTAAGTACAGATTCATTCACCTAAATCTGGGGCCCATGAAGACCCGTTGATATGTGATCCACCATCTGCGAATAACGTATTTCCAGTTACATATCCGGATCCTTCGCTTGCTAAAAATACTGCAACCGGGCCAATATCTTCTTCACAATCACCCATTCGACCCATTGGGTTTGCTGTATCAGCAGCGGCGATTAATTCTGGGAATTGTTTCATAACTCGAAAGAATGAAGCCGATTTTGCAGCAGGACAAATAATATTTGCTGTGATGCCCAACGGAGCCCATTCACGTGCCACTGTCCGAGTAGCGCTTCTCAACGCTTCTTTTGCTGAGTTGTATTCGACGGTTCCCATGTGGGCGTTCACTCCATTGAGTGAACAAAGGTTCACGATTCGTCCATACCCGTTATTCTTCATGACAGGGTGAGCAGCAATCATCGCCCACAAAGGTCCAAGGAATCCCACATTCAACCCATGAGCTAATAACTCGGGAGATTTAGACTCGACTCGGGAGATTTCACCACCCCCCCAAGCATTGTTGACCAAAATATCTACCGTTCCCCATTTTTTGATCGCAGCAGCAATCATTCGTTCATTATCTTCTTTTATAGAGACGTCTGTGTGCACAAAGAAAGCGTCTGCCCCGAGATCATCTTCGGCGGCGGCACCTAAATTCTGATTTAGCTCAGCTATGACGACTTTCGCACCTTCTTTCACAAATGCATTTGCTATACCGCGACCTATTCCTTCTCCTGCTCCTGTGATCACAGCGACTCTATCTTCTAACTGTCCAACCATTCATATTCCTTTCCCTTTCACTCCATCAGCATTGTTGTCGATAGGGCAATATTTTTCCCCTCCGATATGAAATTCTAAGAAAAAAGGAATTAGCCCCTTTCTCGTGGCGACGGTAAAGTCTCACAAGATGGGACAGTTATGGAAGATCTAAACGAGTATGAACTTCGCAAAATTGTTCGCCAGTGGGTTGACCAGCATTGGAATCCAAACATAGGACTTGAAGAGTGGCGTGAACGACTAGTGCTTGACAGGTGGGCGGTCCCGTCATGGGCTACTCGATGGTACGGCCGTGATCTTCCAGTATGGGCAGATGATGTCGTACGTTCAGAAATCCTTGATGCAGGAGCCGTCCATACTCCTATCGGGGCTGGGATGAATCTAGCTGCGCCGACTATTCTTCGCCATGGTGGCGAAGCTCAAAAACAACGTTTTCTCTTTCCATCTCTCACTGGACAAGAAAGATGGTGTCAACTGTTCAGCGAACCAGGTGCCGGATCTGACCTTGCTGGGTTAAGCACTCATGCGGAACTCGATGGCGATGAATGGGTGGTATCAGGACAAAAAGTCTGGAATACCAGCGCCCATCACGCCGACCTTGGGATGCTTATCGCACGAACTGACTGGGACTCTCCGAAACATCGAGGCCTCAGTTACTTCGTGTTGCCTATGAATCAAGAAGGAGTTGAAGTCCGGCCGTTAATGCAAATGAACCGGCATAGTTCCTTCAATGAAGTTTTTCTCAGTGAAGCC
>JAKMEQ010000038.1 GCA_022425805.1 Acidimicrobiales bacterium
AAAAACGCCAACGCACCAGTCTCAGGCAACAACGTTCCGATATTCAACGGATCAGCAGCAGCAGCCGACGAATCACTACTCGAATCTGAACTCGCATCCGAACTCGAACTTGAACTTGAACTTGAACTGGAGCTTGAATCATCATCATCACCACATGCAGCAGCAACAAGAACGAAAGCAAACAAAACAGCTAGAAGTCTTAATAGACGTCTGTTCTTCATGTTTATTTCCCCTCACATAATAAAGTAAGTGTTGAAAACATAAATTCAACACTTTTGTAGTGTGCCAAAGAAATATTCAAGACACAAGTAAATGGATTTATTATCAATTAACAAGAACGGCAAATTATTAACAACTATTTAGTCGACTGCAGCGTATTCTTTCGCTTCTATTGAAATTAGGTCATCAAATCGATTCCGTAGCTCATTTCTGCGTCCACGGTCCATAGCTAGATTGACTAGTTCATGAGGGTCTTCTTGCAAGTCATACCATTCATGCTCATGGTCGTGGAAGGGACTGTTTGCATCGAATTGGATGGTTCCCGTTAGAGAAACTCCGGCGGCGTCCGCTCCTCCACCGACGCCATAGTATCGACAATATTTATGTCTCCCATCAAAAATACCAGCGCTGGCATAACGGGTGTGTTCCACACCCCTATACCAAGGCCATTGTTGAGCAAACAGCACGTAGTCTCGAATCTTCTGATCTTGGTCGCTGAAAAGTGGCTCCAAACTTTCACCGACTAGGCCAGGGTAATCGGCGGTATTCACTCCACCGAATTCTGCAATCGTTCGAGCGAGATCAACGTGCGAAGCCAATGCAGCGGTCTTTGTCTCTGAGACAGTTTTATTGGGGACTTTCATGTAAAGCGGGATTCTCATAGTTTCCTGATAGTTCCATGGCCCTTTTGAACGTAAACCATGGGAGCCGACTTGATCACCATGATCTGACGTGAAGACAATGATGGTGTCTTCCCAAATACCTAGTTCGTCAAGTGTTTTGAAGATTCGCAGCATTTCGAGATCATTAAGTTCATGTAGCTTGACGTAATAATCTAAATACCTGAGCCATAAATGCTCATCTTCTCGATCCATCTGACCTGGAGCACCCAGCTTGAGCATGGCATGCATCCAACGTCGATGAACATCCGGTTTTGTATGTAAATCGTCATGGAAGTTTTCAGGTAACTCCGTGAACCATTCATCTAATTCATGATCGAATGGTGGAAAATTGTCTTTACGCCCCCAATCCCTGTCTTTAAGCCGGTTGCGAACGTTGCTGGTAGCTTCCTCGTTATCAACTTGCCACCAAGGTTGATCGCATGGGAACCACATAATGTCATGGGGATTCACAAAAGCCGTTGTAAGGAACCATGGCTTGTCCCCTTTCCCATTTTGCTGGAGCCAGTCGATGGTTTGGTCAGCGATTGGTTCATCAAACTCTGTCCCTGTTCCAGGTAAACCCCACCATGCAGAATCATTGCCTTCCCAGTCAGAGTATCCGTATTTTTCCATCTCGGGTTCACGGCGATTTTGCAGGTGCCATTTACCTTTAAATGCAGTGTGGTACCCCTCTGCTCGCAACATGTGCCCCAGCGTTGCCATGGAAGTGGGTAAATTCGTGTTTTCGGGGCCGGTCGAATTTTCGGTAACTCCATGTTGAACCATGTACCTACCCGTAAAGAGTGTGGCCCGCGACGGGGAACATGGTGACGTGTGCGTGTAATAATTAGTAAATTCAAGTCCATCATCAATCAGGCGTTGCCTAGCAGGAAGAGAAAGGCCTTTTGGCAGCCAATCACGTTGCCGTTCTTGATCAGAGACGATGAGGAGAATGTTGGGTTGGTTCATTTAATTGAACATAGCAGACTACGTTCTTGAAAGGTCAAAGGGGGTTAGAAAGGCCCTACGAAACAATTTTCGCTAATGCCTGAATACCACGGTAGATATCTGTGAATCTTGAGTACATAGGAGTAGGTGCAAACCGAAGCACATCTGGGTCTCGCGCATCGGGCACAACTCCGCCTTTGATGAGCTGATGCTCCAATGCTGAAGCGCTATCTTTGACGCGGACAGAAATCTGACATCCCCGTCGTTCAGGGTCTCTTGGGGTGATGCTCTCAACACCATCTATGGACCGTATCCCCTCTTCGAAGTAGGCAGTTAAGCGAAGAGATCGTTCGCGAAGAGTTGCTATTCCTATCTCGTTAAACATTTCTAATGATGCTTTCACTGGCACCATCGAGAACAGCGACGGATTTGAAACTTTCCATCCATCGGCTGACGCTCTTGGCGAAAACCGTTCTTGGCCATGCATATCAAATCGTGTTTCGGGGTTATTCCCCCACCAGCCTGCGAGCCTTTTCAGGTTGACGTTCTGATGATGTTTCTGGTGAACGAAATACCCGGAAATACTTCCCGGTCCGCCGTTGAGATACTTGTATGTACACCAAGCAGCAAAATCAATACCCGTATCATGCAAAGATAACGGGATATTCCCAACTGCATGGGCGAGGTCAAGGCCAACTGTGATCTCATATCGTTGAAATACGCTCGCCCATTCTTCGATGTCATGGAACTGTCCGGTGTAGTAATTCAGCCCCCCTATAAGGGCAAGGGAGATTGACTCACCGTGTTCTTCTAACGTATAGAGAAGGTCTTCCTGCGTGACATGATCTGGATTAGCTGCACGTATCTCAATAATATCGGTATCAGGGTTACCTCCATGCCAAGCAACCTGCGAAGCGACTGCATAACGGTCAGATGGGAAAGCATGGGGCTCAATAAGAATTTTATTTTTCCGTTCAGTCGGGCGGTAAAAGCTCGCCATTAGAAGATGCAGGTTTGTTGTTAATGAACCCATAACTCCAACTTCTTCGACAGATGCGCCAACCATCTCTGTTTGCAAAGAAGAAACGGTTTCGTCATACCGGTACCAAGGGTCATCTTCGTCAAAGTGTCCTTGGACACCCTTCGCCCCCCAGTCCCTTAACGATGCATTCATGGCTTGAAGCGTCTTCTTAGGCATCAATCCCAAAGAGTTTCCAGCAAAGTACGCCTGTTCATTTCCTTTCTGATCCAGAGGTATAACAAATTCGTCACGTAAGGAAGATAAAGGATCTGCCTCATCAAGACTTAAGGCTTCGTCATATTCGCAACTGAATAGACTCATGTATCACCCTGACCAATGACGTTCTCTTCTTCAAGCTCAAGGATTTCTTGCTTAGTGAAACCGAGTTCTTGTAAAACGCTTTCGTTATGTTGTCCTAAAATAGGAGCAACTAAATCAGGTGAATCAGGGAAATCGGAGAAATGAAGTGGATCACCAGGAACATGAAACTCGCCAAGAAATGGGTCGTTGATTTTTTTTACTGCGCCACGTGATTCAAAGTAGGGGTGACCAATCGCATCATAGGGGGCCAATACAGGGGCACTGGGGACACGCGCCTCTTCCAAAATCGTAAGGATTTCTTCATCATGTTCAAACCCTTGCATCCATTTCTCAATAATTTCATTCAGGGCATCCCGATTTTTCATGCGGCCCATCAGGTCCGCGAAGCGTTCATCGGTAAGAAGCTCTAATTGCCCTATCGCTTCGGCGAACCTTGGCCACTGGGCCTCCATGCATTGAACAACTATCCATCCTTCTGGCCCTTTGAATGCGCCAAGCGGGCTATTGATACCTGACCGGTGACCAGAACGATTCGGCTTCCATCTCATCCCAGTTAACGAGGGTCCTTGGACGGCTAGCTCCTGCGAATGGAAGAGCGAATCAACCATAGAGATATCAATAAATTGGCCTTTCCCCGTCCGCTCTCGATGAAAAAGCCCATAGCCGATCCCAGCCACAGCATGAACACCCGACATCACATCGCCTATTGACTGCCCGGCCGGCATCGGTGGACCATCAGGGTCTCCTGTCATGTGCATCATGCCGCTAAACGCCTGGGCTATCATATCGAACGCTGGACGGTCGCTATGGGAACTGGATTTACCGAATCCGGATATTGATGCCATGACAAGCCGCGGATTAAGTTCTTTGACCGTCTCCCAATCAAATCCCCTCCGTTCAAGCACCCCGGGACCGTAGTTCTCGACAAAGACATCGGCGTCTTTTATTAGATCAATAAGGATCGAACGTCCTTTAGGATGATCGAAATCGATGCATAGGCTTTTCTTCCCACGATTCTGCTGAACAAAATACCCGCTACGGCCAGACTCATGAACTATGGCATAATTACGGGTAGGGTCCCCGTTAGGGACCCTTTCGATTTTTATGATTTCAGCACCCATTTCCGCTAACATTCTTGTCACAGTTGGACCAGCGAGATATTGAGTCATATCAATAACTCGAATACCATGAAGGATGCGGGAAGTTTCCATACAAGGGACCGTAGCGGACTAAGGGCAAAGGCACTACAACGAAGTAACAACTTCACAACCGAGAAGTTAATAGCTATCCTGTAGTTGGAGGAAGTATGACTGACGTAATAAAAGAACAGACTCAAGAGGATGCCCACTCCCCTTCTGGGCGGAAAGAAATAACCGCTGAGCGGTATCTTTCGCCTGTAGTCCTTGAACAGGAATGGGAACATGTTTGGCCGCGAACGTGGTTATACGCCGGTGTGGCCTCTGATGTTTCCGAACCAGGCGAATATTTTGTTTTTAATATTGGTCCAGAATCTATTCTGGTTTCTCATAGCGATGACGGAGAAATAGCTGCCTTCTACAATGCCTGCCAGCACCGTGGCGCTCGTATTATGGTCAATGAGCGTGGTTGGATCAAGGATTTTGTATGCCCGTATCATGGATGGACCTACGGGCGCGATGGTGGACTAACCGTAATTCCTGATATCGATCGCTTCAGTCAAGGTATTGACTGTGATGCACAGTCACTGGTTGCTGTCCGCACTGAAATCTGGGCCGGATTGGTTTGGGTGTGCATGGATGATAATGCGCCTTCCTTCGACGAATTTGTCGGTCCGTTGAAAGAACAGATCGAACCTTACCGGATGGAAGAGATGGTCGTAGCTCAGGACCAGACGGTCCAGCTTGAATGCAACTGGAAAGCAGTATTCGATAACTTTGGCGAGCTTTACCACGTTGAACATATCCACCCGCAACATGCTCTAATTTTTGATTGTCCGACAAGTCGCACACGATTGTGGAAAAACGGTCACACTAGCGTGTACATCGATGGATTTACTGTGAATACCCGACTTTCTATCCCCGACGAGCCCACAGAAATGATGCAAAGACAAATGATCTCTCTTGGGATGGACCCTGAGGAATACCGTGGGAGGATTTTAGATATTCGCAAAGATGTTCAGAAAACTAGGCGTGAAATGGGACCAGTTCTGGGCTACGACTACGACCTGCTCACTGATGACGAGCTCAGCGATATCTTCCAACACAATATTTTTCCTAATATGATCATCACGCTGCAGCCAGATAAGGCGCTGATCATGCGGTCACGACCTCATCACAGCGATCCCAGCAAGTGCTACTGGGATAAAATTACATTAGTTATGCCACCAGCCAAAGATGCTGAGGTTAAAGCAGATCTACAATTCATGCCGAAACCTAAACCCATTCCTCACGAACGTCCAGAACGTGAAGAGTTCACCCAAGAAGATGTCATAGCTGGAAGAAAAACGATGGACATTACTGTTGATCAGGATGTCCACCTTATCCGTGACGTCCAAAATGGGATGCGGTCACGCGGATTTCAGAAGCAAACACTCAACGACGATGAATCTCGAATCCAGCATTACCACGATTGGTATTCTTGGTATTTAGGTCAGTAGAGGCCGAGATAAGTACCCTTCCTGCACTAATGCGTATAAGTTTTCTTAGTTGGAATCTAGCTCTTCTTGAGCGGTCCGCAAATGCCCCACTCCTTTGGGAACAATGTGATGCCGAAGAGGTTTTCCGGCAGCACGTCCTTAATGACCCTCCTGATATTATTCTTCTTCAAGAGCTACCGGGACTAGTCCCATTTGTCGAAACCCACAAGATGGTCAAAGCGAACCCCAAAAGCCATAGCGGCAATCTGGCTACCTTGGTTGCTCACACCATAGAAGAAGATTCAATTTCTTTCATCTCCATACCAGGTTTCGCCTTACTCACAACGTTCGAAAGTTTCGGATTGACTATTGCCAACGTCCACCTTGCTCCTGGGAAAGGACAGAGCCAGTCACGTATGGATCAACTTGCTGCTGTTATTGCCCAATCCCCATGTGAAAGAGTCGCAATTATTGGTGATACGAACTCACGGTCTGACGAAGTAGCTCGAGTGAGAGAGGCAGGTTTACATGCTCCGGAGCTACCAGAACCTACTTGGGACAGCTTCAAAAATAGGTTCCATTTAGGGGCACCGAGGTTCCGAGCCAACTTCACTCGGTGTTTCACTCATCCAAAAATCCATGCAGAAGATTTAGAGGTTATTAGTACTCCAGTCGAAAGAGACGACAAAAAATTCTATATAAGCGACCATTTCGCTTTAAAGGGATCGCTCACATTCTCACCGAACTAGCAGCAGTTCGAAGATTTTCTGATTTTTTTTATTAGTTGGTTAGAAAACTCTCGACTGAATGAGTTTTCTATGGCTCTTGTGCCGACGGACAATCGATACTACTTTCCTCGGGTACATCAAAGCCATTTACGATTACCCTAATGATTGTTTCTACTCCTGCCTCCACACGTATTTCAAACCGCACGGAGATTTCTCTTCTTTGTTGACTGTTAGAGAGGTTTAAAGCTCATCTACACTTTATCGATGGACTCTCCAAGAGAAGTTGTTTCAGAACTCCGATCTATTATCAATATATTTCGTACCACCGACTTTGAAGATTTTAAAAAACATGAGGGCTCGTTTGAGGACTTAGGGCAAACACTTCAATTCTTGAAAGATCAACTAGCTCCCTACCAAGTCGAAGCTGAACGAATGCAGGCCGGCCTCAGGCCTGAAGAGCATTTCTTTAGGCCTGATTCATCGAACTATGATTTAGGCGAAACCGAACCTCGAGAAATCTTCCCGTATAGCCCCTTAATCGGCGAGTTGAACCCGATATCACCTCCTTTCCATTTTTGGAAAAGTGGGGATTCTCTTTTAGGGAAGGGAAGTTTTGGGTCTCAATTCTGCGGACCACCTGAAGCGGTTCATGGAGGGCATGTAGCTGCTTTGCTAGATGAATTACTTGGAGTTACTGGAGTTGTCTTCGGATTCGGAGGATTCACTGGGACTCTTACCATCCGATATGAAACCACAACGCCGCTAGACAGCGACCTCCATGTAAAAGGGTGGATTGAAGATACAAAGGAACGTAAAGTTGTAATAAGAGGCGAACTCAGAACTGACGATACGATATGCGCGACAGCCGAAGGTATCTTTATCCGCCCGAAGCAAAATGATTGACATGAGGACAAAGGATGCCCTCTTACAAACATGGAATTCCTCTTGCAGGAATTCAATTGCAACGGTTAGCGTGGTCCGATGAGTGAAGTCATAGGGTGGATAGAAGAGGATATACCTGACCAAACTGGAAAAGTCGCGATCGTCACGGGCGGTAATTCTGGTATCGGATTTGAAACTGCTCGAGTGCTCGCCATGCGGGGGGTTCATGTTGTTCTAGCGGCCCGGAATTCAATAAAGGGAAATGAAGCAATAGAAAAAATTCAGTCAGAACATCCCTCCGCTCATATTGAAACAATGCCTTTAGACCTTGCTGACTTATCAACAATTATAGATTTCTCCGAACAGTTCATACAACAGGGAAGGCCACTGGATTTCTTAATCAACAACGCTGGGATCATGGGTCCCCTCCAAGGGACAACAGTTGATGGGTTCGAACTCCAATTTGGCATCAATCATCTAGGCCATTTCGCTTTAACTGGGTTATTGATGGGAAAACTCCTCCAGAGCCGATCTGCCAGGATTGTAAATGTTTCTAGCAACGCCCATCGGCAAGGGCGTCTCAATTTTTATGATTTACAATCAACGCATCGTTATGGCCGCATGCGCGCGTATGCACAAAGCAAACTTGCGAATTTAGTTTTCACAGCGGAACTAGACCGTAGACTTCGACGAGCCAACAAGAACCATGTACTTTCTGTCGCTGCCCATCCGGGAATGGCCCACTCTAATCTCGTCAAATTCAACACCGACTCATATATGGAACGAGCTGGAAAGATAATCTGGGAAAAAACATTTCCGTACACCGGACAGTCAGCAGCTGATGGGGCCCTTCCTACACTTCGGGCAGCAACTGACCCGAGAGCGGAGGGAAACGACTATTTCGGCCCTAGTAAATTCTTACAATGTCGGGGTCCAGCCATCAAGGTGCAGGCAAAAAAAGATGCTCACGACGTGCACGATGGTCGAGCATTATGGGAACAAAGCATTGAACTGACTGGAGTGGATTTTTCCAGTATTGCCTAAAGCCACTTCACGCCATCTGCCTACAGATCAGAAGGTTGGGAGTTCGAGTCCCTCCGAGCGCGAGGCATAGGATTCACCTAAAGAAAAATAATAGACATAAGCAAATACAAAAAACTGGTAGTCAAGAAACTAGAAACAGACGGAGGGTTCCCTCCGAAGAAGCCGATCGAATCCAATGTGCACTAGGGTGGATTCCTTATGTCAATAGCAGTTATCTCAAAAAAAATCTCGAACAGTGTTTGGACGTACGTTTCATTCACGGGCGTCGTGTATGGCGCTGGAGGACTCTTGGTGAAAAAACTCACCAATGACGGGATCGACCCATTCACCATCACCTGGGTTCCATTTCTCATCGGAGGAACCCTCGCTCTAGGAACCGGTTTCAGCCGAGGACAGTTATCTATAGCTTCAGTGATTCCAGGAATAATTCTGGGATTTGTCGCTGGAGGTGGACCTTCACTTATTTTCAATTACGGCTATGATGAGCTCCCCACTGGCATCGTTACCCTGCTAATTTCTCTCGGGCCCATCTTCACTGCCATCGTCGCACATTTTGTTTTCGATGACGAGCGATTCAATTCTCTAAAGGGAACCGGACTCGTTCTCGCGTACGTAGGAGTGATGATTCTGACCATCGACTCGGTCGGAGAGAAAGGGTCTCTCAGAAACATCCTACTAGTTCTTGCCGGTTCGGCTCTCGCTGGTGGCGCTGGGGTTCTTACTCGCTATTACATACAACGGCATGAAGCAATAGCCCTCCTTGCCCCTAACATGATTACGGGCGGAATCATTGTGCTGATCTTGACGTACGCGATGGATCGGGATACCCAACCACCGGGAGGGCTTGCTACATGGCATTACGCTGTTTTGTTTCTTTTCGGGATACAGGCCTTCCTAGGATTGCTAGCGTACTTTCATGCAAACCAGCTCGGTACTACCGGACAAGTTTCAGTTACCGGATATTTTCTGCCTTTATTCGGGGTCGTCGGTGGAATTATTTTTTTCAAGGAAGAAACAAGCTGGCAGCTTCTGGTAGGGGGGGCGTTGATAGTGGTATCTATGGCATTGATCGCCCGAGGTTCAAAAGTTCATCCCGCTATTACATCAGAGTCAGCTTAACAACATGGAAGACAACCTTTTCCAAGTCCTTCGTGAGAGGAGCACCGACCGACTTTCGGAAGTTTTTCTCAGCGAACCAGAAGGAAGATCCCTGACATACTCCGAGTGCTTCAGGATGTCAGGACAATACGCTCAAGCGTTACAAGAATGTGGAGTACAGGAAGGAGATAGAGTTCTCGTAAAGGTTCCGAAATCAACCGATGCTGTTGCCCTATATCTCGCGTGTCTCCAATTCGGGGTTATTTACGTACCGCTAAATCCCCTAAGTACTCCAGATGAAACCAATTACTTTATTACGGACGCAGAACCTTCACTCGTAGTTTGCTCAGACGAAGACACTATGAAGATCCCCGTGCGTTCCGAAACTATCGGGAAGGAGTCGAGCAGTTTAAATAAGCTTGCAAGCTCACTCCCTGCTTTAGACATAGTGACCAAACGTGCTAATTCTGATGTAGCCGCAATGCTATACACCAGCGGAACAACCGGGAAACCTAAAGGAGCTATGCTCACCCATCGAGGATTGATTGAAAACGCTCGTGCGTTGCATGAAATCTGGGGATTCAGATCTAATGACGTTCTTTTGCATTGCCTACCCATTTTCCACGTCCATGGACTTTTCGTTGCCCTGCATTGTGCGATGTTGAGTGCCGCTGAAGTCATTTTTCTTCAAAAGTTCACTGTGTCTTCAGTAATCGATGCCCTGCCAAAGGCAACGGTCATGATGGGAGTGCCCACCCATTACGTACGGTTAACAGAAGACAAGAACTTCGATCATGCGTTATGTCACCATATGCGTCTTTTCACCTCCGGATCCGCTCCTATGTCTCAACATGTCCACAAGGCTTTCAATGACGTGACCGGTCAGCAGATACTCGAACGGTACGGAATGACTGAAGCAGGGATTATTACGTCAAATCCTCTTGCCGGCGAGAGAATAGCGGGAACCGTCGGATTCGCACTCCCATCGATGGACCTTCGCATCACCAAAGGTAATACTCTCTGTGCCAGTGGAGAAACGGGTACCGTTGAGATTCGCGGGGATCATCTTTTCTCAGGATATTGGCGTCAGGCAGACCAAACCGCTGAATCTTTCCGAGATGATGGCTTCTTTATCACTGGAGATATCGGTTCTCTGGACACCCAAGGAAGGCTCTCTCTTGAAGGGCGTGTTCACGACATGATCATCTCGGGTGGAGAAAATATTTACCCCAAAGAAATTGAGCTTCGCCTCGACGCGTTAGAAAGCATCAAAGAGTCCGCTATCGTTGGACTTCCCCACCCCGACCTCGGGGAGGCTGTAACGGCTTTCATCATTACCGAAGGTATTTTTTCAGAAGCGAAAGTCCGCGACCGTCTCACAGCACATATTGCAAGTTTCAAACAACCAAAAAAATATGTAACTGTAGATGCATTACCGAGAAACTCCATGGGGAAAATTCAAAAAAATAGATTGCGCGAAGAATACTCATCGCTTTTCTCTTCACATTGAAAGGTCAACTAGGAACCC
>JAKMEQ010000052.1 GCA_022425805.1 Acidimicrobiales bacterium
CCGTAGGACCAGTCGCAGACATAGTTCCATAGACTTGGTATGGTTCGAAGAATTCTCGGACAAGAGGTTTTAAAGAACGCGCTCGTTCAATCAATTCAGCATCTGATGCTGAGGTTAAATCTGGACGTTGCGAACGGACAGACAGAATTTTGTTTCGATCTTCTGTTAATTCCTCCGGAAGTTCTTCAAGGGACATCACCCATGCTTGTACTTCTTCAATCTTTTCAACCAAATCAGGCCTCTGGTCACCATCTTGGGGTACATAAGGGGGCACGTCAGGGTGGTTTCCAAGAAAGGCAGCGTCCATGGCTTCAGCTGACAATCCGGGAGTTCGTTCACCATTAATACGAATCATTGATGCGTTCAGGTATAAGTAACCTCCGAAACAAGCAATGTAGTCAGGTTGATCAGGGTTTGATTCGTCGGGAGTAAAAACCCCTTGACGGTGTGCTCCATCAGCCCAACCTTTTGAAACGCCTTCTTCCCAGATGAGGTCCCACCCTAATGGACTTACCGGATTAGGGAGTATCTCTCCAGCATTAGCTCGCGTATACACAGGAAACCTTTTGCTTGGTTCCCAGTCGGTTATCCAACGATCATCCATAATTTACCCCACTTTTAGAGCTTAAAGGCCCGTGTTCTATTATCTTCAATATCCCACACTGCGGAAATAACCGCCAATACCCAAATAGTTAATCTAGTTACTTGTCGGTAACCCAGTTCGGGGAACGTTTTTCAAGAAAAGCCGCCATTCCTTCAGCAGCTTCTTCAGAATTAAATAAAGCATTTGAATATTCTGCTGCCCATGGAAAAGCTTCGTTCGTTGGTTTCTCAGGAATTTCATTTATTAAACGTTTAGCTGCAGCTAGAGCCAGAGGCCCTCCATGAAGAATATCCTCTAGTACTAGTTGGATCTCATTGTCTAAATCTTTGGCTTCCACAGCCCGTGAAATGATTCCAAGTTCCGCTGCTTTCACTCCTGAAAACTTATTACCTCTTAAGAAAGCTTCCATTGCCTCTCCTCGTCTCATTTTGGCTAGGCAAACAACAGAAATGATTGCCGGAGCGACACCTAAACGTACTTCAGTAAAACCAAATTTTGCGTCTTTGGTAGCTATGGAAATATCGGCAGCGCATGCTAAACCAATGCCACCTCCCATAGCTGCTCCACTAATTTTAGCTATAACCGGTTTTGGGGAATTTAAAATTAACTCAAGAACTTGATCGAACCCAATTGTTTCCTGATCAACCTGACCTGTTTGTGTTGATCGTTCTTTTAGGTTCGCTCCAGCACAAAAAACGTTTCCTTTGTGCGTTAACACAAGGGCACGAACGTTAGGATCAGCATTAGCTGAGGTGATTGCTTGGTAGATGCCGGTAGTAAGAGCATTACCAAGAGCATTCCTGTTTTCTTTATCATCTAATGTGATCGTGGCTACATCACCTTCAACACTGTAAATAACTGGGCTCATAGCTCCTCCATTATGTCAACGTCCACAGTACAGGTAATGGCCGCCAAGATGAAAATGCAACACCGAACAAGCGAAATAGAACTAATGAGTATTCAATCCCCCGATAAGATAACTTTCATTAGAGGTGTCAGAAATAGATAGGAATAGGTAATGGATTTTGACTCGCCACCAGACGATGACCCGATTCGGCAGCAGGTGCGCGATTGGACTAAACAGAACCCTAAACCCAGTTCGAAACAATTAGTTAAAGCAGGTTACGTCGTTCCTCACTGGCCAAAACCTTATGGTCTAGAAGCAGGCCCGATAGAGCAACTCATCATCGCAGAAGAACTAAAAGAAGCAGGTATCCGTCGCCCACAAAACCCCATAGGTATAGGTTGGGCCGGACCAACAATTCTTGAAGCAGGAACCGAAGAACAAAAAAAAGAATATCTTCCAGGCTTACTAACCGGTGAAGATTTCTGGTGCCAGCTTTTCAGTGAACCTGACTCCGGATCTGATCTGGCAAACCTATCTACACGAGCTGAAAGAGACGGCGATGAGTACGTTGTGAATGGATCAAAGATATGGTCAAGCGGTGCGCATGTATCTAAATATGGTATTTTGATCGCAAGAACGAATCCTGACGCACCAAAACACAAAGGCATTTCCTACTTCATCTGCCCAATGGACGCACCAGGCATTTCCATGTCTCCCATTATTGACATGACAACTGCACATAGTTTCAATCAGGTCTTTTTTGATGATGTAAGGTTAACGAAAGACCATCTCGTAGGTGAAGAAGGGGACGGGTGGCGGCTAGCAAAGGTGACCTTATCGAATGAACGCGTGCAACTTTCTTCAGCGGGTTCTCTTTGGGGAGCAGGGCCATCTGCCGAGCTATTAATTGATCTACTTCGTGAACAAGGTGGATGCGATGACCCGGTACTCCGTCAACGTCTCGCAGCCTTGCATTGTGAAGCAGAGGTACTTCGTTTAAATCGCTTACGTACATTGTCTTCACGACTAGCAGGTAAACATCCTGGCCCAGAAGCCTCCATACAAAAACTCATGGCCGATGAACATGGGCAAAACACATTGAAACTAGCGCGCGACATAGCCGGAACCTCGGGAATGCTTGAAGGCGCTGGACCAGAGGGAGAGGTGCCTAGTCGAATGGGAATGGGTGTCACAGAAAATAATTTCCGATCAAATCAATTCCCCAACGTTGACCCAATCTGGCACTACGGATATCTTTTCTCACCTGCTTTGACTATCGGAGGAGGAACATTTGCTGTACAGAGAAACATAGTTGCAGAACACGTTCTTGGTTTACCACGTGACATCAATGTTGAAAAGGGAAAAACCTGGGCGGAAGCGCGAACACAAACAAAAGACTAGTTCTTTAAAGCAGAACGAATAGCTCTCGCTAACTCTTCTGGATTGTCTGAACCTACAAAAATTATTTTCCCATTATTATGCAATATGGCTACCACGGTTTTCCCCCAGGCACGCCACATCATGCCTTTCCTTGTAACGTCTATACCAGATCCCCGCCAATTTGATATTTCCCTAGTCTCCACTGCCTCTATTTCACTTATTAGTATTTCTTTCGTTGGGAATCCAAATCTCCACGTCAATCTAATCTTGCCGTCTGCGATTAATGTCGTCATTTTCCCAAAAGCAAATACAACTATGAAAATAATTATCGGAGCTATGACAATTGCTAGTTGGGATATCAAAGGAGTTTTTACTCGGCTCGTGAATACGAGCTGAGGGAGAACTGCGACTACTGTAACTAAAATCGGAATGCCAAAAAGGTATCGAGCATCAGCTGTATTGACATCTTCAAACTCGTACACAGTCAGATTTATCTTGTTCGGGGAAGCCCAAGGAGGCCTTCGGCAATAAGGTTTCGACTAATTTCACTTGTTCCACCATAAATTGTTGTTACGGGAGCGTGGCGGAAATGTTCATCAAGCAGCCCACCAACAGGCGCTTCATCTTCACCAAGATAAAGGAGACCTTCGGAACCGGCCATATCAATAAACCATTTTGAATGTTTTTTATAAGATTCGCTTGCGAAGAGTTTTGTCATTGATCCTTCGACTCCAAACATAGTTCCTTCGGCTGCAAGGAAAGCAGTGTTATATGCGAAGCCTCGGCAAACCTCAACATCTATGAGAGCCCGAACGAGACGCTCGCGAACAACAGGGTCATCAATAATAGGTACTCCATCCGGTCGTTCAGTATGTTGTGCATATTCAAGAAACGCATCGATTAGAGGAGGGGATGGGAACTGTCCACCAGCTATTCCCCGTTCATATTTCAAGGCCGCTTTCATGATTTCCCATCCGCCATCAATTTCACCGATCCGCCATTCATCTCCTATTCGAACATCATCATAAAAAGTAGCGTTTGATCGTTCTGTTCCCATAGTGTGAACCGGTTGAATCTCAATCCCAGCTGTGTTCAACGGAACGATAAAAAACGTCAGTCCCTTGTGTTTGGGGACTTCCGTATTCGTCCGCGTTAAAAGCAGAACGTAGTCAGCTATGTGGGCCATTGTTGTCCACATTTTCTGCCCGTTTATTACCCATTCATCACCGTCTCGTATTGCACGAGTTTGAGCGGCAGCAACATCGGACCCAGAGTCTGGTTCCGTATAACCGAATGAAACTAGGGTTTCACCATCAAGCAACTTTGGAACAATTGTTTCTTTCAGGTGGTCATTTCCAAGTTCGAGAATTACTGATGCAACGACTATAGCAACTCCCATTCCATCAATTGGTGCGCCAGCTAATTGAAGCTCTTCCACCATCACAGCCATCTCAAGGGCGGTCTTACCTCCACCACCGAGTTCTGATGGTACAGCACCGCCTAACCAGCCCCGTTCAGCGATTTTTTTGTGGAAATCCCAGTTATGGATTGTGCCATCATGGGTTGAACTAATAACGTCCTCGGTTAAATGTTCTGTTATGAACTCTTTTACTTCAATGCGGAAATCTTCAGCTTCACTTGGGAATGACCAATCCATTATGCGACCCCCCCTGAGGGTAAGCAGAGATTCGCGATGCGTTGGTATTCCAATCCTGGGTCACCCAACTGAAGTGGCCAACCTTTTGCACGACGATAGTAAAGCTGGATATCGTATTCTTCGGCGAATCCGTACCCTCCGTGGTACTGCAAGGAAGTAGCGGCTGCATTAAGAGCAGATTCTGAAGCAAATAAGAAAGCCATACCAGAAAGGCTTTCAGCCATGTCAGTATTATTTTCTAGAGCTGAAATAGCCCTACTCGAGAGAAAGTGTGACCCTTCCACTCCAGTTATAGAAGAAGCGAAACCATGTTGAAGTCCTTGAAAAGAACCGATCAAAACACCAAATTGGTATCTTTCTTTAGCGTACGAAACGCCAATGTCAACAGCTTTTCTTCCTAACCCTGTTAACGCAACAGCCATAAGGGCCTGCCACTCGTTAATCGCTCGGTTGAATGCTGATAAAGCTGCACTTCCTGTTGCAATAATTTCACCTTCAGCAAGGGAACGATTTCCTAACGGCAAGTCCGCCATGTTGCGAAGGTAGGAATCACTGTCTTTGCCAACAATTAGAATAAGGTCAGATCCAGTATTCACAATAACTGCATCAGCAATAGCTCCAGCCGGAACTATCTTTGCGGTATC
>JAKMEQ010000070.1 GCA_022425805.1 Acidimicrobiales bacterium
CGGGTTCTACTTGGTGGGTGCAATCCGTGAACCGACATTCGGACGTTAGGCCTGAAATTTCTGAGAAGACCTGTTCCACTGCATTTCTGGAATCCCAAAGTCCAATGCCACGGATGCCTGGAGTGTCAATTAACACCCCACCAGTCGGGAGAATTATAAGTTCGCGGGCAACTGTCGTGTGGCGTCCCTTGTTGTCTCTACTACGTACTTCAGTTGTCTCCTGCACCGTTTCTCCGACGAGCACATTGACGAGTGTTGATTTTCCTACTCCAGATTCACCTAACAGTACAAGAGAGTGGTCGGCCGAGATCAGTTTCTTAATCTGATCGATTCCTTGGCCGGTAAAGGCACTAATCTCAATGATCATGACGTCTTTAATCTGTTGAAGGCTCTGCTTCCACTCCTCTGTTAATCCTTGGTCAACTTTAGCCATAATAAAGAGAGGTGTTGCCCCGCTATCTTGAGCTAGGACCAAAAACCTTTCAACTTTAGCGATGTTGGCAGGGCGGTCCGCAGAGCAGGTAATACCCACGTAATCGATATTGGAGACCAATACCTGTTCTTTCTCTATTTCTGCCGGGTCCCGACGGACTATTGTGGAATATCGAGGTAAAATCTCAGCTATCCGGAAACCCACATCCGGATCGTCAATAACCTTAACCCAATCTCCGGTTGCCGGAGCTAGACCTGTGGGAGATCTTTGACTGTCAGAGGCAACCCGAACGTCTCCTTCTTCTGTGAGAACGTCAGCTTCTCCACGATCGACACGCCGAACTCTGCCAACCTGCCCGTAATCGTTCAGGTTCTCCAGAGTTGAGGAATAGTTTTGCCATCCTAATTGATTAAGTACCGTCATATTCTTGGTTTGAGAATACTCTAATTCTGGTGAAGTTCTTCATTTAACCCTTGCCAACTAGAATTCTCTCCGCGAAAAATCACTTCGACTTTCCCCGTCTGTGAATTACGACGGAAGAGAAGATCATTTTGCCCTGAAAGCATCAAAGCTTTTACCACTGATCCGTCTGGGGTGGTTACTAAGGTTCCGGCTGTGACATATAGTCCTGCTTCGATAATGCAATTATTACCAAGCGAGATCCCAATTCCCGCCTCAGCGCCTATGAGGCATCCTTGCCCGACTGAAACCACCTCGGTCCCGCCTCCGGAAAGCGTTCCCATGATCGAAGCTCCTCCACCAAGGTCTGATCCGTCGCCAATCACCACACCGGCAGAAATCCTCCCCTCAACCATTGATGTTCCAAGGGTTCCTGCATTGAAATTGCAGAACCCCTCATGCATAACAGTTGTTCCTTCAGCTAGATGTGCCCCTAATCGGACTCTGTCGGCATCGGCAATACGAACACCCGATGGGATGACGTAGTCAGTCATCCGAGGAAATTTATCTACCCCGTGCACTTGAACTGTCAGACCTTTCATTTGTAGATCAAGACGACGTAGTGCGAATTCTTCAGCTTCAAATGGCCCAAGATTAGTCCACACACAATTTGTCAATTTAGTGAAGACACCTGTGAGATCCGCACTATGTGGAGTTAGTTCTCGAGCTGATAGAAGATGGAGACGGAAATAGGCATCAACAGCATCAACAGGGGGATCTGCCAAATCACGGATAAATGCGACAACTACAACTCGTTGACCTCCAGGTGGATCACCTAGCGAGCTGATAGCGGCAGTAGCTTCAATTGCTTTAAGATTAGGCTCGTCAAAACCTTGAACTCCTAGAACCATATCCCGCGCTGACAAAGCCTGATCAACTTGTGTACGGTTAAGTTCTGAAGTAGAAGTAGTCCCGTCCCATCTTACGATATTGGCAAGCATTAATACTGTGTAATCTGACTGTCCTATTATTGGTGATGGATAGTAGACATCGAGGATTTTCCCGCTTTTGCTTTTAGTTGCTACGCCTATTCCTAATGCTGCTGGAGGCAGATAATTCGGTATTTCTGACTGGATTTCCCCGATGGCTTTGTCAATTTCTTCGCGTGTTGTATATCGATTCATAAGAAGACGTTAGCCTGCCGGCACCCGAACAATTCGCATGGGGTAACGTTTACGAGTGACTTCAAGCAGGAACATAAAAAAAACGCAGAGCATTGTCAATACATCCCCTCCCGAAACACTATTTATTCTCGGAGCGGTATCACAGTATGTCGGTGCGGCAATTGCTTTCAACCTATTCGACACTCTTGGAGTCTCGACTGTTGCCATTTTACGAGTTCTTGGAGCTGCGATAGTAACAATTCTGATTCGGCGATCATGGAAACGTTCGATCCCGCGAGGCGACCTTGTTTGGGTCGCTGCATTTGGAGTCGTTCTAGCTGGTATGAACCTATGCTTCTATCTTGCAATTGACAATCTCCCCTTAGGAAATGCAGTGGCGATTGAATTCCTCGGTCCAATCGTGATCGCTTTCAGTGGACAGCGGTCATTTCGGAGTATCTGTTCCCTCTTACTTGCTTCAATAGGTGTGGCGCTTCTAGCAGAAGTATCACCAGAGGGATCTGCTACAGGGGTGGTCTTTGCTCTAGCCGCTGGATCGCTCTGGGCCTTATACATACTTCTCGGTAGTCATGTCGCTCGATCCAATGCCCACATGGATGGTTTGGGGATTGGAATGATGATAGGAGCTATTGTGATTTCACCTGCTGGTTTAGACGGACTACAGGAAATTGGAAGCGAACCAGTTCTTGCTCTTGTAGCTCTTTCGACCGGTATTCTCTCAAGTGCTATTCCTTACAGCATCGACCAAGTCGTCTTCAGAAGAGTTTCAAGATTTCGTTTTGCATTCCTTCAGGCCTTGTTACCAGCCACCGCAGTTCTTGTTGGTACGATAACGCTCCGCCAGCAGCCAAGCCTCCTAGAACTTTCAGGAATTTTTCTAGTCATTATTGCCATTCTTCTGCGAAAACAAAGAGCGGAAGGTTAGATAATTTGTGTAAGGAGTATTCGGGCTTGTTTTGCTAAGGCTTCATCAACCATCTGCCCCTCAAAAACTACGCTTGCTGTTCCCTGTTCCACTCCTGCTTCATAAACTGCTAGGAGAGATTTTGCCCGAATGATTTCACTGGCCGATGGAGTAAATGAGTTATTTGCCACTGGGACCTGAAGTGGATGCACGCAAAGTTTTCCAGCAAAACCAAAACTTCTTGCTTCATGAGCCTCTTTCTCGAAACGGTCAAGATCTCTGAAATCAGCAACAATTTGATCCAGTACTGGAATCCCAGCCAGGCGGCCAGCGATTGCAATTTGCGATCTTGCAAACAACACTTCTGTGTTTTCTCGTGTTCGGACCCCGCCAAGATCAGCAATGAAGTCTTCTGCCCCAAAATACGCTCCAAGGACTTCAGGGTATGACAATATTTCCTTTACCGCATCAAGCCCAGCAACGGTCTCAATTCCAACTACTATTTTCGATGCCGCTGGCGTTCCGTCAAGTTCCTGTATCGCTCTTTCAACCCCTTCTCGTGATTCAATTTTTGGAATAAGAACTCCAGCTAAACCCGGTATCAATGATGCGACGTCGTCAGCGAATAAACCAGATCCAATAGAATTCACTCTGACGAAGGTATGAAAATTTTTTTTCACTAGAGCAGAGCCCACGGTCTCTATGTTTGCCCTCGCTATTTCTTTCTCAGATTGAGGAACAGCGTCTTCAAGGTCTATCACTGCCCCGTCTGGCATAATTTCTGAGAATTTCTGAAGATGTTTTACCTTATTCCCAGGAGCAAAAAGCAGGCTTCTAAGTGGACTAATCAATGGACAGATCCTCTCTCTCGTAAAAGTATTCTAGTGATTCAGGGTTTGCTAACGCTTCAGTATTCTTGACTGGTTTTCCTTCAACGACAGACCGAACAGCTAATTCAGAGAGTTTCCCACTTCTCGTTCTTGGTAAGTCTGGCGTTTCTATAATGATTGCCGGAACATGGCGGGGTGAAGCTCCATAACGAAGAGCATCTTTGATTTTTATCCGAAGCTGTTCGTCAAGTTCGACTTGGTCTACAAGAATGACAAAAAGAATGATTCGGGTATCCTTCTCCCATGTTTGGCCGATAACCAAGCTTTCTTGAACTTCTGGGAAAGAGTCTACGATGCGGTAAATCTCTGCTGTGCCAATCCGTACGCCTCCCGGGTTGAGTGTGGCATCAGACCTCCCATGTATGATAATCCCTCCATTTTCCGTCCATTCTGCAAAGTCTCCTTGATGCCATTTCCCTGGGTAACGTTCAAAGTAAGCAGATTTATACTTTGTCCCGTCAGGGTCATCTAGAAAATAAAGAGGCATTGAGGGGAAGGGGCTTGAACACGCAAGCTCACCTTGTTGACCCGGACCAAGAAGATTACCTGCCTCATCTAGAACTTCTATTGCCATAGCTAAAGCTGGTTTTTGAATTTCGCCTCTGTGGACTGGACTCGTCGGATCTCCCGCTACTAGACAACCACATAGGTCGGTCCCGCCAGAAATAGATTGCAGGTGAACGTCTTTTTTGACATCTTTGTAAATGTAATCAAACCCCTCAGGGGAAAGAGGGGAACCGGTAGAACATATAGTTTTCAATGACCCAAGGTCATGAATCCCCGCAGGTGAAAGATTCTCTTTAGAGCATGCATCTATGAACTTTGCAGACACACCGAAGAGATTGATCTCGGCCTCTTCGACAAGTTCAAACAGTCGGGAGGTATTTGGGTAGAATGGGGAACCATCGTAGAGGATGAGCGTGGCTTCAGAACTCAATGTTGAAGCCAGCCAGTTCCACATCATCCATCCAGCAGAGGTGTAGTAGAAGACCCTATCCCCTGGCCTGATATCACAATGTAGTTTATGTTCAACTAGATGCTTGAGTAAAACTCCACCAGTACGGTGAACAATACATTTTGGCTTCCCCGTAGTACCGGAGGAGAACAGAACATACCAAGGGTGGTTGAATCCCACTCTCGTATATTCCACTCTTGATGGTTGATAAATATTTATAAATTCAGACCACAGTGTTCTCACATTCTGCGGCATATTGTCTGACTCTGAATCATATGGTAGAAGAACCGTTTCGATAAGAGAAGGTAAACCTGCTTCAATTTCATCAAGACGTTCCAGACATGAGAACCATTTCCCTCCGTAAAAATACCCCTCTGTTGCAACAAGCAACTTTGGTTTGACTTGGTTAAAACGGTCCAGAACTCCTTGAGGTCCAAAGTCAGGAGAAGTTGAAGTAAAGACTGCTCCTAAGCTTGCTGTTGCGAGCATTAGTGCATACGTTTCTGGCCGATTCGGCATCCATGCCGCAACATGATCACCAGTTCCAATTCCAATTCCCCGTAATGCTTGCTGGAGTTGCGATACCAGCCGATGTAGCTCTTCCCAATTCAACTCAGATCGCGACCCTAATTCGTCTTGCCAAATCATCGCTGTCGATCGATCGTTACGCCGGAGCAGATTCTCCGACACGTTCAGAGAAGCTTGGGGAAAGAATATCGATTCTTGGAGATTCTTATTATATTCGACAACTAATTCTCCTCTGTTGCCGAGAATGTCAAATTTTTCCCAAACATGTTCCCAAAAAGAGGCGGGGGCTTCTGTGCTCCAAGAATGTAATGCTTGGTAGTCAGGAAGCTCTAAACCATACGTGCTTTCAGCTGTTCGGCAAAAGTCATAAATTTGCGATGCTTTGACCTTCTCCGCACTTGGGCTCCAAAGTTCTCTCACAGATCTACTTCCTCCTTAAGCCTTTTCGATCAACCAAAATATCTATTCGTACAAACCGAACGGTTCGGAATTCTACGTGGAGCTGAGGGGAGTCGAACCCCTGGCCTCCTCGATGCGACCGAGGCGCTCTAGCCAGCTGAGCTACAGCCCCGAAGGAAACTCCATTCTATATTTCCAATTGAAGATTAGTACAATCTCCAAGTTCCCTTTATCGGGTGACCCCATCTGTCCCTGTAGCTGCGAAGCCAACTCCGACAGAGCTATACACGGGCCGGTCTTCCTGTCGAGATGCTTCGACCTCTCTTTGGTATTGCACAAGGAGTAGTACATAACCAAGGAAAATAGAATCAGCGAATAGGTTCATCGCTATGAATGCTCCTCCTACGACGATGGCTAACAGCAATGTGAATAGAACAATCCCTATTAGGGATAAAAGAACTTTGCGCCTGCGAAGACGGGCTTGTTCACTAGATAGATCCATTGGATTAGACCCCTTCTGTATTTTGTCAAGTGGTGGCTCCACCAAGGAATGGCCAGGTTGGTAAGATTGCTCCCATTTGGCGAACGGTTGATGAATTGGCACTACAACCGCACGAGGAGTTCTTCGAATTCTCATTCGACTGGAATGGCGTCCCGAGATTATTGAAGGTGTACCAACTCGTGTACGAAGCCAATAAACGCCTGCTCCGAACCAAAGAATTGCTAATGCACCTAATAGCACACACTCCACCAGTCTCTAGACTGCCCACAAGGAAAATTTTTGCACTAATTCTCTTATGTTTGGTGGATAGAGCAACTAAATTTTTTCCAATTAGCCTACAAATCGACCTGCAGCAAAAAAGATAGTATCAATAATGCAAAATAACTGGAGCACCTAGGCTATTTTTGAATTACTTCAAGTCAGCTTCGCGTAAAAAATGCCCAGAAGAACCGCCTTTTTTCTCCAGAAGAACAAGATCGGCGATTACCATCTCTTTATCCATGCTCTTGCACATGTCGTAGATTGTCAGCGCGGAAACAGAACAGGCAGTCAAGGCTTCCATCTCTACACCGGTCCTAGAGTATGTCTGCACTTCCGCCTCAATAATCACACACTCATCAATCACCTCAAAATCAACATGCACGGAACTAAGCATCAACGGGTGACATAAAGGAATCAACTCTGAGGTTCGTTTTGCGGCCTGTATACCGGCAATTCTAGCTACTGCAAACACGTCCCCCTTTGGGACCTTCCCATCTTGAAGCGCAATAGCCGTTTGCCCTGACATAGAAACCGTAGCTCTGGCTCGTGCTGTTCTCGAACTGTCTTCCTTGCCACTTACATCGACCATTCGGGCTTTCCCCTCGGAATCAAGGTGCGAGAATTTATTTCCGCTCACAAGCTAACCACCGATTTGTGACATAGATTTATTCGGGCGAATGAATACAGATTTTCCAATCTGATGACCAGCCCATTTCCGTATAACTGCTTGGGAAAGAAATTCTGCTATTTCATCGTCGGAGGCGTCACTTCGTAGAAGCTTTCGGACATCAAACTCCTCGATAGCGAACAGGCAGTTTCTGAATTTTCCATCAGCAGTTAACCGGATACGGTCACATGAGTCACAAAATGCTTCAGAAACTGTCGCTATGATTCCTATTTCCCCAGATCCATCCACAAATCTCCAGCGAGCCGCAGGTGAACTACCTCTAAACACTGGTTCAAGCTCATAGTGCTGAGAAATCAGTCCAAATATCTCCTTCTGTGATACGACACTCCCCTTCTCCCAGCTTTGGTCGGCATCTAGTGGCATGAACTCAATAAACCGGACAACGACACCGTTCTCCCTTCCAAAGGAAACGAAATCTAGAATTTCATCATCGTTGACACCTTTCATGACAACCATATTGATTTTCACTGGATCAAACCCGTCTACTTTAGCTTCTTCAATCCCTTGAAG
>JAKMEQ010000075.1 GCA_022425805.1 Acidimicrobiales bacterium
GATAGAAGAGTGTTGAACTCGCTTCTAGTCATAGCTAAAATTGTGGCGTCTTTCTCAGCACGATCAGTTGCTCCACGAGGCTCGTTGAGAATAACGGCTCTTTCGCCTACGACAGACCCAGGAGAAACAGAAGCGATAAGAGTTCCATCACGTTCGATAAGGAGCTGTCCTTTAACAAGGAGTAGAACTTCATTTCCAAATGAACCTTGTCGCATTAAGACGCTACCTTCTTTGACATCGATTCGAGTACTAACTCGGCTTAGTATTTCAAGTTCGCTTGTACTTGCTAAATCTGCGAATGCAAATTCTTTGTATTGAACATAATGGGGTTCTTTTTTAAACATGTGGTTCCTCTTAGCTTTCATATGGGGGAAACTATTACTTCAGGGAAGCAATAGGTAGAGATCATTCATGAACTCGTACTTTTAACGTATCTCATTAATCGAGAAGATAAGTGAGGAATATGCGTGTCTTCTGTCACCTGTGATCGAAGTCACAAGAAGCGTTTCCTCTATGGGTATAAGGCGTGCTTCGATTGCTAACTTTTAAATGACACTACCGATCCACAGCAGAATCGCCTATTGTTGAAACATGGATGAAGGTGTAATGGAGTTCCTAGGTGACGATGGTTTACCTACACATGAAGAATGGCTAGATGCTGTTGGCGCAGTCCTTGGTGATAAAGATTTTGACGAGGTTCTAGTAGCGAATCTTAGCGGAGGCCTTCGAATCGATCCTTTATATCTAAGAGATAGCTTAATAGAAAAAGAAAGAATGTCAGATGATTTTCCTGATGGGGGATCAAGTAAACGTGCATCACAAGTGTCAGGGCTTCTCGACGGGTGGGATATTCGGCAGCGTCATTGGTTAACAACTCCTGCGGAAACGAACAGAGCGATATTAACTGATCTTGAGAGGGGAGCGAATAGTGTCGAATTGATTGTCGGAGACGTAGACGAGAGAAGTCTTACAGAAATGTTACAAGGCGTGTTAATGGGCGTGGCGACAATAGCTCCTATAGGTACCGGCGACAACGTAACTGTCGCAAAAAACTTTCTTGCTTGCGCCGAGAACGGAAAAATTGATAGAACAGAACTTCTTGCTGACCTGAACTGTGACCCTATTGGCCAATTCGTAACTCAGGGAACTATTCGAGGCGATATTGATGACTCGCTTCTTCGCGTGGGAGACCTTGCTCACTATGTTGCTCAAGAATATGGGCAGGTGTCGACGATCAGAGTAGATGGTTCACCCTATGCTCATGCCGGCGCAGACCATGTAACCGAGTTAGCCGCGTTGACCTCCACAGGAATCAAGTATTTACAAATTATGTGCGATTCCGGCATAGAGATAGAAGATGCTTTCAGACAGATACTCGTAGTAGTTACGGTTGGGACGGATCAATTTCTTGACATAGCAAAAATCCGAGCTTTTCGCGAAATATGGGGACGCGTGGGAGATGCATGTGGTGTAACGGATGTTCCACTAAGACTTCAGGCATCAACATCACTTTCGATTGTCTCTAAAGTTGACCCTTGGGTGAATCTGCTTCGAACCACTATCGGGTGCTTCGCTGCTGTTATAGGCGGGTCAGATATCGTTTCACTAGCTTCATTTGATAGTGCCATCGGAGTACCAAATGATTTTGGGATGCGCCTAGCGCGAAACACTCATTTAGTACTAAAAGAGGAAGCGAATATTCATCGGGTTATCGATCCTGCTGGGGGGTCTTGGTACGTTGAATCCCTAACCGATAAACTTGCAGAATCCGCCTGGGAAAGATTTCAAAAAATTGAAAAGAAAGGCGGGATTCTAAATGAGCTAGAAAATGGAGACCTCCAGAGATCAATCCAAGCAATGCGTTCGGAGACTCAACGGAGAGTTGATAGCAACGAGAAGATCATTGTTGGCGTAAATCAATTCACCAACGAAGAAGAGAGAGTTCTTCAACGGAAGCCATATCTGGAGCAGCACCATGACTCGAGCAGCCAAAAAATAGAATCCTTACCTCTATATCGCCTCGCAGAAGGATTTGAATAACACATGTTTTTGACAAGGTCCTGCCGAAAGGAGAATGATGATTCCTGATTTTTCTTCAATCCCATTCCGCCCAACTTCGAAAGGTCATCGAAGTTTGTCAGAGTGGGAGAGATCCTTTGAAACGTCCACCGGGTCAAGACCTGATGACCAAATCTGGAACACACCCGAAGGGATACCGGTACGCCCGTTGTATGTTACTGAAGACAGAGATGTTCTTGATTTCCCTGACACATACCCTGGATTCTCACCGTATCTGCGCGGCCCGTATCCAACGATGTATGTGAATCAACCATGGACGATTCGTCAATATGCCGGATTCTCTACTGCAGAGGAATCGAATGCGTTTTACCGAAGAAATCTTTCTGCGGGCCAAAAAGGTCTGTCTATAGCGTTTGATTTAGCCACACACAGGGGGTACGACTCTGACAATCCGAGAGTGACCGGAGATGTCGGAATGGCTGGTGTGGCTATTGATTCGATAGTTGATATGCGCCAGCTGTTTGATGGTATCCCTCTTGACAAAATGAGTGTTTCCATGACCATGAATGGCGCTGTTTTACCTATTCTAGCCCTTTATGTAGTTGCTGCCGAAGAGCAGGGAGTAAAGCCGGATCAACTTGCAGGAACGATCCAGAACGATATCTTAAAAGAATTCATGGTCCGCAATACCTTCATCTATCCTCCTGCGCCGTCAATGAAAATCATTTCAGATATCATCGCCTATACCTCTGAGAAGATGCCAAAATTCAATTCGGTATCAATTTCTGGCTATCATATGCAAGAAGCTGGGGCAACGCTTGACTTGGAGCTAGCCTACACACTCGCCGATGGCATAGAGTATATTCGGTCTGGTTTGAACGCAGGTCTGGGTATTGATGAGTTTGCTCCTCGCTTGAGTTTCTTTTGGTGTATTGGCATGAATTTCTTTATGGAAGTTGCCAAACTTCGAGCGGCTCGTTTGTTGTGGGCGAAGCTTGTGAGTTCTTTCGATCCGAAAAATCCTAAATCGCTTTCTCTACGGACTCATAGCCAGACATCAGGTTGGAGTCTTGCAGCACAGGATGTGTATACCAACGTGACCAGAACTTGTCTTGAAGCTATGGCAGCCACGCAAGGTCACACACAGTCATTGCATACGAATTCGTTTGATGAAGCTTTAGCTTTACCATCTGAATTCAGTGCGAGAATAGCTAGAAACACTCAGCTTTTTCTTCAGCATGAATCTGGTACATGCAGAGTGGTTGATCCATGGGGTGGTTCTTTTTACGTTGAACGGCTGACCCATGACTTGGCTAAACGGGCGTGGACTCACATCCAAGAAATTGAGGAAGCTGGAGGAATGGCAGCAGCAATTGAATTAGGCATTCCAAAACTCCGTATAGAAGAAGCTGCTGCCAGGACACAAGCACGAATCGATTCAGGAGTTCAGCCAGTAATTGGCGTCAATAAATTCCGGCTTGATCAAGAAGAAGAGTTAGATCTCCTGAAGGTTGATAATAAGGGTGTTCGTTCAGCTCAAATTGAAAAACTCAAGATACTTCGAGATGAACGAGACGAATCACGTTGTAACGCTGCTTTGAGATTGCTTACTGAGGCAGCAAAATCTGAGAGCGGAAACCTTCTAGAATTATCAATTGACGCGGCGAGAGAACATGCAACGGTAGGAGAGATGAGCGAGGCATTGGAAAGGGTGTACGGTCGTCATAGATCACAAATACGAACTATTTCGGGAGTGTACAAAAGTGAAGTGGGAGAGAACAACGAAATGGTAGAAAAAATACGAACCGCAACTCATGATTTCGATAATCGCCATGGAAGACGACCCAGGATACTGGTTGCTAAAATAGGGCAAGATGGTCATGATCGTGGTCAGAAAGTCATATCTACAGCGTTTGCAGATTTGGGTTTCGATGTTGATGTTGGACCGTTATTTCAGACACCGATGGAAGCCGCGCAACAAGCTGTAGAGGCAGATGTTCATGTCATAGGAGTCTCATCATTGGCTGCGGGCCACCTTTCTCTCATACCAGAACTCCGAGATTCGCTTCAACAACTTGGTCGGAAAGACATTCTTATCGTTGTTGGTGGAGTAATACCACCTCAAGATTTTGATGAACTCTACGAAGCTGGAGCTGCTGCGATCTATCCACCTGGAACTGTTATAGCTGATGCAGCGATGGAGCTGCTTGACAAGATAGGTTGACCAGCGATGCAGGCATCTGAACTCGACCTCATAACTGCGGGTGTACTATCCGGAGATAGAACATGGATTGGTAGAGCCATTACGCTTGTTGAAAGTCGAAGTGATAAAGATACTGAGCAAGCTGCCGCTCTTTTGCAAACTCTTTTACCGTATTCTGGTGCTTCTCAAAGAGTCGGTATCACTGGAGCCCCTGGAGTAGGGAAAAGTACTTTTATCGACGAATTAGGAACACGCTTAACTGATAGCGGCCGGCGAGTGGCTGTTCTTGCTGTTGATCCTTCGAGTTCAATTTCTGGCGGGTCTATTCTGGGAGATAAGACTCGGATGGATCGTCTTTCTTCTAATCTTCATGCATTTATCCGTCCTTCTCCTGCATCGGGTTTATTAGGAGGCGTAGCAAGAAACACCAGAGAAACTATGGTGGTTTTGGAAGCAGCGGGTTTCGATGTCGTCCTAGTCGAAACAGTTGGGGTTGGCCAGAGTGAATCTCAAGTTGCTGAGATGGTTGATTTCTTCCTAGTTCTTCTTCTCCCAGGAGCCGGAGATACATTACAAGGGATAAAAAAAGGAGTACTGGAAATAGCAGATTTGCTGGCAGTCAATAAGGCCGATGGAGAAAACGAATTGAGAGCCCGTCAGGCTGCTCGAGATTACCAATCAGCCACTGAGCTTTTAACTTCCACTAATCCCAATTGGGATCCTCCTGTTATGACATGTTCGGGTATGACTGGTCAAGGACTTGATGCTATTTGGCAAAAAATTTCAGATCACCGTGACCTTATGGTTGCTACCGGAGACTGGGAATCCCATCGAGCAGGTCAGAAGGTCAGGTGGATGTGGTCATTAATCGAGGATCGTCTTATCCATAGTTTGCGTGAGAATCCAGAGATCGCTGAGAAAATTAATTTAACGGAGCAAGCAGTGCGTGTTGGATCGATGGCTCCTCCTGCAGCTGCTGAGACAATCCTTCATGCCTTCAGAGGGATGTAACAATAAGGCTTCTAATAGCACAAGCCCGGCGCTTTTAGCGCCGGGCTTGTCTGATCCAGTTGGGGGACTGGAGAACTTTAGAAATCTTCGTCGAAAGTAATGGCTCCTTCGACGCCGACTTGGTAAGAGGTTACAGTTTTTTCAAAGAAATTAGTAAGTTCTTGGACATCTTGGAGGGCCATGAAGTCGAATGGGTTTTTTGATCGGTAAATCGGCTCAAGCCCTAGTTGCATTAACCGCTGGTCGGCAACAAATTGGAGATACTCTCTGGTATCTTTCAGACTCATTCCGTTGATTCCACCACCAAGTACGTCTTCTGCAAATTTCATTTCACATTCAACAGCTTCTTGGAGCATATTTTGGATATCTTCCATTAGCTGGTCATTCCATAGTTCAGGC
>JAKMEQ010000096.1 GCA_022425805.1 Acidimicrobiales bacterium
ACAAGGTGTAGTTAACCGTATTGACACCATTAGACAAGGAAGCCGCAAGGATTCCAAAAACTGCTGCGACTACAGAGGCAAGAACCCAGTTGCCAGCCGCCAACACGTTAGGAGAGAAGCCTAACATGGATGCGCCTTTCTCTTCCTCCGCAGCAGCTCTCGTCGCTAAGCCAAAGAGCGTGAAACGATAGATACCGGCTAGAAACAAAGAAGATAGTAACACGATCGCGGCGAGCCAAAGACGGTCTTCAGGGATCCGAGTACCCAGTAGTTGAACCATATCTGTCGGCAAAATCGCGCGTACTGTCTCGTTTTGGGTACCGAATCGAAGTAATACAATCGATTGAAGAATAATAAAAACACCCACTGTGGCCACGATCTTCGCCAATAAGGGGGCACCACGTAAAGGGCGAAAAACCAAAAGATGAACAAGGAGACCTAAACCTGCAGCTACTAATAGAGCAATTAGAAATGCTGGCCAGAAAGCGGTCAGATCTCCACCCGTAGGGTCTCCAAGCAGGTTAACTCGATCCGTTCCAAAGAACGAAATAGGGAAAACTAAGTCCCCTGTGTCGCGGAGCTCATCATAGATGTACGTTGAATACATCATCATTGCACCATGCGCGAAGTTCACGACGCCAGACCCCTGATACGCCAAAACCAAACCTAAAGCAACTCCAGCTATAACTGCCCCATCGCCTAAACCAGTTAGTAACGTCTGGAGATAGAGATCCATGACTAAATTGCCCCCGTTGTAAAATCATCTGACGATAAGTTACTTTTCAGAGCACAACGTGCGCCTCTATCAGATTTGTGACACAGTATCAGGTAATTAAGTTCTAGGCATAAATCCATACCATAGGGGGAAGTATGACAACGATTGAGGAAGAAGTCAGCAGCACTGGTGGTGAGGTGCCTTGGCACCTTTCAGGTAACAACGCTCCTGTGTTTGATGAAGTAACTGTAACTAACCTTGAAGTGAAGGGAACTATTCCCCCTGAGCTCACCGGCAGATACTTCCGTAATGGTGCGAATCCTCAGTCAGGCATCTCTGACCATTGGTTTCTCGGTGATGGAATGATTCACGGCATTGAGATCTCTGGAGGGAAGGCAAATTGGTACCGTAATCGTTATGTTAGAACCCCGATGTTCGCCAATCCCGATAAAGATCGGATGGAACTCTATCTAGATCTGGAGACGATGGGCTTCAATTATGAAGTGGGTGTAGCCAATACAAGCGTTCTCGGGCACGGTGGGAGAATCTTCGCCCTAGAAGAAGGGTCATTCCCATATGAACTGAGTAGCGAACTCGATACTCTTGGGTCTCACGATTTTGGGGGGAAACTAGTTACAGCTATGACAGCTCATCCAAAGGTATGCGCGGAGACAGGTGAACTGCTCATGTTTGGCTATAGCTCACTACCTCCGTATCTCGTTTACCATCGGATTAGCGCTGAAGGTGAACTGTTACAAAGTGAAGAGATCACTGTCGGTGGCCCAACAATGATGCATGATTTCTCGATTACAAGAAACCATTCGATCTTTCTTGACCTTCCTGCCATCTTTGACATGGAATTGGCAATGCAGGGCGGTATGCCAATCCGTTGGAGTGATGATTACCCTTCGCGTTTTGGAATCATGCCGAGGTCAGGGTCGGACACTGATGTCAAATGGTTTGATGTTGACCCTTGCTACGTATTTCATACGTTGAACTCATACGAAGATGGGGATGAGATTATTGTCAACGGTTGCAGACTACGCGAGCTTTGGAGGGACACTTCTGACATAGGAATAGGTGCTACTGATGATCCCAATCCAGATGATGCCCCAATGATGTGGGAATGGCGATTCAACACCCAAACTGGCTCAGTCACGGAAAAGCAAATAGATGATCGTGGAAGTGAATTCCCTCGAATACCAGATAGTCTCGTCGGACTTCCTAATAGGTATGGATACTGCCTGTCGATGGGAGACGCAGGAATCAATGGTGTTGGAGAAGGAGGAGCAATCCTAAAATATGATTTGGCGAACGGGGGAACTTCTGACGTTCACAATTTCCCCGCTGGACATTTCCCTGGTGAACCTTCATTTGTTCCCGCAGCAGGCGCATCAAATGAAGATGATGGGTACCTCATGACCTACGTGTACGCCGGGGATACCGATACCTCATACCTAGTAATTCTCGATGCGAGCAACATGGGAACCGACCCCGTCGCAGAAATCCATCTTCCACAGCGGGTGCCAACTGGCTTCCACGGCAATTGGATTGCTGATAATTAAACTTCCTTTCGGAAGGGAAGAATAAAATTAGTTTGCTATAAAACGCTCTGCCATGGAGTGCCAGTGGCGGATCTTGAGCTCTTGATACTTAGTTAAAGTCAGACCATCAGCTTGAAAACTTTCAAGTCCTTTCTGTACCTTCGGAAGGTTGAAACTATCCTGCTGAAAAACTCTTCCTAAATTACCAATAAGGGGAATAAGCTCAGTCCATTCTTGGTCAAGTCCGAGTTCTATATATTCCGCAGGAGGTGGGCGCTCATCACCTTCAAAATCCTCCGTATAGATACACTCCATTACGCATTCATCGACTTTTTTTCCCACGGGGCGGAACCGGTAGTTAATTCTGTTAAACGCACCCCAAGGGTGAAAGTTCGGAAACAAGGTGAAGTACATACTGTCGTTGACTTCAGCATCACAAAAATCATCGACATTGGGAACTGCAGAGCGTAAACGATCCCTAGCTACCTTTGCAGCAAACGTCCGCGCTGTCATTCCATCCGGAATTAAAGCTAACGAGTCCTCGTCAAGACGTTTGTCGGTAATAGCATCAAAAATCTCTTGCTCGGAAGGAACCCATGGCAGATGAGGACTGGGTGTTCCATTCGGGGTAATAGCTCGAGTGAAATTCCCGAAGGAATCATACTGACTATTGCAGTCACCAGCGCCAGCCAACATTTGTGGATGAGTTGCTACGACATGAAGCGCTTCCATGAAGGCTTCCTGGCAAACTTTCCAATTAATCGGATATCGCTTCCCAACATGAGCTGAAATAAATTTTTTATGTGGTGCCCATTTCGCAAAATGCTGAGGAAGGTCACCGATGTAATCGTAAAAATTTT
>JAKMEQ010000104.1 GCA_022425805.1 Acidimicrobiales bacterium
GGATTTTCTCGTTGAGTGAAGCATCAAAAGCGATAGGAACGACAACTAGATTATTTTCGATTATATGCAATCGTTCTATGAGCGCTTCCACATCAGCCATATTGACATCATCAACTTTTGTGATCGCGACACAGAATCCACTCCGTAGCGGGATTTCCTTCCGCTGGCCTTGACCATGAAGAATGACTTCCGCTGCCCTCATGGGAGTTAACCGTTCATGAGATTCGCACCTAGCAAGATCTGCGACCAGAAGAGGCCGATGGCATTGGTCGGAAATGACTTTACCAAGGGCATCAGCACCGATAGTAGAGATCATCAGAGTGGTAGAGTCAGCAACAACTGGCTCAAATTCAGCGGGAGCTTTAAATGGTCGACGTCGCGCCCCGTCAGCTTCAACGACGATGTTATCAACTAGGGGGAACCAGCGATCACAAGCAGCTTTGTCGACACCTATAGCTTTCTCTCCTTGGATCTCCCTCCAGACCATAACGGGGTTTCCGGCGGAAATACGCTGAATTTTATCATCCTCTGGACTTAGGAGGACCTGTCGATTCTGATGCTGATCAGATCCCATCTTCGTCGTGCAGGTAAGGATCGTTGTTCCGACAAGTTGCTCTCCAAGAGCATGGAGGATAGAGGTTTTCCCGCCTCCTCCAACGACAGCGATATGATTTCTTTTCCCAGTTCCCACCAGATTGAGGGACTGAGCGAGGTCTGAGAATCGAATTAATGCGACCATGTCACGCGAGAGCCGCCCCGTCTATACGAACATACTCGCCGTTAACGTGACGACCTTCTGCAGATGTGAGATACGCAATAAGGCCAGCGACTGCTTCAGGTTCAACAAACGGGGAAAGCGGGTTCTGCCGAAGTAGAAGGTCCATATCGATATCGTCAACAGGTGGCATCCTACTCATGGCGGTCTTGATCCCACCCGGGTTCACACAATTGACCTGCAGGCCCCTCTTACCGTACTCAACTGCTAGTGATTTCGTAAGAGCAAGCACCCCTGCTTTACTGGCAGCGTAGGCGACCGAGTACGGGATTCCTGCTAACGCTGTAGTCGATGAAACGTTCACGATGGAACCTTTGCTCTCAAGCAGGAACGGGATCGAATCTCGGCAGACTAGAAACGTCCCTGTAAGGTTCACTGCTAATGTTCTTTCAAAATCTTCAATTGGGTGTTCTGTTGTGTGATGCCAAAGTTGAATTCCGGCGATATTTGCAACAATATCGATACGACCGAAACAGCTAACCGCTTCCCCTATTGACTTGCTAACATCTAGTTCGCTGGACACATCGCAGAGACGGCTTACGACTTCGGCCTCAAGCTGCCGGCAAGCTTCCTTTGTTTGGCCTAACTCCTCTTCCGCCACATCTACGAGATACAACGCTGCTCCTTCGGCAGCGAACCGTTTCGCCGTTGCTTCACCTATGCCTGTTGCTGCTCCCGTAAGAAAAACGACCTTACCTTCGAATCGTCGCATCATGTTTAAGAATCCCGATTCACGTTTAGGGCATCATATGTGAAAGGGCCTAGACCACCTTTGGCTTCTTCAGAAACTATTGTTTCCGTTACATGGATTTCTCGCCAGTAATAGGTCAGCATGCTCGGCATCGCCAAGCTCCTCTCTCAAACATTCTCCGGGTTTACCCCACCGGTTGAGCTAGTTCCTTCTTCTCTTACGACGAATCTATCCTATTCGCGTGAAGCTAGTCCAACGGGCCTACGCAAATGCCCTCCAGCTCTCTTAAGGGAAATAGCGGCACCGAGGCTAAGAAGCGCAGCGGCGAAACTGAAGGCGTGGATCCAAGCGAAACCGCTACCGATAGCCTCTCTCGTTGATACATCAACCATCCGTTCGTTACCTCTCAAAACATTTCTGACAGCTTCGACATCTCCGGTTTTGTGGTTGACAACGGCAAGCAAGATAGCACCACCAGCAGCAACGCCATATGTTATAGCTAGCGTCCGCACAAATTGATGGGCGCTGTTTGAGCGTCCCATTTCTGAAAATTTGCTTTGCGATTGCAACAAGGTCAGACCTGATGTCGAAACGAACCCAATAGAAACACCGACAAAAAAGAAAACGCTGAACAAGACAAGAACTGGCCAGTTAAAAGCAACCCCAAAACCTGCCAAAGCAATGACGCCTGGCATAAGAGCAGACCCGCCGAGAATCACTTCTTCTTCTTTCCGGTACATAAGTAATTTACTGGCTGCGAATGCAGCAACTGTCCACCCAACTGTTAAATAAACAACGGAGAAAGCAGCAAATGATTCAGACCGCCCCCGAGCCGTCTGGATGTAGAGGGGAAGATAATTATCAACTGCAAAGCCTGTAAGAAACACAAGTCCAGAGGTCAAATGAATAAGTCGAAAGGGGAATCGAGTGAGGTGCTGTCTCTCAAGAACAGGTTGCGAATATGACCCTGAATGAACCCAATAAGCTCGAGCTACAACGAAGGTCACTGCTAGTAGCGCTACCGCCACCCACCAACGTGTAACGATTTGAGTTACTGCTATCAATGATGACGTGATTGCTATTGCAAGGAACAAAATTCCTTTGTAATCGAATGCGAGGTTACGTAACGGTCGTTTCTCATCCTTATCGGGAAGCGTGTTCCAGCCCATGTAAAGGGCAATAGCAGTGATTGGTAATTGCACAACAAAGATAAACCTCCACCCACCGAAACCGAGCAGAACAGCTGTAAGAGCTGGACCACCGAGGCCTAGAGCCCCCCAAACCATTGAATTCGCAGCAAACGCTTTAGGCCGGAGAGTCGGAGGGTACGCTATCCCAACCGCTGCAAGCGCCACCGCTATCACAAGGCCCCCTCCTATACCCTGAAATGCTCTGGAGACTATGAGCAAAGGAAGCGTTGGTGAAACAGCTGCTGCAGCGCTTGTCACCAAGAACCATATACCCGTAATTTGAAAAGTCTTCCGAACTCCGACAGCGTCAATAATTGGACCAGCAACTATCGCAGCTAAAGCAGAAGTAGCCAAAAATGATGTGAGTACCCAAGGAGTCAATGACACATTTCCTAAATCTTCCGTAATATTAGGAAGCGCTGCGATTATGGCTAAACCATCAAAAGCTGCAACTCCGACTACCGTAAGGTTGGCTATAGTGATCGAGAAATATCGCTTCCCCCAGATGCTTTGATCATTATTTCCCAGTTTGTTTGGTGAATCAGTCATTTGTTAAGTTAATACTGCTGCCGTTAGTCAATATATGTAAAGTCCGCCGGGCAAAATAATTGAGAGGACCCCTCCAGATGCCTGATACTTCAACTTCGACTTTATCTTTTCGAGAAATTGGTATGACCTTCCCTGATGGCACAGAAACCTTGTCTGGGATTACGTTTGACATCTCTAAAGGAGAATTCATAACAGTTGTAGGTCCATCTGGATGTGGAAAATCGACCCTACTCAAAATCGCATCTGGTTTGCTTCACCCTACAGATGGTTCTGTCACCGTAGACAAAGATAGTCTCGGTTACGTCTTCCAAGACCCGACTCTCCTTCCGTGGAGGACGGTAATAGGAAACGTTGAACTCCTTTGTGAATTGCACAATATCCCGAAGGAAGAACGCCGCGAGAAAGCACTACAGGCAATCGACCTTGTTGGACTGAGCGGATTTGAACACCACTACCCCAAAACTCTTTCGGGAGGTATGAAAATGCGCACATCTCTTGCAAGAACCCTAACACTTCGGCCACCAGTTTTTCTTTTTGACGAACCCTTTGGAGCTGTCGATGAAATCACACGCGAACACCTGAACGAAAGAACGCAACAGTTATTTCAAAGCGAAGGTTTCGCTGGCTTATTTATCACTCATTCCATCGCAGAAGCGGTTTTCATGTCCACGAAAGTTCTTGTGATGTCAGCGCGCCCTGGGAAAATAATCGGTGCGTTCGATATCCCCTTCCCATACCCTCGACTTCCCGAAATACGGTTTAGCCCCGAGTTTGCCAAAATATCCGGAGAAATATCTAAAACGTTACGTGGAGGCGCAGATGAGTGAACCTTCTGTAACTGAAACGCAGCAAGACAGAGAAAAACATTCGAGAATCAAAGATGGATCAAACCGATACCGCTCAACGATGCTCAACATCATCCCACCTATCATCTTCGGATCTTTTGTAGTCGGCGGATGGTATTTCATCTCATACATAGCACTCAACGAAAACCGAAGATTCTTGCTCCGTCCGCCCCATAAAGTATTGGTTGACGGCTTTTTCGACTGGAGCGGGAATGGAGGAATGGAAGAGATACTTCAGTCCTTATGGTCATCCACCAAAGTAGCTGGCATTGGCCTTTTTTTCGCTATCCTAATCGGATTTGTTCTAGCAACCTTGATGAGCCAGGCCCTAACTATTGAAAAGGCGATGTTCCCCTTCCTTGTCACGCTTCAGGCAATACCTGTCCTAGCTATCGTACCTCTTATCAAATTCTGGTGGGGGTCTGGCCAGACATCGCGTGTCGTTGTCTGTATTATCATCTCTCTATTTCCCATCATCGTGAATACACTATTTGGCCTACAGTCAGCGGATAGGGGAATACATGACCTTTTTACCTTGCATCACGCTAACCGACTCACCAGGTTAAAAAAACTCATGTTTCCCGCAGCGCTTCCAGCTATCTTTGCCGGACTTCGCATTTCAGCTGGACTATCCGTTATTGGAGCCATAGTAGGTGACTTTTTCTTTGCAAAAGGGGAAGTGGGGCTTGGACAATTAATTAAACGATTTTCCGCCGACCTACAAGGCGAAGAGCTCCTTACCGCCGTCATTCTCTCAGCGGCTCTTGGCGTTGTTGTTTTTCTTATATTCACATGGATCCAGAATCGAGTAATCGGGAAATGGTCAGACAGGTCTGAACTCATATCCTGACCCGTGTTTTCGAAACCGTCCGAAATCCGATCGATTCATCTATAACCAATGGACAAAGCTTGGTAGATAAAATCCCTTCAAGCCATACTGTTACGATGAGATACTATGGGAACAATTTCGAGAATTTATGACTAGGAAAACATCTCTTCTGCTCATAACCGTCTGCCTATCAATCTCTGTATCGTTCGGATTTACTGCATGTGGCGTCAACACAGATGACAGAAACAGTAACGAACCGAAGGGAGAATTAGCTGAAGGCCTAAATACTTGTCCGGATCCCATCATCATCCAAACAGACTGGTTCCCTGAAGCGGAGCATGGTGCCCTGTATGAGCTATTTGGCGATGGCGCATACTCGGTTGACGCCAACAACTTAATCGTTTCAGGTACAGTCCACGATCTAGGTACGAATACTGGCCTCGGGCTTGAAGTTAGAACTGGTGGACCAGCGATCGGATACTCCCCTGTCGCTAGTGAAATGTACACAGACCAGAGCATCACCCTTGGGTATGCGAACACCGAAGGGCAAATCACCCGCTTCGACAAAGCACCGCTTCTCTCAATTGTCGCTCCGCTAGAGAAGAACCCGCAAATGATAATGTGGGACCCTAATACCTACCCTGATGTTGAAACTCTTACTGACCTCGGCGAAAAGAACATCACGATCAGCGTCTTCTTCAACGAAGTTTTCTCAGATGTTTTCGTCGCTCAAGAGATATGGTCAGCCGATCAAGTTGACCGTTCTTACGAAGGCTCTCCGGCGAACTTCATAGCCAGCGGAGGTTCGATTGCCCAGCAGGGATTCGCATCTGCTGAACCATTCGATTACAAGAACACTTTCGAAGAATGGGGAAAAGATGTTAAATTCCAGCTTCTCCATGACGCCGGATTCAAAGTGTACTCACAAACCATCGCCATCCGACCTGATGATAAAACACGGCTCGATACCTGCCTTAGAACCTTCGTACCTGTTATCCAAAGAGCCGTATTAAGTTACGAATCAGCTCCGGAAACGGCAAACAATATCATTATTGATGCGGTCGAGAAATACGGTCGCTCATGGGTATACGGCAAAGACATTGCCACATATTCGATAGAAACACAGCGAAATCTGGGCCTTCTCGGCAACGGCCCCAACAGTACGGTAGGAGATATGGAAGAAAGCAGAATCAGAAATGTGATAGATATCATGGCAGGGGCCGGTATCGATACCTCTGGAGTCACTCCCGCAGATATTTTCACCAACGAATACATCGATAAAAATATCGGATTTAAGTGACAGTTTTCTCTAGAGATGCTTAGTAGCCAAATTATTTAGACCTGGCTTTGAAAGCATGGTCGCTGGTTCTCTACAAGCAGCCACCGGAGGAACAGCATAATTACGTATTTAGCCGCTTACCGATGTCGGATAATTTCTTAAGGTCAAATGGGGCGCTAATAGTTAAAGTCCGTCGCTCTACACCAGCCGTAATCCAGGTTTCTGTATCACCGCCAGTCGGGTGACCTAGGTCGAAATTCTCATGAATACTGATCTCAAACTTTCTCCCATCTCGACCTTCCCTAGCTACCTTAAGCAATTCGTGAACATGGGAAGATACCCGAATATTTACCCCATCAGCATGGTTTAGCGCGAGCTCCACCATACGCGTACTATTAGCACCAATAATCAATGGTGGAGGCTTTTGTTTCTCCACGACGCTCTTCAAACCTTCGAAGAAAACAAACTTTCCTCTGAAATCCTGCCCCCCATCCCACAAAACTCGAAGGGCACTGATGACCTCGATCAACTGTTGACAGCGATCTTCGGTATCGGTCAATGTTCGTCTGATTGCGTCCTGTTCCTGTGCGAACCGCGAACCAGGAGCTGCTCCGGTACCTAAACCAACTACAGCTCTTCCCCCAGCTAACGATTGAAGAGTTGAAATAGCTGAGGCAAGTAAAACTGGATGACGGTTCACCATATTCGCTACGAGAGGTCCAAGCCGAATTTGACTTGTCCTAGCCGCAAAAGCACCTAAAAGAGTGAACGGTTCATGTGACCATTTCTTCTTTGTAAACGCTGCACTGAAATGATCGAGGGTCCATGCTCCGTCAAATCCACTATCTTCAGCGCAACGAACAGCTTCTAATAACTCATACCCTGTTGCCTCAAAGGGACTTACCACCAGGTCTGTTGCTATGTGGTTTCTAACAGTCATAGGTTCTGCCAGATAATAGTTCTAGGACAATAAGGTAACTAATCCTCTTAGAGATAACTGTGCTTTTGCGAACTTACTGCGGCTAGACAACCTTAGATTTACTTTAGCGACCAATTCCTAACTATTCTTTCTCTTTGCGCCCAAACTTGTCTCTCCACATTCTTTAGAGAACATTTATCGCCTACTTTG
>JAKMEQ010000016.1 GCA_022425805.1 Acidimicrobiales bacterium
CTCTAGAAGAACCCCGTGGCACCAAGATACGACATATTGGCCGATTGAAGGCAACCAAATTGCCTCCGCATGGATCTCGCTTGATCCGCTTCCAAAAGAAGAATGCTTAGAGTACGTAGCAGGTTCGCATACAGGAGTTATGCATGACGGTTTCAGTCCAGCGGAAGTCTCAAAAGATCCCACTACCCCTCATTATGGTAAGGATTTACCCCCACTTCCAGACATTGAAGCTAATCGACAGGCATACGACATTCGCTCATGGGAAATAAGCCGTGGTGATGTGATCTTTGCCCATCCCGGTGTCTTACACGGTGGAGGCCCAACAGGGCCGGATAGCCGCCGTCGTGCGATTACTATCCGAATGTATGGAGATGACCTGCGGTACGCTACTAGGCCTTCCTCAAAGCCTACTGTGCCACTTACACCCGGTCTTTCGCTTTCCCTGAACCCTGGTGATCCTCTTCGGTCCCCGTGGTATCCACGTATTCGACCTATCCCTAAACATCTACGAAACGAATGGGAATAGGGGATTTACATCTTTAGAAAATGCAGTTCTCTGGATCCCAGTAAGAAGGCTATGCTTATCTAGTATCGATACTTTGCTTTCCTACTTTGGTTCTGTTGACCTGAAGACCTTCCATGCAGAAACAGTTGCCCAACGTGCGACCAGTGAGCGCGGAAAGGAAGCAGCCGAACTAGTTGGTAACGGTCGAGCCATCGGGGTCCAAGTAGACGATGGCATAGGGTGGACTTTCCAAGTGAGCAAAGGGGTCATAGATATCAAAGAGGGTGTAAGCACAGCACCATTGCTTCTCCGCACTGATACTCGAGCATGGTCTGATCTAATTACTGAGGCCTGGTCGATTATCGGCTTAGTACTGCAAGGGCGCGTTGTTATCGAACGAGGCAACTTCAACCACGTCGTGAAATGGGAGGCTGCGTTACAAGCCCTTTACAATGATCGTCCCATTTGGTTTCCAAGATCAGAAACTTTTAATCAGGAATACGTTTTTTCATTGAATGACGATGCGGAAATCATGCAAAATGCACTTCAAGAATTAGGTTTCATTCGCATCCAGAATGTGTTTACTCATGAAGAAATAAAGCAGATGGGTTCTGAGGTGAACCGAAGGCGTGAAGCTGCTTCCCCTGATGATAAGCGGTCGTGGTGGGCGACGGACATGCACGGGAATGAACGCTGCTGTCGCGTAACCTACCTTAATCATGGGTCAGAACTATTTGCGTCTCTCCCATACGACAAACGTCTCCTCAAACTAGCAAAACTTTCAGAGGAGAAATTAGTACCAACTCCTGAGCATGGAGACGGAGTGTCGGCTGTTATAAAAGTTCCAGACGTTGTAGAAGGCCTTTCGGACTTACCTTGGCACCGGGATTGTGGAATGGGTGGCCACCCTTTACTTTGTCCGGGCTTGAACATAGGAATACAATTAGATTCAGCAACGGCGAAGACTGGGCAATTGAAATTCTTACAGGGCTCAAACACATACGGTGGAGGAGCTAATTATGCGAGCGATTCTCCTTTGGCAACCCCTGTTGACACCAATGCAGGTGATGTGACGATTCATTTTGGACACACGTTACATGTCGCTCCTCCTCCAACAGGAGCATCAAACTACCGAAGAACCGTGTATGTGAGTTTTCACGTTTCTGACTACCAAGAGGTACTCCCAGAAGGGCAAGGATATAACGATGTTCTATTCAGCCATGGGGACGGACGAGTGCGGACACCACAAGAGCGGTTGGGCAATAGCTAGTCTCTTATTTGCGTCTCTTCACTATGTTTGCCCATTCATCTCGAAGTCCAACAGTACGGTGGAATAGAATTGGGTCATTCTGATCAAGATTGAAGAAGCCAAGTCGTTCAAACTGGATTACATCGCCATATGTCGCTTCCGCGATTGAGGGTTCGAACATGGCATTCGTCAGTAATGTTTTTGAACTTTGATTTATATCATCCAACGGGTCACCGCTCTCAGAGCCCGGGTGTTCAACGGCGAAGAGGCGTTCGTACAAGGCAACTTTACCTTCAATAGCGTGATTGGCCGAAACCCAATGAATCGTAGCTTTTACTTTTCTTCCATCAGGAGATTTTCCACCGCTGGTTTCGGGGTCGTAGGTGCAAAGTAGTTCAATAGGGTTTCCAGCTTCGTCCTTTAAGACTTTATTGCAAGTGATGTAATAGCCATATCGAAGTCTGACTTCACGCCCTGGAGAGAGTCGGTAATATTTTGGCTCTGGATTTTCCATAAAGTCATTGTGTTCGATGTATAGGGACCCGCAGAAAGGAATCTCTCGAGAGCCAGCTGATGGGTCTTCGGGGTTGTTCATAGCTGTAAGCATTTCAATGTGTTCCGGAGGCCAGTTCGTAATTGTTAACTTCAATGGGCGGATGACAGCTAATTTTCGATCGGCGTTCTGGTTAAGTTCAGACCTGACGAAAGATTCAAGTAATTCAATTTCATGTGTCCCATTTGTTTTTGCAGCACCTATATGGTCACAGAATGACCTGATCGCAGATGCTGGATAACCGCGTTTTCGAAAACCGCTTAGCGTCGGCATCCGAGGGTCGTCCCACCCTTCTACTACAGAATCATCTACCAAACGTTTTAATACTCTTTTTGATAGAACGGTATGAGTGAAATTTAATCGAGCAAATTCTGTCTGGTATGGACGTCGTTCAGATGGGATATCAAGTTGATCAAGAAACCAGTCGTACAGCTCACGGTGAGAATCGAATTCGAGAGTACAAAGAGAATGGGTTACTCCTTCGAGAGCATCTGACTGTCCATGTGCCCAGTCGTATGTCGGATATATGCACCACGTATCACCTGTACGGAAATGGCGTTCATTCCTGATTCTGTACATTACCGGATCACGCATATTCATATTGACGTGGTCCATTGCTATTTTTGCCCGAAGCACGCAGTGGCCTTCAGCAAAGGCCCCCGAGCGCATTTCCCTAAAGATCAGTAGATTTTCCTCGGGGGTGCGGTTACGAAAAGGGCTATCAACTCCGACTTCTTGAAAGCTTCCGCGCTGGATGGAAATCGTCTCTGCACCTTGATCATCAACATAGGCTTTCCCGTCTTTAATAAGGAGTTCAGCCCACAAATAGAGTTGTTCAAAATAATCTGATGTGTACAACGGGTCTGACTCTAGCTCTTCTCCTAGAAGCCATTCCAGGTCTTTTCTGATTGAAAAAACGTACTCAGAGTTCTCTGTGACCGGATTTGTGTCATCAAAACGTAGATTAAAAAGTCCAGAGTAGCCTCGAGCGATTCCAAAGTTCAAGCAGATAGCTTTTGCATGGCCAGCATGGAGAAAACCATTTGGTTCGGGTGGGAACCGTGTCTGAACATGAGTATTGAATCGACTCGATTTTAAATCTTCGTCGATAAGATCTTGAATGAAATTTGATTTTTTCCCTGATGGTTCATTCGTAACATCCATATATAAATAGTGTGCCATTTAGAACTAGAGAATGCGCGGGTCTAAGCTCAGAACATGGAAAGCCGGAGCGATAAGTAGAGGTAACGATGGGTTTAGGGTTTGATGTGAGTCGATTGCAACGAGTCGTGGAACTATGTGATCGCTATGTCGATAGCGGCAAGTTTCCTTGTGCTCAGGTTCAGATTACATTCGGGGGAAAAGTGGAATTGCGTTACACGACAGGAATGGCGGATGTCGAAACATCTTCACCGCTAAGCGAAGATGCAATTTTTCGTATCTATTCAATGACGAAACCGATAACTTCGGTAGGTCTGATGCAACTCTACGAAAGAGGTAAATTTATCCTTGAAGATCAAGTCGGAGACTACATCCCAAGTTTTTTGAACCCGCAAGTATTAATAGGTGGTTCATTGCACAAACCAGTTACTCGCCCCGCACAAACGAACTTAACTATTCGAGACCTTCTACTTCATACGTCAGGATTGACCTACGGATTTCACTATTCAAATAATTTGGACAAGATGTACCGCAGGGCAAAGTTAGGAGGAGCAGTAGAGGGCTCAGAAATGTCCCTCGCGGAAGGTGTAGACAGAATAGGAGAACTTCCTTTATTGTTTGATCCAGGTACAGCATGGAACTATTCAATGTCAACGGACGTATGCGGTCGACTAATTGAAGTGATCAGCGGTCAAGGCTTGGACGAATATCTCCGCGAAAACATTACTGAGCCTCTAGGTATGACGGATACAGCATTTCATGTCGAAGATGCAAAGAGATCTCGATTCACCTCAAACTACGCAATAACGCCAACAGCTCCTCTTACAAGAATTGATGCTGCGGAGAGGAGCACTTATCTCCAACAGCCCATTTTTTTGTCTGGTGGTGGAGGGATGGTGTCAACTACAGACGACTATCAGCGCTTTGCAGACATGTTGATGAATGGAGGAGAGGTAGATGGTGAACGAGTCATCGGTCGCCATACGTTGGAATTTATGACACTTAATCATCTTCCGGGAGGTGTGACACTGAATGACCTCGGTCAGTCAACATTTACTGAAACGGCCATGGAAGGCATGGGCTTTGGCCTTGGATTCTCTGTGCTTGTTGACCCTGCAGCAAACGCAGCCCTAGGGTCTGAAGGAGAATTTGCCTGGGGTGGAGCGGCAAGTACCAGGTTCTGGGTTGACCCTTTTGAAAGAGTGACCTGCATCTTCATGACCCAGTTTATGCCATCGAGTCATTACCCAATCCGGCGAGAATTAAAAGCTGCTGTATATCAGGCTTTACGATGAGTACAGCAGGAGGCCCATTAGCAGGGATAAAAGTACTCGATCTTACACAGGTAATTGCAGGCCCGGTTGCTGGGATGTTGCTAGCAGAGTTAGGGGCTGAGGTGATCAAGGTAGAGTACCCCGGGATTGGAGACCTAACTCGTATGTCTGGGTTTGCCAAAGGTGGCATGAATAGCGCTGCCCTAAATTGCAATCGTGGGAAGCGGTCAATTCAGATCAATCTCAAAACAGAAGAAGGACAGGCTGTGGTTTTAAAATTAGCTGAACAGTCTGATGTGATGATCCAATCTATGCGGCCAGGCAAGATTCAAGAATTAGGTCTCGGGTATAAAAGTGTCCAAGAAATAAACCATGACATCATTTATGTTTCGCTTTCAGGGTATGGGCAAGGTGGTCCGTATGCCGATAGACCTGTTTTTGATCCAGTTTTACAAGCTATGTGCGGTTACGTCTCTCTTCAAATCAATCCAGAAATCCCTTTTCCAGACTTAATGAGAACAGCTATTATCGATAAGGCGGTTTCTTGGGAGATAGCACTATCTGTAGTAGCGGCCTTGTTTGCAAGGGAGAAGGGCTTAGGCGGTCAATATCTGGACGTAGCAATGTTGGACGTCGCTATTGCTTTCTTATGGCCAGATGGAGGAATGGCCGACTCCTTGCTCGATGATGATGCCACAGGAGGAACACATTTAAGCAGACTGATGAACGTTACCGAAACTGCGGATGGCCACATAGTTTATTTTGCAATTACTGACCATCAAATTAAAGGTCTTTACACAGCGCTTGGACATTCAGAATGGTTTACTGATGATCGATTCTCTACAAGGGAAGCCAGGCAGACTGCAGATAATAATGAAACTCTGGGAGAGTTAATATCAGATGCTTTTCGCTTATTCAAAACAAAAATGATTGCTGAGCTGTTGCATGCAGAGTCAGTTCCTTGTGGTGAAGTGACACCTATTCACGATGTTCCATTTTCTCCTCAAGTACTACATAACGAAACTTTTTTTGAATGGGAACATCCGGTGGCGGGGAATGTGCGTTCACCCAGGCATGCAACGCGATTTGCATCAACGCCGCTGCCGATACTTAGCAGCGCTCCCGTCCTCAACGAAAATAGTGACGAAGTGCTTGCAGAGATTGGGATTATTGGACCAGAACGAAGGGTTCTCCGTGAGAAAGGAGTAGTCCCTTAGAAATGTGAAGGAAAGTCGTTCATTTGCTTTCCTACTAGAGCAACAGACTATTCTGGAATTGACTAGGAGGAACTATGGCACTTGATTCCGTTGAAAGCTTTTTTGATGAAGTCTTCAGTTTTGATATTGGAGGAGAAAAAGTGGAGAAAGAATTTTCTTTCATGCCCGTGGGTGAAGCAGTCGATATGGGTTTCGCTTCTGATGGAACCCCACTGTTTGACCCCCGTATCTTCGACAGCGGGGAATTCTCTAGAAATCCATACCCCTACTACAAAATCCTTCGCGACCATTATCCGGTTTATCATGACCAACTGCACAATTGTTATTTCGTCACTCGGTATGAAGACATTACGGAATGCTATTTTGATGAAATCGGATTTAATACGATTCCTAAAGGTTCTTCTACTGGAGTCCTCGGGAATACGCAGTTAGAACTGAGCGGAATAGAACATAGGAGGCGCAGAAACATCTATGGGAGGCACCTAGTTGGGGCTGCTCTCACGAAACGGATTCATGCCCTCCAAGATCTGGCTGTCGAACTCATCGAAGAATGGTGGGCGATGGATAGCCCAAAGGGTGTTGAGGTAAATAAAACAACAAAGACGGTAACTATAGAACTCGGGCAAGCTTTCGCTAACGCGTTTCCTATCAGCGTTGTTGCGCAGGTCTTAGGGATACCTCAGGAAGCGCGACAACAATTTACCTGGTGGTATGACGCTATGATGTCGGGCCTTGCCGGTTCAGACACCCATCACGAAGGGTTGGAAGCACGCCAAGACCTTGAACAATATGTTGAGGAACTTGTGGAGAGTAGACGGAAATCTCCGACTTACTTAACGGATAAAGACGGAAATGAGATCTGCCTGGATATTATTTCTGAACTGTGCAACTCCGAAATAGACGGATCTGTTATGTCTACTGAGGAAATCACATCATTTATTGCACTAGTCGTTGGCGGTGGAGGAGAAACGACCAGAGGAGCAATCATGAACCTTTGGTACTTACTATTGCAAAACCCTGAACAGTTTTCTGAAATTCAAAAAAACGAAGAGCTCTGGGATGTTGCTTTCCATGAGATGCTTCGACATTCAACATCCATTGGTGGTCAACCTCGGCATAATACTTATGATATTACTATGCATGGGGTTCGCGTTCCAGCAGGGTCTTTGATGCATATGGTCGATGTGTCGGCGAATCATGATGAAAGAATCTTTAAGGATCCCGAGGTATTCAATATCTTTAGACCCGATCTTTATAGCGGTAAGATACTTCGCTCTGGTCACAACAAAGAGGGAAAATGCAGCCATATGGCATTTGGGGTAGGGCCGCATTTGTGTCCAGGTGCTTGGATTTCTCATCAAGAGACTGTGGTAGGTTCACAGGTCCTCAATCAAACCTTTAAAAATGTGCGGATAAACACTGACCGTATGCCAAAAGATATTGATGGGGTCTCGCTAGCGCCGATCGGGCTTAGGTCGATTCGGGAGCTTTGGCTGGATTTTGACCTTCCGGAGTAGAAGATGGTGAATCCAAATACAGCTTACGAACACGAAGAAGATCTGACATCTGGGCCTGGCTATCGAACATATGAGGTTTATCAACGTGAAAGGGTCGGTGAAACCACAAATCTGATAAAACCACGACAGCTAATCTCCGATTCTTTCTTCGATGACCCATTCCCGTTACTTGAAATTCTTCGAGAGAATTATCCTTGCTACCGTGACTGGCTGAGTAATCGTTTTTGGATTACTAGGTACGATGATGTGACTTCGGTCTTTGCTGATGATCAGAATTTTGAAACGCGTCCAAAGTGCTGGTTCTATGATGCTGTTGGTTATGGTCGGGATCTCTGGGAGCACCTTCCCGTTCAATGGGCCTTTGAAAAAAAAATTGATAACCATATCGAGGAGGTGACCCTTGAAGCCATGTCATTTTTCCAAGAAGGTAATACTGACCTTTCGAAAGACTTCGCAGCCAGAATCCCAATGGCACTTTGGGGAAAGGTTTTAAATCTATCTACCGAAAAACTTGCTAGCTTCTCAAAAATGTTTTGGGCAATGCAATGCGGTACGAATTGGAATCCGGAGCTCCGCGAATCAGGGAGAAGAGCGATGGAAATGCTTACCGCTTTTTTGAGCCCGATCTTTTCTGAGCGTCAGAAATTTCCTGAAGATGACATGATAAGTGCAATTGCTCAACTTGAACTCCCTGATGCTCCACCTACTGTTGAAGACCTTGTGGTTACTCTCCTAGAGCGTGACTATCAAACTCTTCATGGTGGGCTATCAAACTTGTGGTTTAACTTACTATCTGAACCAGACCAGATGGCGAAAGTTAAAGAAGATAATCGGTTAATGAAGTTTGCGTGGTTGGAGACACTTCGTCATTCACCTCCAGTGCTATCCGCTGATCGATTCGCTAAACAAGAAGTTGAAAGGTTCGGTCGTTTGATTCCTAAGGGAGGTCTTCTTCATTGTTCATCAGCTGCAGCGAACAGAGACCCACGCTATTTTCACGACCCAGAGTCCTTCATCGTCGGACGTAGCGACCTCTGCCAACGTGAACCTCGTGGACAGTATCGGGCAGACGGGTTGCCATCGGGGATAGCATTCGGACTCGGAAAACCATCTATACATCCGGCTGTTCCGAAGGAGCGTCCCCGTTCTCTTTACGCATTGATACGAGATACAGCAGTTACCGCGTCATTAGTGTTACTTGACTCTACCGATACTTTGATAATTTCTCGAGGGGAAATTCCAGTGATTTCATGCCGTCAGTTGGGTGAAATGAGAACATGCTGGCAGCTGCCCGTCACAAGATAGTGAGCTACTCTTCTGCTTTAGGTAGGACGCAAGGATGGCCCGCATATAACCCTATGTTGTCTCCGGTACGGCCTTTTGAACCCTCTAGAAGGAGTTGTACAAGTACCTCAGCGGTTTCTTCTGGTTTCATCCAAGTGTTTACCAACTTGGGATCTGGATTAGAACCACTCCAAGACCGTAGCATTTCTGTATCAGTTGCGCCGATGCACAAATTGTTAACGCGGATATTGTAATCTGCTAATGCTTTAGCCCAGTCGAAAGTAAGGCCATTTAGAGCCCATTTCGAAGCGTTATAGAGGTCCATGTGTCCATGCCCATGATGTCGATTAGACCCTGGGGCTGGCTTCACGTGGTCAGTGCTGACGTTAATGATTTCACCAGAGTTTTGTTTAATCATGATTGGAGCTACGGCCCGACCAAACAGAAACGTGCCTTTAATATTAGAACCAAAAATTTGATCGAAGTCTTGTAACGATTTATTCCAGTCATCACTCGGTCCAGTGGGGAGTACCTCTCCGGCATTGTTGATGAGAATATCTACAGTTCCGAAGTCGGAAACAGTTGCATCAACAACAGACTTGACATGGGTAGCATCAGCGACATTTCCCACATGGTACGAAGCGCCAAGTGTTGACGCAACCGTTTGTATTTTTTCCTGTTGATCAGTTAGTACGACCTTGCACCCCTCTAAGGCCAGTCGTGTAGCGAAAGCTGCCCCGACTCCCTGAGCGGCTCCCGTGATGATTGCGACTTTCCCATTGAACATTAAGTCCACCTTAAAGCTTCATCGTGTTTGAAAGAAGCCGTCGACGTTATCAGAACTATTACTTTTATCGCTTTTGGGTCGTAAGGCTACGGCAACTCCATCTTCGATTTCCACCTTATAACACGTGACGCCTTCATACGCTGGAGGACCACTGTGCGTTCCTGAACGTACATCAAACGATGTGCCATGAAGAGGGCAAGTCAACTGGAATCCGCGAAGACGGCCTTCGCTCAGCGGGGTATCAGCATGGCTGCAGTTATCTTCTAGCCCGTATAATTCCCCTTTGACTTTACAGACGACTATTCCGTAATCATCGATATCTTCAAAGACACGCATCTCTCCATCTTCGAGGTCATCCAGATTGCCTAAGTTGTAGGACTCACTATCGGTCATGTGGGTTCCATAGCAAGATACTTGTCAAGATTCTGGTGGAAATACCGTATGCGGTTTTCTTGTGTGGGTAAGTACTCGCCTCGGTACCCACGCGACTGCAGTCCCTTGTGTTGAGTCGTCCAAATAGCAACATCCTGATCAATACCAGGCCCGCAGCTAACCTCACCAGCAAGTCCAGTTATATGTTCCACCTGGTGGTCTAACGAGACCCAGTCACGCATCGAGTTTGAGTAATACTCTGTTGACTCATGCGGGAACATGGTCAGGTACCACATATCAAACAAGCATTTATTTGGGTCAGTAGGGTGAGGGGCCGACCGAAGAAAAATACAGCCATCGGGTTTCATGCTAAATGAGATGTTTGGAAAAATCGTATAGTGATAATGGTCTGTGAGTTGTTCATCAGAGTATCGAGAGAAGTCATACCCTTTGGATTCAGCTAATTCCCGTTTGCGTCCTTGTAAGGCCGTTCGAAGTCCAGTCAAATCATTACGATAGGGTTCTGGGTCAAAATCCCAAAAGTCGAAGGTCTGTTGGAGGCTTTTAAAAGTCCGATCAGCTTTCCCAGTGTATTGTGGCCCAGGACCTCCTCCTGGCATGAGCATCCTGCTATGACCTGATGGGTAGAGGTCAAATTGGCAGCCGCTATAGTGCTCATTCATCGTCGTAACCGTCTGTGGGTGTACAAATGGAAGATGGTAACTTTCATTGAAGTTATCCTGTACGCATTTCCAATTCCAGGTTCCTTCAATGGTGACCCAGTGAGTTCTTTTCATATTCTCCATGTGGTATGAGTCAAGGTGTTCAGCAACAGGATTGAGCCATTCTCGAAGATCGGTGCATTCAGGGTCCATGTTGAACCAAATAAATCCAGCCCATGTCTGGCAGGGGATTTCTACAAGGTTTAACTTTCCACATGGAGACCCCTGTGGAAAGTCTTCCTCGCAGTATGCCCAAGTGCATTCGCCAGTGTCGCTGAAACGCCACCCATGGTATGCGCATTGGAACTCTCCCGATGCCAACGTACCGATTTCTGCGCTAACCAATTGATTCCCACGATGTTGACAAGCATTGTAGAAGGCTCGAATTTTGTGATCACTGCTACGAATACAAATTATCGATTCTTGATTGATGTCATATTTTATATAATCTCCCGGATCGGGAACCTGGTCTACTCTTCCAGCTATTTGCCAGACCCTTGTCCACATTCGTTCCCACTCCTTATCAGCGAACTCTGTTGAGTAGTATCGAGAGCCAAATATAATAGGATCGGTTCCTAATGGTGGCTCAGGAGCCTTCTCGCGAGGAATACCTGAAATGTGTATTGGAGTTGATTTTGTATCTGTCATAAGTTGCGGGGATTCAAGTCTTTCCAGATAGTTTATTACTTAACAGGCAAAGAATACAGAAACTAAGAAATTTTTAGGACAAAAATGTTTGATGTGCTTCCTGACAGAGTTCCATGGTTCATAGTCGGTCCTTCTCTGGGATTGCTCATCGTCCTTTTTTTTCTCACTATGAATCAACCGTTAGGGGCCAGCGGCTCTTATGTGCATTCGTTAAAACTGCTCCAGAGAAAAACGGACGTAGTTGTTTGGCGAGTGTGGTATTTCGCTGGCATTTTTCTTGGAGGGGTCGTAGTGACTCAGGTGCTCAGAGACACGGCACATTTTCGAACCGGATATGATGCCGTTCGAAATCTCATTCCGTCGGGACTCACGGTGGTGTTCGTATTTGTTGGTGCTGTAATTATGGGGTACGGAGCAAAAGTTGCTGGTGGATGTACGTCTGGACATGGATTGTGCGGGACGTCTCAACGTTCTTACGCGTCAATAGTTTCGACAGGAACGTTTATGAGTACCGCTATTGCTACAACATTATTGCTACGGCTTATTACTGGAGGCGACTTATGAAGGCTCGGAAGGAGAATGGTGTTGGACTGGTGTTTGGTGCCTGTTTCGGTGCCCTACTAGCTGCGGCAAATTTACATGAATATGACACCATCCATGCAATGCTGAGATTCGATGAGCTCGACGTCTATGGACTAATGGCATCTGCTGTTTTTGTAGCAGGAGGGTTGCTCTGGTGGTTTGAGCGCCGGAAAGTCGGAACTGTTTTAAATGGGAAACTATACCTTCAACGCTCTAAGCCTAAACGTCACCATATTACTGGGGGTGCTCTATTTGGGATTGGATGGGCTATTGCAGGGACTTGTCCGGCACCTGCGCTTGTGATGATTTCTTCTGGAGCTACGTTTGGACTAGTAGCACTTGCCGGAATATTTGTAGGGATCTATCTACGAGACCGTAAAAGCCCGCAGAACGATTATGGAGATGGTGAACACCATATAGTACCGGAATCACCAGTTTCTGTTTAGGAGATCGTTAAGCGTTGTTACCGATAGGGGACCACGCCAGTAATGATGTATCTCCAGGGAATACATTCGCGACGAGTGAAGCATCGTTTGCGTCGGCCATTTCCTTGTAGCTCATCCAAGAGACAACTGCGGCGATAGGTGTTCCTATTCCCTCATCAAATTGAACTGGCCCATAGACGTTAGCTGTGTATATAAGGTCTTCGTCCCCCACACGTTGGGTCGCCTCGTGGCGTGCGCCTGCAGGTTCGTAGAACCAAACTCCAGGACCATAACCCTCAGGGGGGCCAGCACGGTAACCAATGCGACCGTTTAGGATTAGGAAATCCGCCGCTCCGAGGTGGTAGTGAGGTCCAGCAACACTGTTGTGGAGTATGAGTAAGGTAGACATTCCAGTTTCTTCACTAACGCGAAGAATCTTGATCCCATAGTCATCCATTCCTGGAAATTCGATCCACGGTATAGGTCGTGTATCAACCCAATGGGGGTGAGTAAAGTTTCCATTTCCAGCAGTATCACTAGATTGGAGCACCTCACCTAAAGCTTCGCTTTCGGCTATGGCTAGTGGTTCAGGTTCCCCATGGAAAGGTACGGGGCGAGGTTGCATGCATTCCGCTAGGCTATTTGGTACCAACGTTAAACCATTGGAATTCGCTGCTGTTAAGACATCAAGCGCAGTCAGGATGCTGTCAACACTTTTCCCATCCTCGCCGAGGAAAGCGACAGGACCAAAGTAATTTGCTTGGTACTCGGTTGTTTCTTCGACCACAATTCCCTCTACCCGAGAATTCGCTGGAATGTACCCCCAAATTCCGGGCCCGACTGTTGCTGCCAAATCTCCCTGAGTGTAAGTGAGTCGTCCCGAAAGAATCATCATGTCAGTTCCGCCGAGGTAAACCATGGGAACAAGTTCTGTTCCAGCTTCAACCTGGACGATCATGGAGAACCAGCCGGATTCCCGACTGGCACGTAAAGGTTTAAATCGCATTCCCGGTGCCTGCTTTACTTCAATCCACGGCATGCTATTCGTATCAACACCACCTTCTATTCCGGTTGGATCAAATTCTGGGTTGTAAGAAACGCTCATATTTCTTCCTTAAGTTAGTCAACTGCGAGTTCACCCATTAAAGACCAGTCATTTGCACCTTCAATGGTTGTATTAATAATTCGTGGTGTTTCAGCAAGGGCCTGCGGCATATCGCTCATAGCTTTTTTAAAGTGATCGCTATTTACGTGAGGGACAGCACCGTCTTCTTCGAAGGCTTCAACAAGTACGAACGTAGAGGGG
>JAKMEQ010000031.1 GCA_022425805.1 Acidimicrobiales bacterium
CCAATAGAGAATGGCCATGAGATTGTATATCCTATAATGTCAAAGAAAGCAGAAATCCGGCAGGTGTTAACCGGTTATGTTGATGAGCCTATGGCAGAAAAGTATTTAGCATCTTGGGTCCCCATGGAAGAAAGAACAATCGATGTTGGTACTAGAGTGCGCCTTCTTTCTCCCTGGCTTGGGAGAAGTGCTTTAAAAAAAGGTTTGTTCGCTGAAAAATTTGACAATCTTGCTAAATCAGCTGGAATGGTCTCTGATATTTCCACGAAGGATGAAGATGTTTTCTTTGGAGAGGAATGGTATGAATTTTTGGGATCTTGTAAGACAACAATTGCCCAAAAAGGAGGCGCCTCCTTATGTGACCCTGATGGATCGATTCAGGAAAACGTTAAAGAATTTCTTGTGAAGAACCCAAAAGCAGGTTTTGAGGAGATAGAACAAAGTTGTTTTCCAAACCAAGATGGATTAGCAGAAATGAGTGCTATCAGTCCGCGTATCTTCGATGCGGCGATGGTAGGGACTCCTCAGATTTTGGTTGAGGGAGATTATTTAGGGGTGCTAAAGCCTTGGGAACACTACATCCCTACTGATTCAGAAATCTCTAATATAGATGAAATATCAGAGATTCTAAGACAACCGAAGGTTTTGGAAGAGATTGCAAATAATGCCGCGGAAGTGCTCATACGCGAAAGGAGATTCACGTATGAAAAGTTTGTTGAAGAAGTCTTTACAGAATCAGTTTTTGAATCGGGTCGTCCAAGGATTTCACCAGAAAGTTCACCCGTTGAGAGAATGCAATGGCGTGTTACTCCAAAGTTGTTCGAAGGACTTCAGCATCTGATCTATGTGGCGAGGATAACAGACTCAATAGATGAGTTAGCTAGATTTGTAAGCGAAATAGTCAAGTTAGTTGAGCTACATCCAGAGATCGTCTCACACTTAGATGAGAAATTCCTTCGAGTGTTAGTTGATTGGCACCCAATTCATCCAGTCCTTGATCGTGCGTCAGGCTCAGTTACAGACTTACTTCGAGAATGTGCACAATATGGAGCTATAGAGATGTTTGCATCTTTAGTAGAGCAAGCTCGTGATAAAGATTTATCTGATTTTCATTTTCTAGATTGGACTAGTGCCGACCAAGTAGAGTTGGCGATTGCTGGAGAGCCCTTAGGTTAAGTCTTGAATTAGAAGACGGTAATTTATTTTTGTAATGTAATATAAAGATCAAGCCCAAAAATTCGTCCGATGTTATTAAGTAGCTGCGGTCGATCTCGGTGGAATTTCCCGCCAAAAAGAGTTAGATGGTCAAAGTTCTGAATGTCTATGTCGATAGATGTAAAAGACTTAAATAGCCTGTGCGCTTTAAACATAGAAATATAATCAGTATGTGGAGCAGCCTCTCCCTCCAAATTGGTATCGTACATTGCTCGAATACGTTGACGATACCCGTTCCATCCTTCGGCTCGCATTTCTCTATACCAGTTGGCAGGAGCCTGAACTAGCTGACGGTATGAAAGTCTGTTGTAGAGCATAATGACAGCTTCCCCTCCAGGGGCTAAGACGCGATGTACTTCAGCAACACATTTTTCAAGGTCACCAGTGTGGTGAAGGCACCCGATAGAAATTACTTTGTCGAAATGCTCATTAGGATGCGGTATTTCAAGTGCAGATCCCTCTTGAACACTTTGTCCAGAAAGGCCATTCCGCTTCATTCTTTCTCCCATCAAACCAACGGGGCCTTCAGCTATATCTAGCCCATAGTAGTCAAATCCGCGTTCAACTAAGATCCCTCCAACAGTTCCATATCCAAGTCCGATTTCTAAGATTCGTTCTTCCGGTTTTGTCGGATGGGGCAGGTACTGGAAGAGGTATGGGTATAGCCCCATGTATGCAGAGTCGAATTTCTTAATGCTCTCAGGAGAATTATCAAGAGTCCCTATCGATTTAGCTAAGCCCGAGCCACAGAGTTCATCCCAGAAGCCCTGATTCTTATTATCGACATTACTCTGAGTCATAGTTGCTTTCTTAGAAGAGTTTTAATTTTTTTATTCATTAATGATATAGCTAAATTTCTTCACTAATGATACTGGAAGACCCAACCGCTACGAAGTCTTCATATGCTCCGACAATTTCATCGCAAGGCCCGTACCCCATCATTTTTCCATGGTCTAGCCAAAGACATTTTGATGCCATTTCATTAATGGTCTGCAAGCCATGGCTAACAAGGATGATTGCGCGTGCTTTTTCCATCATGTCTTCAATCTTCTTTGCTGCTTTATCTCGGAAAGAAGCGTCACCGGCAGACAGCGCCTCATCAATGAGTAAAATATCTGGATCCATGTGAGTAACGACCGAGAAACCAAGACGCGAGTACATTCCAGTTGAGTAGGTTTTCATTGGATAATCTATAAATTCCCCTAATTCAGAGAAAGCAGCTATTTCATCTTCTTTTTCAGCGATTTCTTTGATCGAGAAGCCATTTGCTAGACCCCCAAGACGAATATTGTCTCTCCCAGTGAGCTCTGAGTTGAATCCGATTCCGACGGATAGAAGTGTGGTCACATGACCTGCAATTTGTACCCTGCCAGACGAGGGCGGAAGGATACCTGCGATAGTTCGAAGCAAAGTAGATTTTCCCGCTCCGTTATGGCCGATGACTCCTAAAAATTCACCCGGCTGGACGGTAAGCGTAAGATCTTTTAATGCTTCGATGTATTTAACTTCTTGTTGCGGTCTTCCTAGTCGCATCAGAGCCGATTTCATAGTCGGTCGGGACTCAAGCACTGTCCGATACTTGACTGAGAGATTCTCAACAGTGACAGCAGGGAGGTCAGATTCGTACTGCAAATTCTCGCTCTTTTCTAAGGAACATCATAATACCTGCAGATATCGAGACAATACTCCACCCTAATCCGGCGAGGATGAAGCTAAATCTTGGGCTACTACTTTCGAACAATATTTGCTGCATAGCAGCGAATAGACCTCCATAAGGGTTTACATAGAATGTCCAACTCAAAGAGTCGGGCATCAGTGTGTACAGATAAATAATAGGAGTTAAATAGAGCCACATTCTTGATACGAAAGGCAAAAAAGAAGCCAAATCACGGTAATACACTGTTCCTGTTGCAGCCATCATTGCGAAGCCTAATGAGAGTAGAAAAATTATCGCAATTATTGGAAATGCCCAAAGCATGTGTATAGAAAATGGGTATCGGGCTAGAGCATGAAATAAAAGGTAAACCAAAATGCTCGGTGCAAAATTCATAAACCCAGACAACACTGAAGAAATCGGAAGAATCATTCGTGGAATTCGGGTATTCAGAATAAAAGATCCTCCTTGAATAATGGATCGCGCACCTAGATTAAATGCAGCGCTAGGGAGACCCCAGAGGAAGAGTCCACCAACTATTTGGGTCAGGACTCTCATTCCTTCACGATCAAATATACTTCCTCCGGCGCCAAAGAGAACAACAACCAAAAACCAATAGAGTACTGCGAGTAGGAATGGGTTGATGATGTTCCACAATTGACCGAACCAAGTATTTTTATTAGCTGCTACAAGATCTAGTTTTGCTTTTTCAATTGCAAATCTTAAATGAGCAAATGTGTCTTCGAGATAAGGCTTGATTGGTGGGATACGAAATTCAGCGTCGTAAACTCGGACTTTTGTTTTATCGGGATCAGACACTATTAGACCTTTTTAGGTGTTAAGGAAATCTTGTATTTTTTGAGCGGTAAAGGAACCATCATGGTATTTTCGAACGAATTCTTGGCCTGCGGATGTTATAGAATCCCATTGTGTTCGGTTCTCCAGTAAGTCTTCTAGCACAGAACTAAGTATCGCAGGGTCGGCATGCAAAATAGGGCATTCTGACCTGATTTCACCTAGTTCATTTATATTTGTAATAATTAAACGACCCGCTGCCATAGCTTGGCAAGACGTCACTCCATAAGCACCAATAACGATTCCATCGATAATGATGTCACTTTGAGCAATTAACGATGGGACTAAAGCGGCTGGTGTTTGCGTTTCTGGCCTTAAGTATCTTATTTTCCCGGCACCCTCAAGTCTAAGCAACTCGGAATCGATATATTCTGAACCCTTAAGTTGGTTATTTGAGGGCATATGAAGAACAGTTGGCATTGATTTATTAGGTCGACCGGGGACGGAGCCCCAAAAATTGACATCCACAACAGCTGGCAACCACTCACCCTCTATGTACTGCAGAAGATCGGGTGTCGTTACGAAAATAGGAATGCCGCTACCCTCCAAGCGTTGTCGAAGGATGGACACTGTTTTCTCTAGTTTCTTTGTCAGATCATCGTTATCTTGGAATGGTGAATAAGGGTATTGTTGATGTGCTACTGGGTCACGAATCTCTGAGCCATGTAGAAGTACAGCTACCGAAAGTCCGGACTCATCTAGAAGCGAAACCTGCTCATCAATAAATCTTCCTCCCATTGTTCCTAAGACACCAGTCCCGCATTCCGCGAGCACATGACTAAACCCTGCAGAGAGCATCTCTCGATGTTGCCTTTGCCAGATGGGGTCTCTCCAATTTTCTACGTCCACAGGAAGATGGACCGGAAAATTATATCCGGACTTACCAAGCGAAAAAGAGATAGAGGGAACATTAAGAAATCTTTGGACAGCATCAGCCATAAGATATGCCTGGCCTGCCATATTTCTGGGTCCGATAGCTAATCCTTTTACATGTGAATCATTAACTTCTGGATCATCAAAAATATCTACTGTCAATCTTCGGTTCCCTTGATGAACAAGCGGGGAAGTTCCAAGAACGTTCAGATATACGTCGAGGAGTACCTTGGACTGGTACTCCCATGTAGTTTGGGTTAGTAACTCTTCAGAAAAATGTTGTTTATATCCATCGATCTCTTTTAAGAGCAACGAACCTGCTTTTGCTAAACTCTTTGGTGAACCGCTCTCAAAAATAGTTCCAATCCCTTTTGACAGGACATACGTAGCTACCGCTCCGACATCGCTGGCAAGTATCGGTAGTTTGGCTTGAACCGATTCAAACAGCTTATTTGGCATAGCTATTCTATGATTTTTGGTTTGTATTTGCGGGACTACAGCTACATCTGCGGTTGATAAATATATCGGAAGATCAGCAGCAGGGACATATGGAAGAATATGAAGACGCTCTTTAACCGTCTGTTCCAGTCTGGATAAGCTATCAGCAATAGCCTTAAGTTCCCCTAGATACTTTCCGCTATTATTAGTCATAATTGCAATGTGCACGTCAGGTGGAAAAAATTCTAGTGACCTAACAAGTGTCTCAAGGTCACGCCCTGGGTCAACTTGGCCGTGATACACAAGAATTCTTTCTTGCGTATCAATTTCGTCCCGAATGGTTGTAGCTAACGCAATGTTCTTATCGAATAGTGGACAGTTGAGGACTACTTGCGGTGACGACTCTAAATTGTGGAGTTCTTTTATCCGGTTTGCTTGAGGGCCCGAGATACATATTACATCATCGACTTGATTGATGAATTTTTTTTCTTCACGCATCCATCTCTTAATAAGGAACTTTGGATAGCTAAGTCCTTCGACCAGCTCGTGGGCATCGTAAATTATTTTTGTGTCCTTCCCTATTCCTTGAAGGTTCTGTGCTGCTGTGACTCCCACACCAATCATGTGGTAATCGTGCGCATGAATGATGTCAGGCTGAAGCTCTTCGAGAATCGGGCCAAAGGCTACCTCGTAGTCGAGGAAGACACTTCTACCTAAGATTTGTGATAATCGTTGAGTAACTCGTCGTCGAACTCGGTTGTAAATCTTGATTAAAATATCGAACGCACGGTTTAGCCACTTTCGAGATGCTAAGAATCTTTGGTCAAACTTGAGCTTCGCTTGAATCACGAAACAATTTATGTAATTGGCATAAAATTTTATTGATTTCTGGGGCGTTGTTTTTAATACGGCCTTTCGTCGTCGGATCATTGCTTCTCTATGAACAAATTTTCCTTGGAAACGAGCTGCTAACTCTTTTTCTTGGAAGGGGCGAAGTGCTACTCTAAGCCGTTTCGATTTATCCCGAGCGTTGAAAGGAACAGGGACTTTAATCACTTTTATGTCACCGAAATATGACTCGGTTCGTGTGTTTGTTGGTGAATAGCAGATAACGGTAGTTCGGTAACCGGCAGCGGCAGCGCTGGCAGCGGCTTTTTTCACGCGGCTATCGTAAATGATATCATTACCGACTATCGCAACAAGATGTAGGTCTTTAGGCATGAGGAGAAACCCCCAGATTGTTGTATGTGTTTGTGATCAGAGTGGATTGATATTCCCAAGATGTTTCGAACAGTAATCTTTCGTCGCCGATGGCTTCAGCATACAAGTAGGAGCTATTAACAACTTTATTTATTGCATCTGCTACTAACTTAGGGTTATTGCCTACAAAAACTTCACCTACTCCATTTTCTTTGACAAATTGTTTCATGTCGGGATTATCGCTAACTGCTAGCGGAACTCCGGCATGAATTGACTGAAATAATTTATTAGGTAAAGCAACTTCATAATTTTGAATTTCCCTACTTAAGGGGATCAAAGAGATGTCAGCGCTTGAGATATACGAAACGACTGCTTCTGGCTCGACAAAGGGGGCAAAGTGTACCCGCCCAGCTATCCCATCTTTTATGGAACGCTCTCTCAGAGAAGCAATGTAGCCAGAGGTAGAAGCGGAAACAAAAACTAAATGAAAGTCTTGGGCAAGGTATTGCATAGTTTCGAGAAGTAATTCTGCTCCTCGATGGGGCGCTATCCCCCCTACATAAACCATTAGCGTGTCATCAGAAGATAGGTTTACGACCTCCCGAAGAGGGGTAGTGTTGATAGCAGATATTAAATCAGGGGCATTTAGAACGACTGCGGAAGGAACCCCAAATCTCTTTTCTATAAGAGCTTCTAAACCAGGGGAAACAGTTATAAATGCATCAACTAGAGGTGCATATTCATTCTCAAGATTCTCGTATCCGCAGCGTTTGCGATCCTCGATAGGTAATCCTGGAATATATTCATGGACATCATAAACAAGTTTGATATCTCTCTGTGCCTGCTTTGCTCGCGTCACGGCCCTTGCCGCAAGTCCTAAATGGAAAACATCATGAACATGAATTAAATCGGGCTTTAGTAAGTCGATAACTGGTCCAAGGCTTGCTTCATAACGGTGCATCTCTGGAAGGGTCCAACGCCAAGATTTAATAAAAAGCCTGTGGGAATTTTGTCGAGCAAGCAACCGATATAAAATCCAAAAAACTTTTGCAGCGAAATTTAGCTGAGCAATTCTGACCTTATTGATTAACCTTGAGACTAATTTTTTTCGGGAATCGTGATCAGAGTGCTTTGTCCCGGCTTTTAATTCCCGAAGCCTTCCTTTGATTTTTTCCGTGATAGAAAAGAAAAAATCTCGGAGGTTTGCTTTAGAAAAACGGAAAAGAAATGGCGTGGAACCACCGTCGAGTACCACAGGGACACGATAGAGAAGAGCACCATGATGACCTTCAGAAGGGACCTCGTCACCGAAGGATGTGACTCCCATAGCAATAACGGAAAAACCTGAACCCGCTAGTGAAGCTGCTGTCTTTCTTGACCGAACGTCAATTCTGAGGTCATTTCCCACGAGGGAGAGTATGCGTGGTCCCTCAACCTTGGGCCATTCAGGAGTGTCCATACCTATTAGTCTAGGAATTGGTGCAAAAGTAACCACTATTTCTTAACTTTAAGGATGCGGTGTCTAACCCACTACACTAATACCATATGGAAATTCATATTTCTGATACAGCTGATGTGGATGAGAGATCATCGATAGATGCTCGAACCTCTGTCTGGCATCTGGCTCAGATAAGAGAGAATGCCGTGATTGGCTCTGACTGTATTATTGGAAGAGGTGCGTATGTCGGCCCTTCAGTGGTAATTGGTAATAACGTGAAGATACAAAATTATGCACTTGTCTATGACCCCGCAGAGATAGCTGATGGGGTATTTATTGGACCTGCGGCAGTTCTTACAAATGACGTTTATCCACGATCTGTAGATACAGAGGGGCAGCTAAAAGACTCGAAAGATTGGAAACCGTTGGGCGTTCAAGTTAGGGAAGGGGCATCAATTGGTGCTAGAGCAGTTGTTCTAGCAGGGACCGAGATCGGTGCATGGTCACTCGTTGGAGCTGGTTCCGTAGTAATTCGAGATGTTCCTGACTATGCATTGGTAGCCGGAAACCCTGCTAGACAAATAGGTTGGGTCGGACGAGCAGGAGTAAGGCTAGTGGACGAAGAAGGCATCTGGGTGTGCCCAAGTTCTAGAGAGCAGTACAGCGAACGTAACGGAAAGTTAACGCTAAGAAAAGATTGAGACGTTAAACTATTTAACGATATTGAAAGTCATGACCCTACGCTAAAAGACAATCAATGATATTGCCGGCAGTATCGCCGCTTCCAAAGGGAGCTTCCTCTGCTGGTAATGGTTTTGTTCGCATGGCAAGCGCTTCAAGGTTTGAGAGGTCGTCTACTATGATATTCCATCCTCCTACTAAAGTTTCCTCCCACTCTGTCTCTGTCCGAATAGTGGAACAGGGAACCTTGAGGAGAAAGGATTCCTTTTGTAACCCACCGGAATCAGTAATAACCGATCTGGACGTTCTTGCCGTAGCAATCAGTTCGCGGTGTGACAGGGGAGGAATGATTTTAAGAGAACCTCGTGAAAGCTCGATATTGAATTTTTTACAAAAGGATACAAGGCGTGGATGAGCCGGAAGGACGACAGGTATATGAAATGAGCTGAGGATCTCAATCAGTGATTCCAATCTTGATGCATCCCCAGTATTCTCTGCCCTGTGGATGGTTGCCAGGATAAATTCTTCTTGAGTGTTACATAGTTTTTGGACATCGATTGGAGAATTTAGAAGGGTTTCTTGGACAAAATCGAGCGAATCCACCATTATGTCCCCAACTAAACGAGATCGTTGTTTGAGACCTTCATGAGCTAAGTTTTTCATTGCGGTTTCAGTTGGTGCAAAAAGAAGATCGGAGCAATGGTCGGTTATGATCCGGTTATGTTCCTCGGGCATCTCTCGATTCCCAGACCGTAACCCCGCCTCAACGTGAGCAATAGGGATGTGGATCTTCACAGCTACGATCGCTGCAGCTAACGTAGAGTTCGTATCTCCATATGCGATAACCCAGTCAGGTTTTTCTTCAAGAAGGCAGGTTTCGATTCCTTCCATCATTTGGGCAGTTTGGAAAGCGTGAGACCCAGACCCCACATTAAGATTCAAGTCAGGTTTTGGCATTTCAAGCTCTCTAAAAAAAACCTCTGACATGTTGTCGTCGTAATGCTGACCTGTATGAATAACTTGATGGTTAAGACCGCGACGAACGGCAGCTTTGTGAAGTGGAGCCAGCTTAATAAATTGAGGCCTTGCCCCTACGACACTGAGAATCTTCATTTAACTACCCAATTCCAAGCACCTGCACACGGATTGGGAAAAGTTTTTCTGCGTCGACGATTCTTCGGCCATCAAAGATAATTTCTGCTCCAGGCAGATCCGATGATGACAACTCTGCATAGATTGTGTGGTCCGTCTGGACAATTGCCGCATCACACTGTTCTCCGAGTTGGAAACCGATTAAGCCTAACTCAGCGAGTTCATCATTCGTATAAAGCGGGTCATGGACCACGGCAACACCGCCGAGGTTCGTAACCTCTTCTACCAGTGGGAAAACTCCTGAAAATGCTGTTTCCTTAACTCCATTTCGGTATGCGGCACCAAGAATTGCTATTTTTTTTCCATCCAAAGCGTTGTCTTCTGACCCATACAGACTATGGACCGCTCTTTTCGGCATTGACTCATTCACTAAAATCGATGATGAAGGTAAGCTAGCTTCAATATCCGTAGATAAATAGAACTTTGGATAAACTGGAATACAGTGACCACCAACTGCGATGCCTGGGTAGTGAATATGGCTAAAGGGCTGACTATTTGATGCTTCAATTACTGGACCGATATCTATACCTAGTTCTTCTGCATGCATAGCAAATTCATTTGCTAGCGCAATGTTGACATTCCGGTAGGTGGTTTCGACAAGCTTTGTCATTTCAGCCGCTTCGCTGCTACCGAGGTCCCAAACACCATTGGGTCTTTCTAGATCATCTCTCTCATCAAAATCGAGAACCGCGCTGTAGAAAGAGATCGCCCTTTTTGATGATTCATTATCGATCCCCCCTACTAATTTGGGGTAACGTTTTAGGTCGGAGAAAATCCTTCCGCTGTATACGCGCTCAGGGCTATAGCACAGGAAAAAATCTGATCCACAAACTAACCCTGACTCTGACTCGAGCATAGGAAGGAACCGTTGCCGCGTGGTCCCTATTGGAAGCGTTGTCTCGTAGTTGACAAGGCAACCTTTCGTGAGACCTTTAGCGACGTCATTCGTAGCAGCATCTATGGCTTTGAAATCAGGATTTGCCTCTTCGTCAACGATCACGGGAACGACTATCACTACTTGACTGGCTTTACTCACAGCCTTTGAGGTTTCAGTAGTTGCTTCCAGCAGCCCTTCAGAAATAACAGACTTTAGCCGTTCTGAAAGGCCTTCCTCGCCGGGAAAGGGTTCGATTCCGGCATTTACTAGATCTACTACCTTCTGATTAATGTCTACACCAAGAACATGTTCTCCCGTTGAAGCTATCTGAACGGCTAAAGGTAAACCTATTTTCCCTAGGGCCACAACGCAGGTCGTCATTCTTCTCCAATTAAAACACTTGCTCCGCTGTTTGCGGAAGCGAGAACAGCTTCAGCAGCACTCACAGCTGCTAGACCTTCTCGCATGGTTACGATTTCTCCACTTCCATCCGCTACGGCATCGCGAAAACCTTCGAATTCGGTTCGCAGAGGCTCAGGTTTGGCGATTGCGAATCGAATCATATCTCCTTCAGCAACACCTCGAAATTGTGAAATTCCTTCCCAAGGAGGTGGTGCGTCACTGTTTCGGAAAAAAGTTAAATCTGCTAGAAGAGTATCAGCGATAAAGCAGCCCTGTTCGCCTGTCGCAACGACGAGCCTCTCCTTCATTGGAGATAACCAATTGACTAAGTGATTCGTAATTACTCCGTTGTGGAGTTGCCCAGTGATGGCAACAAGGTCCTCATGCTCTCTACCAGCTTTATGGGCTGTATGAGCTGACACTTGTTTGAATAGTGAACCTCCAACCCATGCTGTGAGATCAAGGTCATGTGTTGCTAGATCTTTCACTACTCCAACATCTTGAATGCGGTTAGGGAAGGGGCCGATACGACGTGTTGCAATTTGAAACAAGTCACCTAAGTCACCATTTCTTATACGCTGTCGCATCGCTCGGATGGCAGGATTGAAACGCTCGATATGCCCAACAGCCCCAGTAAGCCCAGTTTTCTCAAATGACTGCATGATTCTCTCTGCTGAAGAAAAATCCAATGCGAGAGGTTTCTCTACAAGACAGTGAATTCCGGCTTCGCATAGCTTCAATGCGACTACTTCGTGTTCAACTGTGGGACATGCCACAACTGCGATATCTATTTTTTCCAATATTAACTCTTCGACAGAGCGGAAAACCAGCTGTTTATCTATTGACCCTGTGGGATCTCCCATAGGGTCGGCAACTCCTATAAAGTCCACACCTTCAGTGTTAGACATCACTCGGGCATGATTACGACCCATTTTACCCATTCCGATTAAACCTGCTCTTAGGGCCATGAGTTGACCACCTCTATAACAGTTTCAACTTCTTCATCACTTAATGAAGGGTTGACAGGAATGGAAAGCACTTCTTTGGCAGCGCGAGTAGTTTCGGGTAGCTCTAGAGGTAAACCAAACGATGGTAATTCATGAACAGGTGTTGGATAATAGACACCATGACCCACCTCATTTTTTGAAAGATGCGCAGCTAAGGAATCACGATTTTCAGTTCGGATTGTGTACTGATGGTAGGCATGGAAAACGTCGGTAGAGACATATGGCGTAATGACTTTTTGTAACTGGGCGTCGTATAAGCGTGCAATTTCACGCCTTCTTTCTGTCCGCTCTGCAAGCAAAGCCAGCTGAACTCGTCCAATAGAAGCGTGAAGGTCTGTCATTCGGTTATTAAATCCAACGATTTCGTTTTGGTATTGCTTTTCCATTCCTTGATTCCGGAGAAGGCGAGCTTTTCGAGCAACCTCGTCACTGGAAGTCACTATCATTCCCCCTTCTCCGCTCGTCATATTTTTCGTTGGATAGAAAGAGAAAGCTGATATACCGAATGTTCCAACTGGAGCACCTTGATATTTTGCTAAATGGGCTTGAGCCGCATCTTCGAATAGGAGCAACCCGTGACGGTTGGCAAGCTCTGACAATGCATCCATTTTTGCAGGGTGCCCATATAGATGCACAGGCATAATCCCTGCAGTCCGTTCAGTGATCGCGTCACTGGTAGCTTCGACATTAAGAGTAAAAGTATCTAGGTCGATATCCACAAATACAGGAATGGCTCCACATAAACTCACGGCATTAGCTGTCGCAGCGAACGTAAAAGAAGGCACTATGACTTCATCACCTCGCTGTATACCTGCTGCTAGTAAGCCAAGGTGCAAAGCAGAAGTTCCGGAGTTCACCGCAACACAGTGGTGGTTGGAGACTGTGTTGGAGAACTCTTCTTCAAATGCCGCTACTTCAGATCCTTGCGCAAGCATGCCACTTTCAAGAACACGAAGAACAGCCGCTTTTTCAGCCCCGCTTAAAATAGGTTTTGACAGTGGGATCACAGTCCCAAATGTACAGGTTTAGAGCTAAAAGTGGCAGTAGATTTAAGAGAATACTTGTCAATTTTATTCTTTTCTGTCTTTAATTTACGATCTGATTCATACCGCCAATAGGTATCCATATACTGCTATTTTCTGTTACGAATAGAAACAAATTTGTGATTTAGCGGATCTCGGGCTTTTATAGTTTTAATCATCCAAGGTGAGACCATCCGTAAAAAATTATTTGCGAGGTGAAAAAGAAACAGTATTATGCTTCTTCTTCACTTATGCCGATGTCTCCGCTACCTTGGAAAGTGCAATCCTGTCGTGAAGATGAACAGGTTGTAAAAAACCTTTAATCGGAGGCAAAAGTTGCGTATGAATCGTCCAACGACTGGAGATATCCTCGCGGGTATTTCTGTCGCTCTTCTTGCCTTGCCGCAAGGACTCGCATATGCCGAATTAGCTGGCCTTCCAGCACAACACGGTTTGTACGCTGCTGCATTACCATCGCTCCTCGCAGCCCTATTTGCATCTTCTTCATATTTACAAACAGGACCCGTTGCCCTAACAGCTCTTTTGACGTTCGGTGCCCTCCAGGGGATGGCCGAACCTCAGTCATTGGAGTACATAGAACTCGCTGCGCTACTAGCTCTTTTCGTCGGGGTGATCAGGGTAATTCTCGGGATACTACGTCTCGGAAAAATCGCTAACCTACTAACGGACCCCTTGATCTTAGGATTTACTTCTGGAGCAGCAATCCTGATCATTCTTTCGCAACTTCCCAAAACCCTCGGGGTGGATTCGTCGAATCGTGGGGTTATCAAGAATAGTTTTGAGGCTGTGGTTCACCCTGGTCAGTGGCATGGTTCTGCAATTCTTTTTTCCATAGGAACGATTATTATTATTTTCGGAGGCCGGCAAGTCCACAAACTCTTCCCCGGCGTTCTACTCGCAGTAGTTTTGAGCATAGTTATCAGTGGCGCTACTGGCTATTCGGGATCAGTTGTAGGAGAGCTGGAAGGGGGATTCCTATCACTGAATTTTGATTTTGC